>JAQVQU010000120.1 GCA_028701415.1 Clostridia bacterium | reverse complement strand
TTGACATTTGCACTAATATTAAGGTAAAGTCAAATTAACGCTAATTATATAAGGTAATCGTAATGTTAAAAAGAAATAAGAACTTGTTTTTGATTATTCTAATCCTCATTTTACTGGTACAATCAATTTTTTTGACTTCTTGCAACAATAAAGTTGTGGATATTTCTGTGGAATGCGTGCAAAATGTTCGCCCGAAAGATTTTTCAATTGATAATATGAATATTATTTTTTCATATAAAGATGGAAAGACAGAAAATTTGAAAGTTACTAGAGATATGCTCTCGGATGAGGATTTTGAAAAACTTTCTAAACCTGGAAGACATACTATTTCAATCAATTATGAAAATAAAAAGAGTATCCAAACAGAAATCAATCTATTGAAAGCAAGCGAGAATGATACTTTTTTTGATACATTTGTTCAAAGCATCCAAAAGGCCGCCCCTAAAGATAACATTAATGGGGAAATAGAAGCCTCTATTTATTACGAAATCTCGGGGCAACCACGAAAAGAATACAGTCTAAAACTCAAATTTACTTTAGATATTGACACCAAACAAGGGGCAGAAAATTACCTTGAGCTTATGATTGAGGAAAACAGTGAAATACTGTTTGGGGTTTTTTACAAAGATAATCCAACAGGCCCTAGGCCATATCTTTATGTAAAGGTGGATGGTCCTTTTACCAATTTGCTTAGTGAAACTCAAAATAAATTTTTAAGTGTTTCGGCTGACTCGTATTTTGGGACGGCAGCAGTTCCAGAAAATGAGGATTTAATCACTTTTGAAAGCTTTTTGAACTATATACTTGGAATAGTTGGATATGATGCTTATACTCCGCTAATTGGGATAGGTATTGATTTGCTTTTTAGCAATGCCGCAATTTCGGAAGACAGCAGTGTTACTACAATAGACTTAGAACTTAAGAAAATTACGGATATGCTTCCAGCCTTGTTAAATGTTCCTGGAGCAGAAGGAATAGCCGCAGACTTTATTTCTTCTCTAGGGGGAGATTTTGGCTTGTCAGAAGTTATTGATAATCTATTTTCCCCTGAAAAGCTAAGATTAAACAGTCATTTTGATGAGGAGGGGGCCTTAAAATCATTCGATGTAACGGATAAAAATGGAAACCAAACGATAGATAATTATATCCAGTTGAATATCGAAGGGATAGCAAATGCGGGAATTAATATTGGGAAGATATCGGTTAATGTTAGTGACACCTCTTATTCTCTGCCCTTGGATAGAGGGTTAGAGAATTGGGAAGAGGGAGAAGTTTCCTTTGAAAGATGGGTTTTGCAACAATACAAAGAAACGCTTGGCTATGGGATAAGAAGAGATCCCAGAGAGGGCATAGAAGCACATTTTGATATTAATTACACTGGTGAGGAAAGTGAATATAATAAACTTGATGTATATAGACCAACATCCGAACAAGGGGAAGTTCTTCCAGTTATTATAAATGTACATGGGGGAGGATGGGTTCATGGGGATAAAGAGAGTGTGGCAAGCTATTGCCAATCTCTTGCGCTTCAAGGATTTGCAGTGGTAAACATTAATTATCATTTGATGCCTTCAGCTTACCTTCCAAGACCTATACAGGATATTTTTGATGTGTTCAATTTTGTAATGGATGAAGAAAATGCTAATAAATATGGGTTCGATATAAATAATGTTTTTTTAACTGGAGACTCTGCTGGGGGACATTATGCCATGCTTTCCGCCTCAGTATTGTTAGATCAAGAGCTTTCAGAGGTTTATGGGGTAGAATCTGATATACAATTTAGAGCAATTGGCGTAAACAGCACAGGTTTTACCTTCAAAGAAGTGCTAAAAATACCTTTACCCTTTGCTCATTATTATGTAAATCAGTTTTTCTCAGACGATTTGCCTTACACGGCTTATAGAGATGATCCGCGATATATTCAGATGGCTAATTCGCTTAACCTAGAAAACAATAGAATTGATTCATTCCCCCCAATGTTTGTATCTACTGCTCATGGGGATTTGTTTAAAGTTCATTCTGAAAGGTTGATTGATGAACTTGAGAAGCATGACATTGAATATGTATATGATTATAGAGAACAAAATGATCCTAAAAACCCTGAAAGATTTTTTCTAGGTCATGATTATAATGTTAACGCTCCAGATTGGCCTATCAGTGTTGAAGTAAATAAAGCTCTTTGTGACTTTTTCATAAGCCATATTCAAGAAACTGGTTAATTAGAAAAATCCGCAAAAATTTTGATTTTATGATTAAATAAATTATCATATTATTATTGTGCCTTTTTTGAAAAGAGGGAGAAAAAGATGAAGAAAAAGTTGATTAGCGCGTTTCTAGTTATGGTGAATATATTTTTGATGACTTTTTTATGTTCATGTACGATTAACGAGGCCGAAAAAACGAAATATATAGGAGAATCGACCCCAACGGAAAAAAATTACTATGTTAACAACAGCACACAAGAAGTGGAAACCTGGGAGGCGTTAGACACGTTTGATATGCAAAAAGATGTTTGTGCATCTTTTGACATTTCCAATTCAAAACACCTGGATGAAAACGGCAATCCGCTTTTTGTTGTTGCCAATTTAACAGATATTCATTATAGCCATGATAGAAGCCGTTTATCCCGAAAAAATGCTTTAAATAAGATCAGCAAGTTTATACAAGAAACCAATCCTGATCTTATAACGATAACAGGGGATTTGATATCCTATTTTGAAGATAAGGATGATTATCTTACAACTCTATGTTATTTTTTAGATAGTTTTGATATTCCTTGGGCCCCGATCCTTGGAAACCACGATGGATTTGACCCCATTCAAAGGTCTGCTATTGCCGATGTTTTTATATCCGACGAGTATAACAACGTTATTTTCCGCCGCAATGATCCCGAACTTGGCGTAGGCAATTATATTATTAACATTACAAATGGCTCAGAAATTATCCACTCCATTATTATGTTGGATAGCCATTCCGAACGCATATATCCGGATGGCACCAAGGGTTATGACTATGTCTGGGAACCCCAATTTACTTGGTATGAATGGGCAGTAAACGGTTTGGCCCAAGCAAACGATAACAGCGCTGTGCCAGTTTCATGTTTTCTGCATATCCCTCTAGTAGAATACATTGCGGCATTTGAAGGATATCAAGAGGGTATTTTTAGCGGTGTAAACGACAACAACGAAGCAATATGCTGTCCTGGGCACTTGAACCCAGATGGTCCCCATAATAATGGGTTCTTTGACCATGCAAAATCCTTAGGCACCAAACTGTTTCTTTGTGGGCATGATCACACCAACTCTTCTTACATAGACTACCAAGGGACAACTCTCGCTTATAGCCTGTGCTCCAAAGGCAACCGCTCCTGTAATGGGAAAAGAACTGTGGGCACAACTGTAAGCTATGGCATAAACGGTGATTTCACTCTTAAAAGTTATATATCCAGTTTTGGAAAAATAAAATCAATTGATAATCTAGCCTGATTTAAAACTAAGAGAGCTTTATGCTGCAGGCATCCCTCTCGATGTTATTCGCAGGGCCTATCAAAAAGCTCTTCGGAAGCTGAAAAATGCTATTGTTTTTGCCTGTATCATACCCATTTTTTCAAAGACTAACTATATATTGGTTCATTTTCTTATAATTAGTAGAAATAAAATCTATATTCGTTAAAACATATAAAAAGTCTGTGATTTAAGAGGAAATTTTTAAAAAATAGTTATATATAAGAAAAGACTTATATACTATCATAAATACTTGGCGGAGAGAGTGGGATTTGAACCCACGGTACCCTTATGGGGTACACACGATTTCCAGTCGTGCTCCTTCGGCCCCTCGGACATCTCTCCATATTAAAATAACGTATTTTAGTATATCATAACAGTTTGTTTTTAACAACTTTTTATATAATCATAACTGTACTTGTATAAAACAGTATGTGTGTAAAAAAAGAAAAGCCTACAAATAGAAAATTTT
>JAQVQU010000119.1 GCA_028701415.1 Clostridia bacterium | reverse complement strand
AATAATTCACTAATAATGTTTTTTTTCTGCTTTTTCAACATCATATTCTCTCTTTACCAACCATTATATCC
Source organism: Clostridia bacterium (assembly GCA_028701415.1). Lineage (GTDB taxonomy): Bacteria > Bacillota > Clostridia > Christensenellales > DTU072 > MWEH01. The sequence continues at coordinate 3,929 of JAQVQU010000119.1, read as the reverse complement.
ATTTAAACATTGCATAGCAACTTAGAACAAATAAAAAAAGGACCCAGCTTAATTGTAAGTCCTTTCTCTATTTAAAAGTCAAAACTATTTTGTACCAAAAAGTCGGTCTCCAGCATCGCCTAACCCTGGAAGGATATATCCATTTTGATTTAATTGTCTATCGCAAGTCGCCACGAAAATTTTAACATCCGGATGTTCTTTAACAACATTTTTAATTCCTTCTGGAGCGGCTATTATGGACATTAATCTTATATTTAGACAACCTCTCATTTTAAGCTGAGTAATCGCCGCATTCACAGACCCACCTGTAGCCAACATGGGATCAAGCAAAATACATAATTTATCTTCTATTCCATCCGGCAATTTGCAATAATACTCATGTGGCTCTAAAGTCTTTTCATCTCGATAAAGTCCTATATGCCCAACGTGTGCGGTAGGAAACAACATATGCACTCCGTTCACCATACCCAATCCAGCCCGTAGAATTGGAATTATTGCGACAGAATTTTCCATAACCATAGTTTGCTCGCAAGTTTCTAAAGGAGTGTCAACCATAACGACTCTGGTAGGAACATCTTTTAAGCACTCAAAAGTCATCAAGGCGGTAATCTCTGCTACTAATTCCCTAAACATCTTCGTGTTTGTATCCTTGTCTCTCAAAATAGCTATCTTATGTTGAATCAAAGGATGATTAAATACCGTGACATTTGGACCAAATTTCATTATTTCTCCTTTCTGTCTTATTAACCTTGAGGGGGATCAATAACATCACTACTTTTTACTATTTCAGCTCCATTGTCGGAAGATTCTTTTGTTTGTTCAATAACATCAACGTCTTTTTTATCTTCAGCAATATTAGTATTCTTTTCAGAATTTTCTCCTTGAATTTTTTCAGGGAAAACTAAATTAAGAATGATACCAGCTAGTGTAGCGAGAGCAAGAGGCGATATTTCGATCTTTCCAATCATTATTTTTAGATTAGCATTCCCGGTAATATCCCCAGCTAAGCTCATAGCGCCAAGGCCAAGACCAATAGATAACACAACCGAGACGATTATCATATTTCTACTATTAGTAAAATCTACCTTACCATCGACTAAAGCACGAAGACCTGAAGCAGAAATCATACCAAAAAGAACTATCGAAGCTCCTCCAATAACTGCACTGGGAATGGTCGAAAGAAAATCTCCAAAAATAGAAAATATTCCAAAAATTACTGCGAGAATCGCGGCTAAAAAGATATTCTTTGGGGAATAGTTTTGGGTTATTGCTAACACGGCAGTATTCTCCCCGTATGTTGTGTTCGAAGGGCCTCCAATTAAACCAGCGATCATGGTTCCAACTCCATCTCCCATAATAGTCCTGTTGAGACCAGGATCTAACATGAAGTCTTTGCGGCAAATAACGCTGTTTGCAGAAATATCTCCAAGGTGTTCCATAAAAGTGACAATAGCTATAGGAACTATTGCTAAAAAGCCGTTCAAAAAGGAAGCGCCTGTCATATTTGCATATCCTTTATAGAAAGACAATTCCTTCCCAATATTTTGGAAAATAATAATTCTTTCAACACTAAAAGCGTTCTTATATGAAACAAGTCCGATTATCGCAGCATATATGTATCCTACAACAAAACCAACAAGAACCGGAATAACCTTTAAAAAGCTTTTTGGTTTAGCAAAAGCACTAGTTAAAATTATTGACAATGCAGTAACTCCAGCAGTTGTCCATTGTTGCCAGGCTTTTCCACCAAACAATTCATAATTAATAATAATATTATTCCAGAACATTTTGGGAGCTAGAATCATTCCTATGATGATAATTACGGGTCCAATCACAACTGGAGGAAATAGTTTTTTAACTTTTTCCACTCCAACTTTTTTTATCACAAAAGAAAAAATCATATAAACTGCTCCCGCAATAACCAAACAAAGAGAAGCAACGGCCATAGCATTTTGCCATTCAACAGAATACTTAACCTTATCACTTCCAACTATAGAAATTAAAGCAGGAAGGAAAGCAAATGAACTTCCTAAAAATACAGGAACTTTCTTTTGTGTGATAAAGTAAAAAGCAATTGTTCCCAAACCTGCTGCAATTAACCCCATAGAAATACTCATATTTGTCAATATTGGGACAAGAATTGTTGCCCCTAACATAGCAAACATGTGCTGAAAAGCAAGCACTACTTCCTTTGGAGAATAATGGTAACTACCATCTTTTTTAAAACAACTTAAAAAGTCCTTTGTCATATAGCCCTCCTAGACAATTTTTATTATTTTATCACTCAGTTGTCAAAGTGTCAATGCGAGGAAACAGACAACTTTTTGAAACAAAAACAAAAATACAAAATGTAAAACTTTCTTTAAATTTTTAAAAATTAGCAAAGTAAAAATATACCTTTATGGTAAATAATAAGTTGAAGATCAATTAGAACATACTCAAAAAAACAGTTTATGCAAAGGTACTTCAATTACAAAACTAAAGTAAAGGGGCCATCATTATCTTGTTCGATGTTCATATGAGCTCCAAAAACCCCAAGGCTTATTGAGGTGCCTAATGATTTGATTGTATCAACAAATTCTTGATAAATCCTTAAGGCCTTATCAGCCTTTGCCGCACAAGAAAAATCTGGTCTATTCCCCTTCCAACAATCAGCAAAAAGGGTAAACTGCGGTATTAATAAAATCTCCCCCTCGATTTCTTTAATTGATAATCCAATTCTTTTATCGTTATTTTCGAATATTCTAAGAGCGACAATTTTTTTAGCAAACTTTAAAATTTCTTCAGAAGTGTCGTTTCTAGAAATCCCCACGTATATACACATCCCCTTCCCAATCGAGGAAATCAAATTCCCATCAACATATAATTTGGCTGAGTTAACCCTTTGAATTACTAATTTCAACGTTTTACGTATCCCTGAATACAGAAATTAATCATTAATTAGAGACGTTAAAGTTACTGGGTCCAAAATTTTACCATCCTTATATACTCTCATATTCCCGCTTGAAATCTCATCAATTAAAATAACCTTTTTCCCACTATATCCGAATTCAAATTTAATATCCCAGAGATCCATACCTTTAGAGGATAAAACATCAGCTATGATTTTTGTGATTTTTAATGTCTGCTTTTTCATGCTTTCAAACTGTTTATAGTCCATTATTCCTAGAGCTTCAAGTCCCTCTGCTGTAATCAGTGGATCTCCTCTGTTATCATCCTTTAGAGTCGTTTCGACATAGCCACCATTTAAAGGGGAACCATTTTTAATATAGTCACCGTATCTCTTAATGAAACTACCAGTCGCTTTAAGCCTGCAAATAACTTCAAGTCCTTTACCAAAAACCTTTGCAGATAATACTTCCATTGTTCCTTTTTCAAAATCAGAGCTTATATAGTGCGTTTTAATCCCATATTGCTTAAGTTTTTCAAAAAATAGAACAGAAGTTCTAAGGTTTGCTTTACCAATTCCTTCGATTTTTAACCCAATTGAGTTTTCACCTGGATCAAATTTTCCATCTTTTCCAGTTACATCGTCCTTAAACTCCAATAAATTATTGCCGTTTTCCAAGCTATAAACATTTTTTGTTTTTCCTGTATATAAAAGCTTCATTTATTTCCTCCTACCTTTTCTTCAATTATATATTTATTTGAAGATATTGCGCAATAGAAATTAAGGTTATGATGTTTGACTTTTAAGAACCCCTTTTGTTATAATTTCTCAGTTAATTACATTTGGGGATATGGCTCAGTTGGTAGAGCGATGCGTTCGCAATGCATAGGCCAGGGGTTCGAATCCCCTTATCTCCACCAATAAAAACCTAAATCGACGAACTAAAGTCGGGTTAGGTTTTTCTTTTGTCAAAAAATTAGTTAATTGTGGAATTAATAAAATGATTTGCAATAGTTACATTATAAAAAAGGTGTTCGGA
>JAQVQU010000118.1 GCA_028701415.1 Clostridia bacterium | reverse complement strand
GCTGCCCGCAGAAAACAGGTCCGACGGCTACATTACGCTGCAGCTAACTGTAGATCTTGTCTATCAGTTCTTTTTTATTTTCCGTTTTAACGAAGACGAGCCTTCGGTATGCTTACTACCCCTTAATACCGCAAGTCGAATCCAAAACACCCCCTTATCGAGGTATATTGGGATGCCCTGTGGTGAGGCGAATTTTAGTATATCATTATGTTTGTACTTTCTCAAGAGCGAAAAAGGGGCTACTAAGAATTTTTAGTTTCTTAGCAGCCCTTTAGTTTTTAAGTTTCTTCTATTTTATTCGACGGATTCATTTTTTTGTATTTGTATTCATTCCTTAAAACCGCCGCGGTACCTCTTTTTCCTTTATTATTCTTTTTTGTATCTATTTTCTTTGCTATTGCTCTTCTCTTTAATCCCTCTTGCGTTTCTTTGACTATATTAGGTTTGATGGCTTTTATGGCTTCTTTTTGCTCATGTTTACTGTTGCAATGAAAATAACTATCTTGGTCGTTTCTTTTATTTCCTTCAAGAAACTCTTCTACGGAAATTTCATTTGCCCCGAATATTCCATCAATGTGGTCCCTTTTTATTCTTGGTGCATGTTTTTGAACTATGTCTATCGCCCTAATCTTATTCTCGGAGCAGATATAAAAAATGCATTCATAATACTTGTCTCTCCCTACATGCCCCCCTTTTGCAAATACTTCAAAGTACTTTTTTTCCCCTTTGCAACCTTTGCACCTGTGTTCTACATATTTTTCCTCGGAAATTTCATAGACGTCTTTTATTACCTCAGGATTGTTCCTCCTTATCTCTGGTCTTTTCTTAACCATTTCTATAGCAATATCCTTTGTCTCTCCATACATAACCAAATTGATTAAAGGAATCTTACTATCTTTGTTAATTTTACTGCTCAATGCTTTGATTTTATAATATGGCATTCTTACCTCCGGATTATTATTTTGACTTTATTAAACATAAAAACCACCTTTTCACCCCCTTTTGTGGTCTCTATATTACCTGTCCATTTTCAAGTTACTCTTCCGCATAGGCGGATATACTAATATACTACCATATGTTTATCTCGTTTTAAAAGAGACCCTAAAATTGAGCATTTGCTTGTCCAAAAAATGCCACTTCTATTTTTTTCTCACGTTTCTTGCTTAATAAAAATATAATAATTATTCAGCGGTTATAGAAAAATCCCCCGAAAGTTTTTCAATCGGGGGACTAAGATATTTTCGATAATTTGTTATTTCAGTATATTCTTTACCTGATCTACCTTATCTTTATTTTCTGTAACATCAACAGTGAAGACTGTCCTGTCTTTTAACTCAACTTTGAAGCTTTTTGTTAATAGTCCTTTTACTTCTACTGATGCGATGTCCTCTTTTCTGAACTCTTTGTACGAAGAGATTGTTCCATCATCAAGTTTGATGAAGTAGAATCCTGAACCATTTATTGCAAGTATTTTCAGATTTTTCTTCCCAGTTGCAATATTCGCAAATGTTGCATTTACTCCTGATCTGTAATTCGGAAATCCTGCTATCCATGTATCACTTGCATCAATTGCTCCAATTTTCTTCAGGAGGGGAGAAAGGTTATTAAGTTCAGCCTTTTCATAACTGCCAGAAACTGGTTTAACTGCATTCGCTGCTTTTTCTGCAGCTGCTGCTTCCCTTTTTGCCATCTCCTTTTCGTACTCTTCCTTGGAAGCTCCGCTAAGGTTACTTGTGACGGCTTTTTCCATCGCATTCCCTATTTTTTTGCTTAAATTGTCTAAAAATCCCATAATTTTTCTCCTTTCTAAATTTTTCCTATGATACCAAAATATGAAAACCTATGTCAATAGTGACAGATTTTCAGGCATTTTCATAAAAAACCAAACATTTTTCTTTTACTAAAAATTACCCGGAGTTACTTATTTTAGAAACACTTGGGGAAATCGGGACAAGATACCTTTCAAAATAGTTTTTTTCTTGAAGCACTTTTTGTCGTTGTTTTTCTTTCCTTTACAGCTTTCGCAATAATAACCTGCAGCCCTTCTTTATCGTCGATGTCCAGGATATAGTGCTCCTTCGCGCCATCATAAGGGAATCCCGTGAGGGAATTATCCATTAAATCTTTGATGGAATCCAGTTTTTTAATATACGGAGTGTTATCGCAAACAAGAACCACGGGGACATTGTCTACGTAGACCATGTATTCCCCGAACATTTTTTTGTATCTGATCTCTCCTGAATCTCTCAACTGATCACAAATATATTGAACAAAGCTTAGGTCGGACGCCATTTTTTTCCTTCTTTTTTAAATAATAAAGAACTTAGGGTTATTCCTCTGGAATTTGCTTTTTAAGGATAATAGCGATGAAATTCATATACTTCCATCCACCAGCCTCTATTGCTGCCCTATCACCTACAGCGTATGGATTTTCTGATTTCAACCAATCCCTCCAAGCTTCCTCGTTCACATCCATTTCCCCTATATATTCTACCCTTGAATCCAAAGAATTCGATACTATCATTCTCCAAAAATTTAGATCCTTTATAGTCTCCAATTGCTCGGGAGTCCACGAAAGGAGAAGTTCATTTGGATATTTACCTTTGAAGTCTTTTTTCATACCAGGGATTACAATGTATATATATCCCCCATTTTTTACAAACGGAAGTAATTTTGCATCGAGAAATTCGGTATTCATTCCATAATAATGATAGGAGTCAATAGATACTATTGCATCAAAAAAACCTTTAGCAAAAGGAAGATTGTTCGCATCTGCCTTTATCGGGACCACCTGATCCCTTGACACTCCCATTTCCTTAAAAAACACTAAATTGTCCGATGGGTCACTCCACAGGTCGGCGGCATATACCTTATATCCATATTCCTTTGCTAAAAACACAGAGGTAATCCCGTTGCCACTTCCAAGATCCATAACAATAGCACCTTCAGAAGTTTTGTTTCCCTCCAAAAGCTCCTCGGCAAGCTTTAAAGGGTTGGGTCCCATAATTTTTTCTTTCAACATTTCAAAGTCATACTTCTCGGTTTTTTCGAATTTCATAATATACTCCTTGGCGCGGGTCATTGTATTTTAGATTTAATCATGCTATCACGCTAACTTCAACGCCACACAAGACTATTATATACTTTTATTAACAAGAATATATACATACCATATCGAAATTTTGTCTATATTTTTGTTTGTTAATTCTCAAAGTAAATACATAAGTTGAGAATTAGTACTGTTTTTTTCTTGGATCATACTTCATCTTGTAGTGCAGCATATCCTCTTTCGCCTGTTCTAATCTTTACGACATCTTCAACATCATATATGAATATTTTTCCATCTCCATAATTACCTGTATATAGAGCCTGCTTTGCAGCTTGCACAACGGTCTCTACGGGAACTTTTGTAACAACAACATCCATCTGAAGTCTGGGCTGTAATCTTGTCTCAAGTTTTACTCCCCGATAGTAGTTCTGGGCTCCCATTTGCATTCCGCATCCCTGCACCTGAGTAACAGTCATACCAGTTATCTGAATAGCATCCAACGCTGCTTTAAGTTTATCAAATCTTTCGGACTTGAATACTATGCTTATTCTGGTAAACTTATGCTTTCCGTTATTCTTTTGTATTTCAGACTCAAAATGTCCCGAAGGAATTGCCTTTTCCATTGGGACAACCCCGATTCCTTCCTCTCCGTCGTATAGTGTTTCAGTAACTGGAACAAAATCTGCATAGCAAGTAGATAATCCGTGCTCAGCTGAATCTAATCCTAGTATTTCTTCGGTCTTTGAAACTCTCAACCCATGAACCTTCTTTATTAAAAGAAATACACCTATCATAGTAATAGTAGCGTAAAGCGCGACAGACATAACGCCTAAAACTTGTACGCCCAAAAAGGAGAAGGCCTGATTTACAGTCAAAGCGTCGTTATATATAAATCCAGAGATTATTCCCTTTTCTTTGCTGAAAACCCCTACTAGAACAGTTCCTATAAAACCCGAGATACCATGGACTCCTATTGCACCCACAGGATCATC
>JAQVQU010000117.1 GCA_028701415.1 Clostridia bacterium | reverse complement strand
AATAAAGTTGGAAGATGGAATTGGCTGATTATTGCGATAGTTATTGTCGCGATAGTTGTCATAGCAATATATTTCTCGGGTGGATTCGGAACGAAAACACCTGTGATTTCATATGATGAGTTAATTACTAAAGTGGATGCTCAAGAGGTTGAGGGACTGTATTTTACCTCCAGCTATTCAGTCAATGTACTGTATAAAGCCGATGCAACCGAAGAAAATGCAAAAAACTTTGAAAGCGGAAAATTTAAAAGTGCAACCGCCATTGTGGTGTACAGAGATAAGTTAGTTGAAACTATTGAAAGACATAGTGAAGCCGCCAACTTAGATACACCCGGGAGCTATGTTCTTCCTAAAATCGTACTAAATGACCCTGAAGCCGGAAAAGGAATGTCAACTATTCTTTCCATCGGATCTTTAGTCTTGCTTATTGGAATCGGTGTTATGTTGTTCTTTGCTTTAAGAGGAAAGGGTGGCACGAAGGATGCTGTATCCTTTGGAAAGACCAAGGCCAGAGTAAGCGCTAACGTAAAAATCAGGTTCGGCGATGTCGCAGGTGCAGAGGAAGAAAAAGAAGAGCTAAAGGAAATAGTTGAGTTCTTAAAATCGCCTAAAAAATTTAAAGAAGTCGGAGCTAGGGTTCCTAAAGGAGTTCTCCTTGTTGGTAGACCTGGGACTGGGAAAACCTTGTTTGCAAAGGCAGTCGCAGGAGAGGCAAATGTACCCTTCTTCTCAATAAGCGGATCCGATTTTGTGGAAATGTTTGTCGGTGTTGGTGCAAGCCGTGTAAGAGATCTTTTCCTTCAAGCGAAAAAATCCCAACCTTGTATAGTTTTCATAGATGAAATCGATGCAGTAGGAAGAAAGAGAGGCGCTGGACTGGGTGGCGGAAATGATGAAAGAGAACAAACTTTGAATCAGCTTTTAGTCCAAATGGATGGCTTTGATGAGAATGACGGAGTGGTAATAATTGCAGCAACTAACAGGCCTGATGTCCTTGACCCAGCGCTACTTAGACCCGGTCGTTTTGACAGACAAATTACCATTCATATGCCAGACGTTAAGGGCCGTGAAGCAATATTCCGTGTCCATGCTAAGAATAAGCCATTGGCTCCTGCAATTGATTTTAGAAATCTAGCAAGACTTACAACTGGATTTAGCGGAGCAGATATAGAGAATCTTCTCAATGAAGCAGCAATTCTTGCCGCAAGGGCAGATAGAAAGATTATATTTATGCAGGATATATATGAAGGGATTAACAAAGTTATAGCTGGGCCTCAAAAGAAGTCTAGGATAATAACCGAAAGAGATAAGAGAATTACTGCATACCATGAAGCTGGACATGCTCTGGTGGGAAGATTTATGAAATACTGTGATGCAATCCAGGAAGTATCCATAATTCCAAGGGGCATGGCTGAAGGATATACCATCTCAAGGCCAAGAACGGATGACAATCATATTACATATAATCATTTGATGGATACCATCGCAATGACTCTAGGCGGAAGAGCTGCAGAAGAAATAGTAATCCAGGATATTTCCACCGGTGCCTCTATGGACATAAAACAAATAACCTCTATTGCAAGAAGCATGGTAACAGAATGGGGTATGTCTCCAAAACTTAAAAATACATATTTTGGAGGGGAAGAAGAAGTATTTATTGGCAGAGATTATCAGACTACTGCAATGTATTCTGAGGAGATTGCTGCGATTATTGATTCTGAGATTAGAATTATACTCGATTCAAACTATGAAAGGGCTTTGAAGACAATAAATGATCATATTGATGTTTTGCACAATATGGTTAAACTATTGTTTGAACATGAAACCATTTATGGAGACGAAGTAGACATGCTTATAGATGGAAAGTCAGTTGAAGAGGTTTCCGAATATATAAAGAACAAAAAAATGGAGCTGGACAAAGTAGCTGCTGAAGAAGCTGCCAAACTAAAGGAAAAAAATCCTCTTGGAAGTCCTAAAGATGTGATAGTTCCGGAAGCCACGGCAGAGGTATCATTTGCGATTTCTGAAGATGGGTCTTTAGAGATAACTGTCCCAGAAAAGGTTGTGACTGAGGATAAAAAGGAAAGTACAGACAAATACTCTTCTGAAAAGGTTGTTATTGAGGAAAAAAAGGAAAGTACAGACAAATCCTCTTCTGAAAAGGTCGTTGCTGGGGATAAAAAGGAAACTACAAAGAAAGCCTCCCCCAAAAAGACTGAGAACAAAAAGGAAACCATAGACAAACCCTCTCCAATAAAGAGTGAGGATGTAAAAGATTCAAAACCTGTTGTAGAGGAGAGTCCTTCTAAAGAAGAAGGTGGAGAGGCGGAAAATAAAGAAGATAAGCCCGAATAAGAATTTCTTAATTAATCTAAACTATTCTAGCCTGCATAATTTGCAGGCTTTTTAGTGGGAAAACGGAGAATATATGAGTATAATTGAGTTTCTGCTGATAGGTGTTGGCCTTGCTATGGATGCTTTTGCCGTCGCTTGCTGTCGCGGAGTAGAGATGAAAAAGTTTGCATGGAAAAATGCCGTGCTCATTGCTTTATTCTTCGGATTCTTTCAAGCTCTGATGCCACTTATTGGATGGGCTGCTGGTTACCAGTTTCAAAAATACATAATGGCTGTTGACCATTATATCGCTTTTGGTCTCCTTGCCCTGTTAGGGCTCAAGATGATATATGATGGAATAAAAAAGGACAAAAACGAAAAATGTCCTTCTAAGTTTTCCTTTTGGACACTCTTGGTTCTTTCTATTGCTACAAGCATAGATGCTTTGGTTGTAGGAATTACTTTTGCCTTTATTAATGCTAATATATGGATCGCAATCAGTATTATTGGAAGTGTAACCTTCCTTCTTTCTTTTATAGGAGTCTGGCTTGGTCAAAAGATCGGAACCAAGCTAAAGGGCTTTGCCGAAATAGCCGGTGGAATAATCTTAATCCTTATCGGAACAAAAATCCTTCTTGAGCATCTTTCAGTAATATCTTTTTAAATATGCACTTAATCCTGACATAATCATAATTAACGATGTATCTTTTTTGGACCAAAATGCGGGTAGAAAACATTTGGGCAGAGAACAGATACGAAAAAAAGAGTTATTAATAATCCTAAGTGAAATATTATAGTTTAAACAATAATTACAAAACCTAAATACATATAAAAGATTATTTTACAGTCCTTCATTCCAGTTTGGAATGTATGATTTTTGTGCAGAAGACATTTCTTGAATAAATACGTCTTCAAAACCCATGTCCCGAGCCTTGTTAATCACCAGTTTATACTCTAAGGGTTTAAGCGTTGATGGGAGTTCAGGGCAGGAGGGCATTGGAGTGAACTGGGACATTAAACTAAGAGTCACCTCTGTCCCAAGATTCTCTTTTATAACTTTAAGAACATTTATACTGTCCCCAGAATTTCCTGGAAGAATCATGTGCCTGATTATCACCCCGGTTTTCATTAGTCCATTTGAATCATATGTATTTTTCTTTTGTTTAACCATTTCGGCAATTGCAGTTATTGCAAATTCAGGATAGTCATACCTTCCAGAATATTTCTTTGCGAGATCACTTGATGCATATTTCAAGTCGGGAAGATATATATCGACATAGTTTTCCATGTCCTTGATAACCTCTGTTAATTCATATCCCGAGGTATTGTAAACAATCGGGATATTAGGCATATATATATCCAGGGTTTCCCGTATTTTATGCGAATAATGAGTAGGGGTGACAAAGTTAATATTATGTACCCCTAGACCTTCAAGCACCTGTAATTTACCCGCCAATTCCTTAGGCGAAAACTCTTTTCCCGAAGGTTTTTTGCTGATTTCGTAGTTTTGACAGAAGGAGCATTTCATGGTGCACCCTCCGAAAAATACTGTTCCGCTTCCCTTTGTCCCTGATATCGGAGGCTCTTCAAAAAAATGAGGGGCTATACGGTTAATAATCATATCCTCGGGAGACAGGCAAATACCTAAACTTACCTCTCTGTTGACATTACATCTATTTGGACAAAGATTACAAATCAAAGTGATTCTCCA
>JAQVQU010000032.1:10597-16203 GCA_028701415.1 Clostridia bacterium | reverse complement strand
TTTATTTCATTTATATTTCAATCAAAGTTTTTTCGCAAACATTAATATTCTTCGAGAGTATTTTACGAAGGGAGAATTTGAGGACATTAATAATCATGTGATATAGTCACATAGAAAATTGAGTATCAAAAAAAAGAAAAAGGATTCGATTTACAAGGAAGTGCAATAAGTTAAGACTTTCCGCAAAAAGAGGCATTTTTTGGGCTAAAAGTCCAAAATAAGTGACATCAAAAAGAGCACCAAAAGAGAACGCAACACAACATATTGTGCCGATATTTAGTATTGACAACAACATATAGTAATGCTAGAATAAATCTACACCACAAAAACGGAGAGGAGGAGCTAGGAAAAAAATGATTAAAGAAATAGTAAAAAGAGATGGTAGAGTAGAGCAATTTGATGTAAACAAGATTACTAGTGCAATATATAAAGCTGCAATCGCTGCTGGGGGAGATGATAAAGGTAGGGCTGAAGAAATCGGTTATTTGGTTGCGCATAGATTGGCTTCACAATATCGTGATACAGCACCCACGGTCGAGAATATACAAGATATGGTCGAAAAAGTTCTTATCGATGAAAAACATGCTAAGACCGCAAAAGCTTACATTCTTTATCGTGAAAAGAGAAAACAAATTAGAGACAGCCAGGCAATGATTTCTGTAACCAGCTCCATTTTTGCGGACTATCTTGAAGAGAAAGATTGGTCAGTAAAAGAAAACGCCAATATGCAAAAGAGTGTAAATGGACTAAACAATTATGTTAGGGAAGAGATTACTAAAAAATATTGGCTTAACAATGCATATCCTATTGAAATAAAAGAATCACATGAGTCAGGGTCCCTTCACATTCATGACCTAGGCTTCTTTGGCCCGTATTGTGCGGGTTGGGATTTAAGACAGTTATTAACAGATGGATTTGGGGGAGTTCCTGGAAAAGTTGAAAGTAAACCCGCTAAACATCTTCGTTCATTTTTAGGGCAAATTGTCAATTCGACATTTACCACCCAAGGTGAGACAGCTGGAGCACAGGCATGGTCTTCAATAGATACTTATTGCGCTCCCTTTATTCGTAAAGATAAAATGACTCCAAAGGAAGTAAAACAGGCAATCCAAGAATTTGTTTTTAACCTAAATGTTCCGACAAGAGTTGGCTTCCAGTGCCCTTTCTCTAACCTCACTTTTGATATTAAGGTGCCGAGAACTCTGAAGGATCAACCTGTAGTAATCGGTGGCGAACTCCAGGACTCCACATACGGTGAATTCCAAGAAGAAATGGATATTTTTAATAAGGCATTCTGCGATGTGATGTTAGAGGGGGATGCTAAGGGACGTGTGTTTACGTTCCCGATCCCAACCATCAATGTTACAAAGGACTTTGACTGGAACTCAGATGTAATAAATAAGTTTATGGAAATTACCTGTAAATATGGGATTCCTTACTTTGCCAATTATGTTAACAGTGACCTTTCTCCCGAAGATGCAGTTTCTATGTGCTGCAGATTGCGTTTGGATGTCAGCGAGCTTAGAAAACGTGGGGGTGGATTATTCGGATCCAATCCTATGACAGGTTCCATAGGAGTAGTAACTATAAATCTTCCTAGAATAGGATTTCTTGCTTCGGATGAGAATGATTACTTCTCAAGGCTTAAGCATCAGGCTCAGCTTGCTTGCTCTTCCTTAAGGATAAAAAGAAAGATTCTCGAGCATCAAACAGAGAGAGGTCTTTATCCTTACAGCTCATTTTATCTAAGAAGTGTTAAAGACAGAACAGGATATTTTTGGACAAATCATTTCAATACAATAGGTATTATCGGGATGAACGAAAGTTGCTTGAATTTTCTTGGAGTCGATATAGGAACTGAAAAAGGACAGGAGTTTTCAGTTAGAGTTATGAAATATCTACGTCAGTTGATGGTGGAATTTCAGGAAGAAGATGGGGATGCAGGTGTAAGCTACAATTTGGAAGCAACACCCGCAGAAGGGACAAGTTATCGTTTGGCTAGACTGGACAGAAAGCTATTTGGAAAAGACATAATCACTTCTGGAGAAAACGTTCCTTATTATACCAACTCAACTCAACTTCCAGCAAACTATACAGATGATATAATGCTATGTGTAGATCTTCAGGATGAACTACAATCGTTGTATACAGGCGGAACCGTACAACATTTATACCTTGGTGAAAAGATAGATGACATTGAAGTTGCTAAAAAACTAATAAAAAAGATATTTGAGACCAGTAAAATGCCATACATATCTTTGACCCCGACATTCTCAGTTTGTAATGAACATGGTTATATTGCTGGCGAACATTTCACTTGTCCTACTTGTGGAAAAAACACAGAGGTATATAGCAGAGTTGTAGGATACTTGAGACCAGTACAGAATTATAATGAAGGCAAAAAAGAAGAGTATGCTGAAAGAGTTAAATTTGTAATCAAGAAGGATCAGCTTTCAAAAGAAGAACTTGTTCATAAAATGCAGGAGAGTAATTAATGATTATTGCAGGATTTGCACCTAACTCCTGCGTGGACTACCCTAAAAACATTGCAGCCGTAGTATTTTTACCCGGCTGCAATTTTGATTGTTGGTATTGTCATAATAGAGACATTATAGAAGGTAGGTTTACGCCCATTGATGAAAAAGAGGTGCTAGATAAAATAGAGAAAAGAAAAAGGTTTTTAGACGGTGTTGTCATTACTGGCGGAGAACCACTTCTTACCTCTTTGAACGAATTAAAAGTATTTATCGAAAAGATTAAAGCTATGGGTTTACTGGTTAAATTAGATACAAATGGAACTTTCCCAGAAAAATTAGAAGAACTATTGCCTATGCTAGATTATGTAGCAATGGATATTAAGGCTCCAATTTCTCAATACAAAATTGTTACTCCTATGAGAGAAGGGCAGGAAGAAAATATTAGGAAAAGTATAAAGTTGCTAATGAATAGTAGTATTGATTATGAATTTAGAACAACATTTGACCCCAATCTTACAAAAATTGACATTAAAGAAATTGCAGAGATGATAGCTGGAGCAAAAGCTTATTCTCTTCAACAAATAAATATTCCTAAAGGATACGAAGATAAACTTACTCGTTCTTCAGAATATTTAACGGAATGTGCGGAAATCGCTTCCCAATATGTACCTACAAAAGTAAAAAATATTTAGTTATTATTTCTACATAATTCACAAACTAAATTGTCGGTTAAGGAGAATAGCATTTCCTGCTTCTGCAGTTAAAAACCCTTGGTTTTGATCCCAAGGGTTTTTTGTCAATACTAATCTGATAATAACGAGATTATTCTTGAGCTGGTAATTCAAAATCTGCATCAGTAATCACGTAATCAAATGCGAAAATCGGATAAGCAGTAACTGTTTTTGTTACAATTGAAGGTTCAGCTTGGGATACCGTTTCATAATACATCATTGCAAGCATAGGAGTAATTTGTTTTTTGAAATTGACAGTCATTCTTTCCCCATATTCGTTTGCTGTTCCAGTCAGGTCTTGCTCGGAAGAGAACTCTATGTCCCAATAGACGAACTGAATGGTTTCTTCTGAGCTACCTTCAAAATTAGTAATAGATACATCTTCAGTTTTTGATTGACAAGCCCATTTAACCCTGTCTTGTTCATCTTTAAATTCAACAACGCCATACTCCATTGCATTAGCTACTGCAAGTGCAATAATAATAAAAGTGGCGTTTGGCGATTCCGAATAAGTTCCCGCATTTTCGTCTATGTAGTAAGTTTCTTCGCCAATTCTCAATGTTGAATAAACATCACTATCTTTAACATAAGTGAATTTTTCTTTATCAATCGCTCCACTTTTATCTGAATAGTATGTAACGGTATATGAAGAAGATGGAAGAGGGCCTGCGCCATCTGAATCCAATATTATCTTGCATCCATATTTTCCTTTGTAATCATCCGCCATAATAGCTTCAAAATTTAGCTGTATTTCATCATCAGCTTCTTCTTCAAAGGGCCAAACCGCACCACTGAGATCAAGGTTAAACCCATCGCAGGCGATTAAAAATGTTCCAGTAAAAACTAACAATAGAACCGTCGAAATAATTAAAATGACTTTTTTCATAACAAAAATCCCCTTATATTATCATTACATTTATGTTATCATTCGGTATAGTATTAGTCAATATGCCTGTTTTTAATTATATTAGAGACTCGGAAAAGATTTTGTTCTCTAAACAGCAAAGTTTTCTCAAATTGACTTTTATTTAAATTACAAATATAATTTTTGTATTAAGCACTATACTGGGGGATTAAAAGGATGAAAATAAGAAAAGTAATATCTATTATTTTATTGATTTCTTTGTTAGTTGGATTATTTAGTTTCACCCTAGTTTCTTGTAAGGATAAAGATCCGGAACCCTTGAAGAAGGCTGTCATTATGGTGCCAGGTTTTGGAGGAAGCATTTTCCGAGATCCCGATTTAAACGAAAGCATTGCTTTGGTTAACGACAAGAACGGAAATATGAATATTGAAAGAATTTTTAATGTTTTGAATTCGGATAAAATTAAGGGTATGGGTTTACCAGCTTATGCTGAATGGGTCTTGGGGTGTGATGAAAATGGCAACGTTATTAATGAACTTCCAGTATGCAATATGAATTCTCATCCGGATGAAATTGATTCCATGCTAAGTATATTTAGACCAATTAGAAAATATTTAGATGAGAAATATAGTGATTACTACGATAATATTGTTTGGCAATTCGATTATAGGAAGAGTATGGAAATCACTTCTTTACTACTTGAGGAATTTATAAACTCAAACGGATACGATAAGGTTATTTTCATAACTCATTCCATGGGTGGCCCGCTAGTTGCAAACTATTTATGTAAAGAAGAGAATAGGGAGAAAGTGGAATTATTTATTCCAGTTGCGGCACCATTTTTTGGTACTTATGGAGCCGAAGGATATGTTTTGTTCCCTTTAAATAGCTTTTCTTACCCTGAACTTAGTTTAAATGTTGAGGTAGATGTTACCGCAATATTAAGCAACATGCCGAGTATATATGAGATGCTTCCGAGTAAAGGTTATGATTACACTAATAATCATTATTATTCTTTAGATGATAAAAGAATCACAGCTGACCAAGCCCATGCCTACCTGACTATGAAAAGGGATTGGTTTTGGAAACAAGATATAGAAGGCAATAGAATTGAACCAAAGCCTATGATGGATAAACTTGTAGCATATTCAGAAAAGTTCTGGATAGAAAATGAGGGAGTTAAAACATTTGTTTCCGACTTAGTCCCAGTAGAATATGTTGCTATGACGGGTTTTCAAACAACAGTTGGGGTAAAATTTACTTCTTCTGGGGGAATATCTCTTGTCCGATCATATGATGGGGATTCAACAGTTGATATTGTAAGTGCAACCGCAGGTCACGGAGCTGAAGCAGAAAATGTTCATATAGTTGAGGGTGTAAGTCATGTAAATATCTATGAGGAAGGAGTTGTTTCTGTACTTAAATCAATTGTAGATGAATATATTCCTGGGTTGAACGCAGGATTGGGAGAATAAGATCTTAAAGCTTTAATTCAAAGAATTTAGGATGATTAAATAGTACCAGATGAATAT
>JAQVQU010000032.1:0-10497 GCA_028701415.1 Clostridia bacterium | reverse complement strand
AGTTGTTTCTGTACTTAAATCAATTGTAGATGAATATATTCCTGGGTTGAACGCAGGATTGGGAGAATAAGATCTTAAAGCTTTAATTCAAAGAATTTAGGATGATTAAATAGTACCAGATGAATATTGTAGTAATTATAGAAGAGTTTCAAATAAGAGAACTAATCTATAAGATGAGAAGATAAAATTTTATAGAAAGTTGAGGGGGAATAAATGAAAAGTTTTTTCAAAAAAATCTATGCATTAAGATGGAAGATATTAAATTATGCCATTATTTTAATCTTTATTTATCAAGTTATTTATAGCATTTATGTTTTTATGCAGGTTGTTCCTCCCGGCTGGCCTCCCACTATGTCCCTTGGGGCAAGAGTAAATGATCCCGCTGTAACTATGGATATTCTTACAAAAAGAAGAATGTATGCTATTGAGCTTTGGGTTTCAGCCGGTGCACTCATAGTATACGTGGGAATTGTTTATGGGAAAAAACTTGGGGAAAGGATTTCAGAAGCATTGAAAAATGAAAAAGAAGCGCTAGTTAAAGAAATCGATAAGAGAGATTAGCTCTTATTCCCATTTAATTTTTTTGCAGTAATAGTTAATCTATCCCGAAATTATTCCTATTTATCCCACATTTTCTATAAAAACAAGGAAGAAATGAATAAACAAGGAAGAAATGAATAAAATATTAGAAGTAAAAATTAAAATTTCAGCATTCAAAGTTCTGAAAAAAGAAGTAAATTTTAAGGAACTTATTCAGGTTTTGAAAGAAATGGAGAGAAGCAAAAAAAGGGGAGAACCCTGGTTAAAATTCCCAGAATGTGAGACAGAGAAAGATCTAGAATCAAGAGAGTTGATTGGTGATGCTATTTTGCTATATAGGGCCCTGAAGAATATAAGAGAAATCAAGGAAGCGGAGAGAATTGTTAGAGAAGTAATAATTCGTTCTGCGGTAACACAACTTAATTTTTTGATTCCTTTGATAAAAAGAGAAAAGCTCCTGAAAATGGGGGAAGAGGATAGATCAGCGTTTTTTGAGGGAATTATTGATAAATTCCCAAATGCTGACTACGAATTAGTAGAAGAAAATAGTAAAAGATATAAATTTGATATAGTAAGGTGCAGATTGGTTGATTTAATAATTAAAGCAGGCCATCCTGAATTAATGGATGCATTTTGTGCGGGAGATGGGATATATTTTTCCATGTGTCAACCGGAGGTGCTTTTCTCTAGACAGCATATGATTGGAAAGGGCGCGGAAAAATGCGATTTTGAATTTAGAATCAAGGATTAGCATTAGAAGGTATTTTTTAGGAAACTGTGGTTGATTTGAGTCGAAAAATTTCTTAAGAGTTAAATGGACTTTTTTGAAATAAGCCTTTTTGCTGGAAAAGAGCATCCCTTTTAAAAGAGAATGCTTATTGATAAGTATAACTTATGTATGTTAATATCTTTAGTATAGCGAATGTTCGCAATTTAGACTTTAGAGGTTTTTATGAAGGGAAAGAGTATTATTGAAAAAGCTATTGGTTTAATAGCTGCAGTTTTATTTACAGTACTAATTTGTTACCTGGCATTGGAATTTTTTATGCCAGCTGAAGAAAACCCGACCCAGCAGTTTTCAGTTGGAGACAAACCCCCATCTCTTGCACTATCTTTATCTATTCCAGAGGAAGAAGATGATATGGAGGATAAAATAGAGTTTGCCGTTATGTTGTATGATCAAGCAAATGCTTTGTATAAAAACACAGAAGATGTAGCACTGATGGTTGCTTCTTCGACATCTATGTTTGGAGGCCTGGTTAAGGTTCCTGGATATAGATATATAGTTAAAAACTCTGACGAGTACTATTACCTTGAATATTCTTTTATTCCACCTTCTAATGATGCCATTTCTGGGCTATTCTCGGGGCTCGCAGGAGCGATAGCGAAAGAAAGCACTCAGTTTGCGTTAAGAAAATATTATGATTCATCCATGGATAGTATTCGTGTTCAGAGAGTAATTAATCCGACCCCATCAATGGTTTTCGATGAAGAAACGGGCAAGAATATTTATACTGTTGACTGGACTGAGGTTGTTGATGAAGAGGAAGACATTCCAATTTTCTACAGCGGACAATCGGTGCCATATGTTCAGACAGAACAGATTATCAATGAGGACACCGTGACTTCAGCAGAAGTATCATATAACGCAGAAGAGGGATATTATACTTTGGTTCTTGAGCTAGATACGACTCTAGCAACTACACTTACACAGGCTAGGCTGAGAGAAAATTCGGACAACGATCAGGCATTTTATACTCGTTTAATTCAGACAATTGAGATTTGGGATAATGGTTATTTTAGGTATTTTAGAGCTCAAGACGATTGGGAGGGTCCTGGGGCAATTACAATGACCTCAGAAATTGACTTTAGAACATACTTTTACTACGATGAGTTTTGGACTAACCCCGAGAATTATCAGCACATGGCAGAACTGAAAGAAATTTTGGGAAATTAAGTACAAGGAGTGAGATAAATGGAAAAAGGAAAAATTAAAGAGATAATAGGACAACTTACCTTAAAAGAGAAGGCAGGATTATGTTCGGGAAGATCTTTTTGGCATACTAAGGAAGTAGCTAGGTTGGGAATTCCATCTATGATGGTTGCAGATGGCCCTCACGGCCTGAGAAAACAAGCTAGTAAGTCAGATATGCTAGGAATTAATAAATCGATTGTTGCAACTTGTTTTCCAACAGGGGTGGGAATCGCAGCCTCATTTGACAGGGCAGTGGCAAAAAGACTCGGAGAGGCTCTAGGGGATGAGGCGCTCGATGAAAATCTAGGAGTTGTATTAGGCCCCGCAATCAATATAAAAAGATCTCCATTATGTGGGAGAAATTTTGAATATATGTCTGAAGACCCTTTTTTAGCAGGAGAAATGTCTGCCGAATACGTTAACGGGGTTCAGTCTAGGGGAGTGGGGGTAAGCGTTAAACATTTTGCGGTCAACAGCCAAGAGAAGTTCCGGATGTCTATATCTGCTGAAGTCGATGAAAGGACTTTAAGGGAAATATATTTCCCTGCGTTTGAAAACACTGTTAAAAAGGCAAAGCCTTGGACTGTCATGTGTGCTTATAATAAGATTAATGGAGAATATTGTTCTGAAAACAAATGGCTTCTGACAGATGTGCTTAGAAAAGAATGGGGCTTTAACGGTTTTGTGGTCAGTGATTGGGGAGCTGTTAACGACAGAGTAAAAGGTGTTGCAGCCGGGCTTGAGCTGGAAATGCCTGGGACTGGTGGAAGAAATGACAGAAAGATAGTGGAAGCTGTAGAGGCAGGTAAGCTGGATGAGAAAATTCTAGATAAAGCCTGTGAAAGGGTATTAGGCGTGGTATTTGACAGTATAGAGAAGAAGCAGTCTGCCCCGAAATACGATAGAGAAAAGGAACACTTGCTTGCAAGAACTCTTGCCCGTGAAACTATGGTTCTATTAAAAAATGAGGGAAATATTCTTCCTCTAAAAAAAGATAAGAAGTATGCATTTATAGGAGCGTTTGCAAAAACACCAAGATACCAGGGAGGAGGATCTTCTCATATCAACTCATATAAGGTTGTGGGTGCCTGGGATGCCGCAACAGATATACAAAAGGAGTATGCAAGGGGATATCAGGATGGAATTACAGAAGACCAGAAACTGATATCAGAAGCTGTTGAAACAGCAAAAAATGCAGATATTGCTATTGTTTTTGCAGGACTTCCCGAAGTTTACGAGAGTGAGGGTTTTGATCGCAGACATATGAATATGCCAAAATCACATTTGGATCTTATAGAAGCAGTCTCAAAAGTGAACCCTAATACTGTTGTAGTTTTACATAATGGGTCACCAGTGGAAATGCCCTGGATTAAGGACGTAAAAGCTGTTTTAGAAGCGTATTTAGGCGGCGAGGCAGTTGGAGAAGCAACTTACGATATACTTTTCGGGGATGTGAATCCCTCAGGAAAGTTGGCAGAGACCTTCCCAATTTACTTAAATGATGTTGCCTCAAGTGAATACTACCCTGGGTTTACTAAAACTGTTGAATATCGTGAAGGATTGTATGTGGGATACAGATACTTTGATAAAAAGAAAAAGAAAGTACTATTCCCCTTCGGATATGGTCTTTCTTATACAGACTTTGAATATAGTGACATTAAGATGGACAAACAATCTCTAAAAGACCCTTACGAATTGAGGGTATCTTTCAAAATCAAGAACACTGGAGAAAGAGAAGGGAAAGAAATATGTCAGTTGTATGTGAAAGATATAATAAGTACCGTTTACAGACCTGAGAAGGAACTAAAAGGATTTGAGAAAATATCTTTAAAGGCTGGAGAAGAAAAGGAAGTTGAAATAAAACTAGATAAGAGATCATTTGCTTTTTACAATACCATCACTCATAACTGGGAAGTAGAGAGTGGAGAGTATGAGATTCTGGTGGGTGCTTCATCAGCAGATATCAGATTATCGACCAAGATTGAAATAGAGGGCGATGCTAAAGAGATGAGTGATGATAAAATGCTTTTTCCTTCTTACTATAGCGGAGACGTTGAGGATGTAAAGGATGAGGAATTTAGCGCCCTGATTGGCAGAGCATTATCCGATAGGGAGTTTCCAGAGGGATATAAGTTTACTGTCAATAATAATCTATATGATGCAAGGCATACAAAATGGGGAAGAAGAATTGCAAAACTTGCTATGTTAGCTACGAAAGGAAAAGATGATCTGGGTGACCCAGAAATTATGGCTCAGATTGCTCTGCAAACTCCAATGGAGGCTATGTGTAATTTTTCCAAAGGAGTATTATCAGAAAAAATGTTATATTCACTTTTAGACCTTTTAAATGGAGATAGGCCGACCAGAGCTTTTTGGAAATTAATTGGAGGGGTGTTCAAAATTCCTTATTATATGAGAAAAGCTAAGAAACACGATTTATAATATTGTAGACTACGAAAGCACCTCCCCCAAAAGTGAGGTGCTTTTAAAAAACAAGCTTAAACCCAGTTTAATAATTTAATACTAACTACATTTTTTCAGCTTTAAGTATTTTAAAAAGCTTAATTATAACCGGAATGTTAATAAGCATTATTCCACTAGCTAGAAGGAACATATAGGGGGAGTAGTTATATATGTTTTGACCAAATTGGTCAATTCCTACAGCGGTACTAGTTCTGGTGATGATTGCCGTAAGCATTGGTCCTATTACCATTGGAAGAAGAACCCAGAAAAACATCCTTACTCCTTGAAAAAGTCCGACTTTGTCTTTGGGTGTCCAGTCCCTTACGGTTGCAGTAAAGATAGATCCGATTCCAAGGTGAGAACCCATCAAAACGAACCCTGCTATAGCAAAGATCCAAAGAGGAGTTGCCTCATTTTTAAAAACAAGAGGACTAGCAACCATCATTAAACCTGCTCCTACAAAATAGGAAATAAAAATTGGGATTAGAAAGTTTCTTCTACCAAATTTGTCATATAGTATTCCAATAATGACACTAAAAGCTCCAGCCAATCCTCCCACAATTCCTATAGCTACAATATAGTTTGCAATTTGCAATGTTCTATCAATATATATTATGAGATAGGGCATGTATGTATTGTTTGAGATACCAACTATAGCCATTGCAAGATATGCAAGATAGAGGTTTTTGTTTGCCTTAATTACTTCGGGCTTAAATCCATAGATTATATCTTTGTAATTTGATTTTTCGTTTTTTACTAATCTTGGGCTGTCTTTAACAAGGAACAAGCCTGCAATACCTATGGCAGTGACTAATCCACCTAATATCAAAAAGAATAAAAGCCAGTTACCGTGAGATACCAACGTTGCCCCCTCTCTCCACGAAGAGCCCAAGGTGTTATCAGTGTATCGCCATGTATCTTGAGTCATCCAATCAAAACCCCCAAAGACAACTCCAACAGCAAGAAGAGGCATAATAGCTAGTACTCCTTCTGCCTTTCCTCGGTTTGTTTCATCGGTTACATCGGTAACCCATGCGTTAAAAGCAGCGTCATTTGAAAAGGATCCAAAAGCACTCATGACGCAGTCCATTATTACAATTATCGCAACTGTAAAACCAATCGCGACCGTTTCACTCATATTAAACAGCTTTATAGTATTCTCAACGGAGATTACCGAAAAAAGCATAACAGTAAGCCCCCAGATAAAGTATCCCCAGCTAATCATATGCCTTCGGTTTCCTTTTCGATCGCTAAATATTCCAGCAAGAAGGGTTGTAAGGGTTGCAATTACTGCGGATGCAGCTACCATTACACTGACAGCAAAAGGATTGCTTGTAACAGTTCTGTCCATAAAGACATTGAAATACATGTTTTCGATTACCCAAGCAACTTGGCCGAATAAACCGAAAATTACAATTGATGACCAGGCTTTCCCGCCTAAACGTGTGCTCGTTATTGGGTTGTTGGCCGTTAATTTACTCTCTACCATAAAATGTCTCCCATACTATTATTGATTGATTATACCACCTTTCTTGTTTGTAAAAAAGATAGATAGTTAGCTAACATTTGTACTAAATACAGAGGTATAACGTAACATTTGTCTAAATTTCCATAAAGGGTCTCGCGCTGGTTCCTTAAATAGTGCCTTATTTTCTTTAAAAAGATATAGTTAATCCTATTTCTCTCATAAGCGCATCTAATCCATGTATCTTATTTTTAGTTGCTATAAGAAGTAAACATTCATTTATTTTCATTCATTATTCTTAAGTTTGGTATCATAAAAGTAATTTGATATTGACACAATATTTACTCGCTGATAATATTCATAACAATATAGTTTGTTTCCGGATTTTTAGGCTCTTTTTATGTTTCGCGGAAGAAAGGAGAAAAACATGAAAAAGTCGGTTTTTTTAGTGATTTTGACAATTTCGATTATTTGTTCAATAGCTTTAATTGGATGTACTCCAGAGGAACTAGAGAATCTTGATAATTTAACTGGAGGTGAAGGTATTGACACTCCATTTGAAGCATACAATTATTTTATCAACAGTATTGAAAAATTGCTTCTTTCAGCCGAAACAGTTGAGTTAAACGGAACATATTATGACCATGATGAAGAGGATGGCAGCGAGATTATGTTCCAGAAAAATGCAGGGGTTTGTTATTCCCCCATATCTTATACTTCCCCTAAAGCATATTACGATGGAAAAATGTACTTTAGAGACAACTTTACTTCCTTTGCTCACCACCTTGAATCAGTTTATAGCTATTTCATTTTTTGCAAATTATAACTATGAGGTTGAGCATTTCTTATTTGCTGATACTATTAATTTTACGGAGCAAGAAGGGGGGAATAAGCTTGAAGTAATTATTAATCTAGGTTTTCACCTTTACACTTATGAGCTAATTACCGATGAAAACGATTCATTTGTAAGTGCAAAATTTTCAAATATAAATGAATGGATTGATCGTGAGACAAGACTAGTAAGCAGATCTTTAACCGGAGCTGTTCCAAGTTCTGAGATGTTGACTGGGAACTCAGATGAAACAATCCTTTGGCAAAATGCATCCATTCTTTCTAGTGCTGTATACAATTTTAGCCAAAGTTCCGAGATCAAAAAACAAACTTATGTTTCTCAAGATGGAAACGGATACAGTATTGCGCCAATTGCAACATATAATATAAATGAAACCCAGGTTCTTTTCACCGACGACAAAGGGGGATACGGTTATTATTTAAATGGCAATTTCTATACTTATGATACCGAGGCGGATACAACATATAACGAGAAAACTTATACGGAAGGAGTAGGAATTTATTTTTGCAAGTACTTCACAGTATGGGATTTATTCTATCCAATATATGATATAGAGCAATATGGTCTTACTGTTACGCAAGACAGCCCAGTTGCAGGGAAAACAAAGTATGAAACGGGCGATTTTTCCTATGTATTAGCAGGCTCTGTGGTTGAAGAATGTGTATACAATAATGAATACGCAAATAATCCTTATGAAAAGTATGTTTTATCTACTGATGCGGATGTAATTTCTGCGCCACAGGGATTTAATACAGATGCATTTTTATCAGATGGCGAAGCTGCAGTAATAGGCAGAGTAGACTGGGCCTTGGAAGCATGTATTGACCAATTGGATACACAAAATCCATCGACGCAGCAAGACCTTAGGGATGCAATGTATTTGGGTTATAACCCACCAATACTTACTTCATTCCCTGCTGATTATACTGAAAGGACTTTCTATATAATTGTTGGGACTGCGGACAGTACCGAAAGCATAACGCAAGTTAATCATATCATCTACGGAGAAAACGGTTATTATATAAAGGGCGAGATAGGTTCTGGACAAACTTTTCTATATGAAGAGTATACTGGCCCATAATTATTCATAGTATTAATCGTACTTTTGCAAGCCTCACGGTTAGTGAGGCTTGTTTTATTATTCATATAGTTGGTATACTTGTCTAATGAGAAGAAGATTAATTTTTACTACAATGGTAATTATGTTATGTATCCTAGCCTTGTCTTTAAATGCATGCAAAGGGGAAGAAGAATTACAGGACAATAGAAAATTATCCGTTGAGGATAGTAGGATTGTAAATGAGAAAGGAGAAGAATTATACATTAGGGGAGTTAATGCGGGAGGATACCTTATTCAAGAAGGATGGATGTGCCCGACAAAGAGCAATGGCCAGAATATAATTGATCAAAAAACTATGATTTCTATTTTGCAGGAGAGGTTTAGTCCGGAACAGGTTAGTAATCTCCTAAATGCATACGAGTCAAATTGGTGGACAAGTGAGGACTTTGACAACGTTAAAGCTAAGGGGCTTAATACCATCCGTCTTCCATTCTGGTACAAAAATTTGGAGGATAGCGAGGGAGAAATTACCAATTTTTCTAAATTAGATTGGTTTATTGACGAGTGTGATGAAAGAGATATATATGTGATACTTGATCTTCATGGAGCATATGGCTCTCAGAACGGTAGAGATCATTCTGGAGATACCTCGGGAATCAATCTTTTTGATTCAGCGGAGAATAGAAGTAAAACAATAAATTTATGGTTAGAAATATCCAGTAGATATAAAGAGCGAAACATAGTAGCTGGCTATGACCTTCTAAACGAACCCGAAGGAAACTCTGGGACAACGGGGCCAATTCAATGGGTTTTTTATCGTGAGATGTGCCAAGCTATTAGAGACAATGGAGATGAGCACATACTATTCTTAGAGGGGGTCTGGGAAGCATCCTCAATGCCCCAAGCAGATGCCTTTCCATTTTCAAATATTGTATATGAATTTCATGAGTACGACTGGCCAATAAGCAACCTCGGGACTGAAGAGGGCTTTCCGTTACACAAAGAATTTGTGGATACAAAAATAAGTAATTACCAAGAAGCAGATTTTCAAATCCCAATTATAATAGGCGAATTTAACGTGTTTTCGAATGTTTCAGCATGGGAATATACACTCAGCGAATATGAAAAAGCAAAGATTGGTTGGATATTCTGGACATACAAAGTCAAGAATTATGAGAGCAACTGGGGATTATACTACGGAGTTCAAGATTTAGAAGAAGCCGATGTTTCCTTGGATTCCTATGATGAGATACTTCGGAAATGGTCTCTTATGAAAACCTCGGAGTCTTTTATTCTGAATGAAACGCTCTCAGGCTTGATAGAAGACACTAATCCTTGAATTTATGAGTTAATATAATACTCGCTCTAGAATCTTTCAATGAGGTCTTCTAAAGAAAGTATTTCAGCTCCGTATACATCCTTAAGATATTTTAACCCACTTTGATAATCTTCCTCTGTAAAGGCATTCGTAGTTTCTTTTGGGCAAACAATGTTATACCCATAAGAATAACCATCTGCGCTTGTATGCCGACAACACATATGAGTATGAAGCCCAGTTATATTAAGTGTATCAACATGAAGCTCAGTGAGAAGTATTTGGAGGTCTGTTTGGAAAAACCCACTATATCTTCTTTTTAAAATGATATAGTCTTCGGGCTCCGCTTTTAGTTCTGGTATTATCTCAGCTCCTTGAGTTCCCCTAATAGCATGGTTTCCCCAATGTTTGAGCTCGTGATCGATGTCTTTAAGGTGACTGTCATTACAATAAATAACGGGCACTCCTTTTTTTCTGGAGGCATCCAAAAGATTCGCAACTGCGGGGACAAATGCTCTTGCTCTGTCGCATCCAAGAGCTCCTGTCACAAAAGCATTCAACATATCAACAACGATAACTGCATATTTACTCATAAAATTTCCCCCTTTGAAATTTAATAATAAATTAATAGTATATTTTTATACTATATGCGTCAAATATTCCCCAAGCTTTAAAAAATCTTAAGAGATTAAAGATTAGGAACTATTTTTATGTTGTCCTTTTCTCTCTACTTAAATCTTCTGTTTGAAAGAAATACCAACAATTAAATATATCTGGGTTAGTTTCTTTTTGCGAAAAGCCAGATGTTGACATTTGCACTAATATT
>JAQVQU010000031.1:5736-16492 GCA_028701415.1 Clostridia bacterium | reverse complement strand
GTATTTTTATATTATCTTTCATATATAGCGTACTATATTGGTTGGGAATTTCTCTTCAGGGGATTACTAGTGTTTTCTTTGGAAAAAAGAGGTCCATTATTAGCAATAATGGTTTCTACAATGATATCTGCGTTAATACATTCTTCGATAGCAGGTTTTGGGAAACCTTTTGCGGAGACGGCATCAGCTATTATTGCCGGGGTTGCTTTCGGATATACGGCCTATAGAACAAGATCTATTTGGTATAGCTTCTTTATGCATGCAATAGTAGGCTTTTCAACGGATTTATTTATCTCTATATTTACTAGAGCAGGTCTAATTTAAAAAAGGGGGATTATATGGGAAAAGTTGTTGTAATAACAGGTGCTTCTTCAGGAATAGGGAAAACAACTGCAGAGATGCTGAATTCTAAGGGATATAAGATTTACAATCTTTCTAGAAGAGAACCCGACGGAATAGAACACATAAAAACAGATATATCAGATTACGAAGAAGTAAAGAGAGCAATCGCGTATATTTTTGAAAAAGAGGGAAGAATCGATATTTTAATAAATAATGCGGGAATGGGAATATCGGGTGCTATTGAAAATACGGATAATTCTACAGCAGAGCAATTATTTTCAGTGAATTTTATGGGTATGTATTATGTTACAAAAGAAGTTATTCCAATTATGAGAAAGAATAAATCAGGCTCTATAATTAACATCAGTTCTGCGGCTGCAAAATTTCCATTGCCTTTCCAGGCTTTTTATTCTGCCTCAAAAGCAGCAGTGAGTTCATTTTCTGATGCTTTAAGATTGGAAGTAAAACCATTTGGGATAAAAGTTACATCAATATTGCCTGGAGATGTCAAAACTGAATTTACACAATCTCGTATTAAAAACAAGAGCAACGATCCAATATATGGAAACAGGATCGATAAATCAGTGTCAGCCATGGAACGAGACGAGGAAAACGGAATGCCACCTGAGGCTATCTCAAAATTAATAATAAAAATATTAGGAAAAAAGAATCCGCCTCCATACGTGATAGGAGGTGTAAAATATGCGTTTCTGGTATTTCTCATAAGATTAATGCCCTACAGACTTACTCTTTTCTTGATAGGCAAAATTTATGGATAAAAATTATTCGCTGTTTTAAAAATCATTAAGAGTAATATTTAGCAGGCAATCATATGTATTTTTTAAAATTTCAAAAAAGCATAAATTCTAACGCTTTTCTTGCCATTATTCAACTTAATTGCTATTTTTCTCTAAATTTTGAATTTACTTTGAGAATTAACAGATAAAATATTGCAAAATATAAATTTTTCCATTATTGACACTGTGTAACCCTTAAAGTATAATTGTCCTGTTTATATCAATATTTGCTAGGGAGAGAACTTATGTCGGACAAAGGGAATATAAAGATTAAGGACCAGACTACATTAAAAGAAAAGTTATCTTATTCTATCGGCACTTTAGGCAAGGAAATAAGCTTTGGCATGATCAATGTTTATTCTATGTTGTATTTAACCTCTTTTATGGGACTTAATGGGATCGTAGTTGGGTTTGCTTTTTGCATTGTAAGGCTGCTAGCTGCAATTTTTGATCCTTTGATGGCGACAATAGTCAATAATACAAAAAGTCCGCTAGGTAAATTCAGACCTTGGCTTCTTGTTGGGGCAATTATTAATTCTATAATTCTTATAGTAATGTTTTTACCCCTTCCAGATGGAACTGGTATGCCAATTAAATATGTCTTTTATTTAGCAATGTATTTTTTGTGGGCAATAAGCTACGCTGTTATAGATGTCCCTATTATGGGAATGGTCCCTTCTATAGCGGATACCCCTCATGAAAGGGAGAGTGTTTCAAGCTTATCTCGGCTAATAGGGGGTTTTGGAGGCTTCATTATTGGGTCTGGTGGAGCTATATTAATGCAAAATTCATTTGGAAACACTGATTATAGAAGTTACCTGTTGGTTGCCGGGGTGGGCGCAATAGTATTAATAGTAAGTCTTTTGCTCCCAATAATTACTCTAAAAGAAAGATATGTTCTTCCCTGCCAAACGGTTAAGTTTAGGGATATGTTTAAGATGCTTAAGAATAATGATCAAATGAGGTCGTTTGCTTGGAGTTACCTTTTATTCACTATAGGGGGAAATATTGCAATACTTCAATCAACTTACTTATTCATATATGACTCGGCAAATTTAGGTAACTTTAATAATTATGCCCTTTTTAATATTTTAGCCTGTACGGTCCAGGGCGTAGCAATGATTTTCTATACATGGATTACTAAGAAGATTTCTAGAGATAAGGTATATAAATTGACATATTTATTTGCTGGAATAGGGATGGCGTTTATTTTCGGTATATATTTTGCCTTTCCGGGAATCGGCATTCCAATAGTAAATGTAATATTGCTTTCTATAGCTGGTTCTTCCCTTATGTTGGCTAATGGAATGAACCAGATTACTTCTATGGTTATGATAACGGATGTTGTTGATTATGGGGAATATAAAACAGGGAAAAGATCGGATAGTTTAGTTATTTCTCTGCAGACTTTAATTTTGAAAGCATCTGCCGCTTTTGCAATGTTGATTTTAGGTATTGGAGTTGCTGTCTCTGATTTGCCTACAATTGATTTGATGACAAACACATTTACTGGCGAAGTAACAGATAAGGCACTTTTTATTCTTAGATCTTTTATGTTTTTGCTTCCCCTTCCTTTAATGCCTATAGGTTTAATTATTTATTCAAGAACATATAAACTCCATGGGAAGTATTATTCTGAAATAAAGAAAAGTATCGAAGAAAGAAGAATCGGGAAGGGCTTTACCCAAGAGGAAGATTCTATGCCTAATGAAAAGATAGGGGGATAGAAACTTTGGAAAAAAGTAATAGTTTATGCGTTGTCATGGGCGTAATCGGATTGGGCGCTAGAGGCTCTTCAATAATAAAAATGCTTGCAAAAATGAAAGATGTAAGGATTAAATATTTGTGTGATATATACAAAGATAGGACAGAAGCTGCGCAAGCTTCTGTTTTCCATTATACCGGGTATAAACCGGATATTGTAACAGATTATAAGGTTATCTTGGCGGATGAGCAAGTGCAGGCGGTACTGATTCTCACAAGTTGGGAAACGCATATTAAAATGGCCGTAGAGGCTATGAATTCTGGTAAGTATGCAGGGATAGAGGTTGGGGGAGCTTACGATATAAAAGATTGTTTTTCACTAGTTGAAGCTTATGAAAATACAGGGATACCCTGTATGATGCTAGAAAATTGTTGCTATGGCAAATATGAATTAATGGTTAAAAATATGGTGGAAAAGGGGATGTTTGGGGAAATCATTCACTGCTCTGGTG
Organism: Clostridia bacterium; assembly: GCA_028701415.1. Classification (GTDB taxonomy): domain Bacteria; phylum Bacillota; class Clostridia; order Christensenellales; family DTU072; genus MWEH01. The sequence goes on along the minus strand of JAQVQU010000031.1, from coordinate 13,137 downwards.
GTTATATGCATGATTTAAGAAAAGAAGTAGCTTATGGAAATGAGAATAGACATTATAGATTAAGGAATTATATTTCAAGGAATTGCGACAACTATCCAACTCACGAACTTGGACCTATAGCAAAAATACTAAAAATTAATAAAGGAAATCGTATGCTAAGCGTATACTCTATCTCTTCGAAAGCAAGAGGATTAAGTCACTTTATCCATGAAGAAAAAAAAGATGATTTAGATTTGTACAATACGGTATTTAAGCAGGGAGATATTATTACATCAGTTATCAGGTGCCTAAACGGTGAGACAATAACGCTTACCCTAGACACAACTTTACCTAGATTTTATAGCAGAGGTTTTTCAATAAGCGGAACAAAGGCAAGATATCAAGAGGATGGAAACTTGATTTTCATTGACAAAAAACATAATAATTTTCATTTCTTATCAAGACTATTTTATAATAATGCAGCACTTTATTTGCGAAGATACATGCATCCGATATGGAAGAGATTTAAAAATGAAGGGGTAAAAGGGGGACACGGCGGAATGGATTATCTAGTTTTGAGAGCATTCCTGGAAGCTGTTAGGGATCGAACAGAAACCCCGATTGATGTTTATGATTCAGCTAGTTGGATGGCAATCACCGCATTATCTGAAAAATCAATAATTGAGGATTCCCCTATCCAAATTCCAGATTTTACGAATGGAAAATGGAAGGATAGAAAACCTTTTGAAGGAAAATATAGCTTAGATTAAAAAAGATATTTTTTTTAGATTTAGATCTGTTTAGTGAATAGTTTGGTGAAAAAACAAACAATAATAAAAGAGGCGAAATTTAATAATATTCAACTCGAAAAAAATAAAAAACAGTTGAGAACCATTTTCCTTTGGAATAGTATCATAAAAATATGTGTTTAATAGGACTATTATTGTGTTGGAATTTCATTAATTGTTGAATATTACCTTCATATTTGATTGATGAATTTACTACTGTTTAGTGATATAATATACTTACAATTTCTACTTAAGGAGAAATATTATGAATATTATAAAAAAAATAGCATCAAGAGTATTTCAAGGGGTTATGTATGTTGCAATGCCCCTTTTACCTTGGAGAAAACCCGAATTATTAGTTGGAGAAAACAAAATATTAGAGCTACCTAGCTTAATAAAGAAACAAGGTTTATCAAAAGTTTTGGTTGTAACAAGTAAGGAGTTAATTGATTTGGGGTTACTTAATGGGCTTTTTGCTCAAATGAAAACTGATGCTTTAGAATATATTATCTATGATGGAACTATCCCAAATCCTACAATAGACAATATTGAAGAGGGACTTGCACTATATAAAGAAAATAATTGCCAAGGGATAATTGCTTTCGGAGGAGGATCTCCAATGGATTGTGCAAAGGGAATCGGGGCAAGGGTGGCTAGGCCTAATAAAAAGGTTTCTCAAATGAAGGGACTTTTAAAAATCTTAAAAAAGCTTCCTCTGATTTTTGCTGTACCTACAACTGCTGGGACTGGTTCAGAAGTGACTGTTGCTGCAGTTATTACAGATAGTTCGACTCACGAAAAATATCCAATAAATGACCCTATGTTAATCCCAAGATTCGCTGTTTTAGATCCTCTTTTGACTGTGGGGTTACCGAAAGGGATTACATCTACAACAGGTGTTGATGCGCTAACTCACGCTGTTGAGGCCTATATTGGAAAGGGCAACACCGCAGAAACAAAGGATATGGCGGAAAAAGCAGTTAAGTTAATCTATGAAAATTTATATATAGCGTATTCGAATGGTAAAGATATTGAAGCACGTAAGAATATGCAACTAGCAGCTCATTATGCAGGTATTGCATTTACTCGAGCATATGTAGGCTATGTGCATGCTATAGCACACTCATTGGGTGGACAATATGGTATTCCTCATGGGCTTGCAAATGCGATTATATTGCCTCATTTATTGGAATACTATGGAGATTCTATTTATGAAAAGCTTTCTTCTCTAGCGAATATTGTAGGGATTGTAGGTATTAGTCCAAAGGAGAAGGCAGAAAGATTTATCCAATGGATAAAAGATTTGAATAAAAGTATGGGAATACCAAACAGAGTTGCTGGAATTAAAGAAGAAGATATACCAACACTCGTAAAGAGGGCTCTATCAGAGGCTAATCCCTTATATCCTGTCCCCAAATTTATGGACGAAGAAGAAATGACTGAAATGTATCATCAAATTATGGCATAGCTAATACGAAGAATGGATAAAACACCTTTAAATCGCAGGAAAGAATTGGCAAATGTGATTCTAGTTTATGTAAACTGTAAGCCTTTGACAAATTGGGAAGTAGAGGAGTTTTATAGTCTCACAAATTCAGCAGGATATAATGTCGCTGGTTATATTTTTCAACAAAGAGAAAAACCTGACGGGCGATATTACATTGGCTTAGGAAAACTTAATGACCTTAAATCGGTATCTCAAGCTACAGAATCTTCTAAAATTATTTTCTATAATGAACTTAGGGGGAATCAATTCTTTAATTTGGAAAAAGAGTTGGGTGTTGAGGTAATTGATAGGACAATGCTAATAATAGAAATTTTTTCTAGAAATGCCGTGTCTAATGAGGGTAAACTCCAAGTTGAATTGATGTATAAAAAGAAAATGCTTCCTCGTATTATGGGACAGGGCTTATTTATGTCAAATCAGGGAGGGGGAGGAACTGGTGGAACTGGGGCAAGAAGAGGAATAGGTGAACAGCAAAAAGAGCTAGATAAAAGAACTATAAAAAATGAAATTAAATTACTTGAGAAGAAACTCGAAAAGTTATCCGAAGAAAGAGCAATCCGCAGGAAAAATCGAGAAAAAAACAGGTGTTTAACAATTTCCTTGGTTGGTTATACAAATGCAGGGAAAACAACTTTGATGAATGTTTTATCTCATACCAATTCGGAAGCTAAAGATCAGCTCTTTGTAACGCTTGATCCCCTTAGCCGAAGAATTAGTACGATAATGAGAAGAGAAATACTGTTAACTGATACTGTAGGATTCATTTCTAATTTACCGCATGAATTCATTAAAGCATTTAAATCCACTTTGGAAGAAACAATAAGCTCTGATTTAATTTTACACGTTGTTGACGGAGCTTCTCCTGTTGCATATGAGCAGTATAACATTGTTAATTCAGTTTTAAAGTCAATTGGAGCATCGGATGTTCCTACTATTACTGTTGTCAATAAATCTGACTGTGGGATTTTTAGCTTTGTGCCACATTCTGATAATTTTGTTACTATAAGTGCAAAAAATAATATTAATCTAGACAGCTTAATTGTTTTAATAAACAAATATTTAATAAAAATAATTGAAACAGAAAAAACAATTAACGATACAACTAATTTCATTGAGTTATTTGAGGAAAAATCTGCAACACCTTTTATCAAGTAATTTTGCATTTTTTGATATGAATTAAATAATGATAAGTGTAGTTTATCCCTAGTTTGAACGCTTGAAAATGATATATATTTAGGATATACTATAATTCCGTGCTATATGGGGAGCTGGCGGTGCCCTGTAACCTGCAACCCGCCACAGCAGGATAGAACACCCATCGAGGCATTCTCTATGGAAAACCGGTACGAATAAGGAATGTTGAAAACAAGGTCTTGTGCAATTTTACGTTGTGAACCGTGTCAGAGCTTGATCGCAGCAGCACTAAACAATTAGTGAAATGTGCCACAAGGAAGCTTTGGAGGAGTCACCTGTTTGATATACGATTCGATAGGACTTGTCGGAGTGGGCGCACGGTTTTTGTTTATATAAATTTTCAATTTTAAATCGAAATCTTCATTAAAATCAACAAAAACTTTTTTTAAAGATAAAAAATTTTTTTATTTATTAACATTTTCAAATGTTTTATTATATGTATAAAATATATGCCTTGCTTGACAGGTTTATACTGTAAGATTATAATTTATTAAAATATATTTAAGGCTCATGGTGAATATGATGAAATCAAAATTTGTTGTCCTAATATTAATTATTTCTCTGGGATGTACTCTATTTTTATTTGGTTGTACTCCAGAGGAAGAAACTTTGCCTCAAATTGAGTCTATCAAAGCAAAGTTGGATTCTACCGTTAATTATTCAGTTGGAGACACTTTTGATTCTACAAAAATCACAGTTACGGCAGTATTGGATGATGAAACTGAAAGAAACGTAGAAACTGTAGCCGCAATAGTTTTTGATACTTCTGATTTGTTATTAGACACGCAAAATGTTTTTACTGAAAGCGGAACCTATAATTTAGTTATTAATTATTCTGCTTTTTCTACTGAACTAGAAATAGTCGTTTCTGAATAGTTGAGGACTCTGGTAAGATAAGCTGATACTATATTTTTTCTTTCGAGGATATGAATATGCTAATGTCAAAACTCGTAGGAGAGAGGACAAAGACGATCCCCTCCGAAGCTGTTATTAAAAGCCACATTATGTTGTTGAAATCTGGGTTTATTAAACTTGTTACAAACGGAGTGTGGACTTTATCTATGCCTGCAAAAAAAATTGCCGAAAATATACAAAGAATAGTAAGAGAAGAAATGGATGCGATAGGGGGCCAAGAGTGCCTTTTTCCAGTAGTTATGCCAAGAGATCTTTGGGAGCAAAGTGGCCGGTATAAATCTATTGGAGATGAGATGGTAAGATTTAAGGACCGTAATGATAGGGATTTAGTCTTAGGAATGACTCATGAAGAGGCAGCGGTTCATTTTGTCCGTGACTCGGTAAAATCATACCAACAGTTGCCATTTATGATTTATCAAATTCAAACTAAATTTAGAGATGAGGCTCGTTCAAGAGGTGGTTTAATAAGAGTCAGAGAGTTTACCATGAAGGATGGGTACTCTTTTCACGAAACTCAAGAGGATTTAGCAGAATACTATGAAAAGGTTTATGAAGCTTATTTTAGGATTTTTTCGCGGATAGGATTAAAGAATTTTATCGCAGTAAAATCTGATACTGGGATGATGGGCGGAAGCATAGCACATGAATATATGCTGCTTACTGATGTTGGGGAAGATACATTGATAATATGCTCAGAATGTGACTATAAGGCAAATATGGAAGTCGCTGAGTGCCAACCTAGAATTAATGGGTATGAAAAATTATTGCCATTAGAAGAAGTTTTTACTGGTGCTGCTAAAGAGATTAAGGAAGTAAGTTCTTTCCTGGGAGGAACAAGTCAGAAAAAAATTATAAAAGCTGTTTGTTACAATCTAAAGGGAGATACAGGCAAAACTGTTTTATGTTTTATCCGAGGAGATTTAGAAATTAATGAATCCAAACTTAAAAAAGTTTTAAAATCAGATATAATTCCTGCTGATCTTTTAGGCACCAATATTATAGCTGGAAACATTGGTCCAGTTGGAATAGAAGAATCTCCTAACTTAAAAATAATATTTGATAAGTCTTTGGATAATTGTATAAATATGGTATGTGGGGCTAACAAAGAGGAATATCATTTATTAAATGTTTGCATAAAAAGAGACTTCTCTGCTAATGAATTTCTGGATATTTCTAAAGTCAATAGCCAGGATTTCTGCCCCAAATGTGGCGCTAAGTTAAAAATTAATAATGGGATAGAAATAGGAAACATCTTTCAACTTGGAACAAAATATACTAAAAGCATGGAAATGAAAGTTCTTAATCGAGAGGGAAAGGAAATTAATCCTATAATGGGATGTTACGGGATAGGTATTGGAAGGGCAATTTCTGCTATAGCAGAAGAATATGCTGACGATAAAGGACTTAGCTGGCCGATGTCTGTTGCTCCCTGGAAAGTGTACATTTGCGCCCTTAGAGCTGACGACCAAAATATTTTTTTGAAAGCTAGCGATTTGTATGATAAACTTATTAAGGCAGGGGTAGATACGATTTTCGATGATAGATTGGCTTCGCCCGGGTTTAAGTTTGCTGATTGTGATCTTATGGGCATCCCAATTCGCTTAGTTATCAGTCCGAGATCGTTAGAAAAAAATATAGTGGAACTTCAAAAAAGAGATGGTTCTCTTAAAGAAGAGGTTCCTTACGAAATGTGTGTTGAGAGAATTATCCAGCTTTGTAGAGGTTAAATGATTCTTGTTTTATGTCACTCTCGGATCTGTTGGATAAAAGGGAGAGACAGGTGAAAAAAGGAACAAGATTTTTTGTTGTTTTAGTAGTTTTTCTCATTTTATCTATGGGACTGGTTTCATGTGGCCCTGATACCCCTCCTACAAATAATACCAATATCGATGATGAGGATGAATGGTATACTGAAGGATTTACTAAAGGTACTTTAGAACAAGCAGACGAAACCGATATGGTTACAGATCTAATAAATAGTTTTGCTAATCAAGTGAGAAATGCAAGTACAGTTAAGGTTAATAAGTTATATCCCCAGTATTCTCTAGATATGGGGCTTAAAATTGTTCTTGATGATGTACCCGGAAGAGTATTATTTCAAGTTAATGGTGATATAGATAATTACGAAAATCGTTCTTTACATTTGGCCATCTATAAAGGTGAGGGAAATAACGAAGAACTATTTTTACAAGTTAATGTTTTACCTCTCAATGAGGAACAGGCTGATTTATTTATAGCTTTAAAAGGGCCTGAAGGCTTTACTAAGATTACTATGAAGATTTTTTCTTCTGGTCTCGATAGAATCTTTCCGATGACGTTAGGGAGCGCGTTTGACTCAAGTGTAAGTGGAATTGCTGCTGTAATTGGCTCCTATTTATCTTTTGATTCTGAAATGAAATATGAGTACAAAAAAACCGCAACGAACTATTATACGCGACACTACAATATTGTAGTTGACCTAAAAACAACTTTAGCTAGACTTATTAAAAATACCGAGGGTGTCCCAGGCATTACCGAAATCAAGTCAGATTTAGATTTCTTCTTTTCTAATATTTTAGGAATTGATACTTCCACTGAAGACTCGATAAATTCCACTATGCCCCCAATAGAAATAGAGTTTGATTTCTTCACAGAAAAAGGTATCTTGAGCTCGTTTGCAGGATCTGATTCAATTTTATCAAAACTTACTTTAAATGTGATTGTTTCCGAAGATATTGATACGAAAAATACTAATCCTAGATTTAAAGGGGAGAGAATGGAAGCCGAAATTAACTGGGATAAAATTGTGGTTCGTAGAAATGTACTTAATGATAATATGCCAGATAGGGAGGACTTGCTGATATATGATCCATTGGATCCTAACCCTGAAGCATATATAATGTATAACCACGATGGTCCCCTTGCGATTAGACTTGAGGGAAAATATGAAGGTGATTTTGTTGAAGAAGAGGAAGACGTGCATATAGGTTTTAAATATAACTTTTATCAGCCAGATGGGTCGGATGATGAGTTTTGTTT
>JAQVQU010000031.1:0-5636 GCA_028701415.1 Clostridia bacterium | reverse complement strand
GTATGTCTATCTACATATCAAGTAAAGAATATAAACCAGGATTTTTCCCAATTAGAAAAGATGCAGCTTTTATGCTTCCATAGGCAAAGACAGTCTTACTCTCTGCTTCGTGTGTAATCGTTATTAACTCATTATTCATTAGGAACATAATTTCATGTTTTCCAACTACCGAACCTCCACGAATTGAATGCATGCCTATTTCATTTACATCTCTCTTTCCCGATGATTCATCTCTGCCAACATTTATGGATCTATTTGGAATGCTTGACTTAATAGCTTCAGCAATCATTAGTGCGGTGCCTGAGGGGGCATCAGATTTTTGATTGTGGTGAGTTTCAACAATTTCAATATCTGAAATCTCTCCAACTAGCGAGCAGGCTTTTTTGACAAGATTGATTAGAGCCGCCACGCCATTAGACATATTTCCAGATTTGAAGATTGGAATATCTTTAGATGCTTTATCAATAAGCATTAAATCATCTAAATTGTATCCAGTTGTAGCAAGTACTGTGGGAATTAAATTTTTAGTTGCATACTGTAATATATCAACGAGAGCCCCTCGTGAAGAAAAGTCAATAATTACATCGGGTTGTTCAAAATTATACATTGAAAAGGAAGAAAAGATTCTAATTCCTGAGGAAGTGTCCTCAGAGCCAACTCTGTCAATCCCAGCAACAACTTCGATATCTGAATTTTCTTTTGCACAATTTAACAAAATTTTTCCCATTTTTCCACAAATACCACTTATAATAATTTTCATCTTTATCTCCTTATTTGAAATTAATAAATAAATTCATGGAATTTGATTCTTGAAGGAAAAGGATATTATAATAAACCAATATTCATTAATTCCTTTTTCAATAGGTTTTCACAAGTACACTTTGTTAAAGGCAGTCTTACTTCATCTCCACAGATTCCAAGTAATTTTGCGGCACATTTAACAGGTATTGGGTTTACTTCAAAAAAAAGCGCTTTTATTAAGGGTAAAATCTTGAGCTGCATATCTCTAGATTTTTTTATATTTCCCGTGAAATAAGAATCAACCATTTCGCACATATATTGAGGTATTATATTACTTGCCACGCTTATAACTCCAGCGCCACCCAAAGTTAGAATAGGGTAAGTTAACCCATCGTCTCCACTGTATAGATTGAAATCATCTCGTGATATAGTGGCTAATTCCATTATTTGAGAGATATTTCCACTAGCCTCCTTAATTGCACAAATACCTTTGTAGCCCGCCAATTTAGCAACTGTTTCTGGCAACATATTCAGTCCAGTTCTTGAGGGGACATTGTACATTATCATTGGTAAATCAACTTGATCGGCAATAGCTTTAAAATGTTCAACAAGTCCCTGTTGGGTACATTTGTTGTAGTAAGGGGTTACACATAGAATACCGTCTGCCCCAATGTAATTGGCATCTTTTGCTAATTTAATTGCATGAGCCGTTGAATTACTTCCAGCTCCAACTATTACAGGGATTTTTTTATCAACTACTTCTATAACAATAGAGGCTATTTTTATCTTTTCTTCATCTGATATAGTAGATGGTTCGCCTGTTGTCCCATTAGCAATAAGACAATCTATTCCACTAATAATTTGGGTTTTTACTAATTTTTCCAAACTTATATAATCTATACAATCGTCAATCATTGGTGTGATTAACGCCGTTCCAACTCCCTGGAATATATATGCCATATTTACCCTCCTATTCTTTAACAGAATCGCTTATCGTTCTCCAATAAATATTGAGCTATTTGAACTGCGTTTGTGGCGGCTCCTTTTCGGATATTGTCAGCAACTACCCATAAATTACATCCCGAAAAAACAGTGTTGTCAATCCGGACTCTTCCAACAAAAACCTCATCTTTATTTTCGACAAAAATGGGCATAGGGTATTTACTGCTTTTAGGATCATCATATACAATCACCCCAGGCATATTACGAAGGGCTTCGAATATTCCCTCAAGCGTGCAAGGTTTTTCGAATTCAACATTAATGCTTTCACTATGACCATGGTAAACAGGAACCCTCACTGTGGTCGCAGTAACTTTAATTTTTTCGTCTAGAATTTTGTGCGTTTCAACAATCATTTTCCATTCTTCCTTCGTGTAACCATCAGGGAGGAATATATCAATTTGAGGAATGATATTATTAGTAATTTGGTACTGGAATTTATTGGTCGTCCCTTCTTTTAGATCATCATAGCCTTTTTGCCCAGCTCCAGATACAGCTTGATAGGTGCTATAGATTACTCTTTTTATCGTGTACTTGTCGTGGAGAGCTTTTAGTGGTACTACTGCTTGAATGGTCGAGCAGTTAGGATTCGCAATTATTCCCTTATCGTGCTTTAGTGCCTCCAATCCGTTTACTTCGGGCACAACCAGAGGTACTTTTTCATCCATTCTCCATTGACTGGAATTATCGATAACTAAAGAGCCATAGGAAACAAAGACAGGGGCATAATCTTTACTTACGTTTCCACCTGCAGAAAAGAGAGCTATATCTATCTGTTTATCCTTGATATTATCTTCGCTCAATTCAAGAACCGTGTAATCTTTATCCATAAAATGAATAGTGGAACCAGCCGACCTTTCGCTTGCAAATAGATAGTAATTATTGACAGGGAGTTTTCTCTCTTCGAGTACTTGCAAAAATTTCCTTCCTACCATTCCAGTAGCCCCAACAACTGCAATATTAACGTTATTCATACAATGCCTCTTAATCTTTAAAAATTAAATAGATAATAACAATATGATTATAATGTGTCAATTAAAATACCTTATTATAAAGGATTGATTATTATATCATTTTTACTGTTTAGTAGTTTAGCGCAATAAAGTAAAATATCTTGTCATAATCGTTCATCGAAAATTGAAAATTCAGTCAAAATTTATTGAGTTAAAGAGTAATTTTTAGTTAACAACCAGATATCTGAAGAGTTTACTTTTTTTGCTAGATATAGTATAATTCTTATTTAAAATACTACTCTAACAGGATGGAAAAATGATTAACGCTAATACTTCTCAAACTAAAGAAAAAAAAATTAGTTCTTATAAAATTAAGCTTATTAGCAACTTATTTGTTGCTCAGGAAGATAGGGCTGAAGAGGTTAAGGGAGCATACCCTGGTGGAAGATTTAAACGTTATATTGACATATTAAAAACATATTTTCAACCTTTGATGATAGTAAACTTATTGACTATGCTATTTGCTCTTCCAATTATTGCCTCACTTTTATTTTTTGAAATTTATGGCTATGAAGAATTTGGCTACCTATTAGTTGGAATTGGTCTCTCAGATACTCCATTTCTTCTCAATGAATTTGGCTTGGGTTTGTCTTCAGGTTTGTCAATTAATTCCGCCTCTTCAATTATGCTAAAATCATATATGGTTTTATTAGGTTCTATCGGGCTTTTTCTTCCAGTTATTGGTGTTGGCCTCGCTGGGAATTTCTATGTTTGTTCCAAACTTGTTTGGGGGGAAACTCTTTTGATGAAAAAGGACAAGTATGGCAATGATGTCCCTAGGATTATTAAAGAGTTTTTTAAAGGAGTAAAACTTTTTTCAGGTAAAATGGTCTTTTCCACCTCAATATTTGGAATAATTTTTGTTGGAACAGCGTTTATGATATTGGAGTTTTCAAATTCGTTTTTAATTGGAACAACCAATCCCGGACATTACATTGGATTGATTATAACTATATTATTATCCGTTTTCTCTGCGATGATAATGACTACTTACTTACCTTTTAATGTGTCTTATAAAAACATAAGAGTCTTAGATAGACTTAAGAATTCATCAATTATTGCTTCAGGTTTTTCAGTTTCCTCATTTCTTGCATTTATTTTTTCTATATTCCCTTTCGCCTTGCTGTTTGTAGGAGATATGGTTAAACTTATTATTACTATTGTAATTCTTTCTTTCGGTCTTTCGCATTTTTGTTTAGTTTTAACTAATTATGCCGATTATAACAGCGAAAATTTGATTCAACCTCTATATCAACAAGAAATAAAAGCTCAATTGCGCGCTGAAAGAAAAAGAACAAAAAAGGTTGAAACGCATAAACAGGTATATAAAAATAAAAAATAACTTTTCTAAAACGCCCCAGTTAAAAATAACAGTTGAAGGTGAGAATGACGGATGATATTATTCTGAGAGGCCTTGTTTTGGATAAACAGGCTCGTATAGCAATTATAGATACTTCTGATATTTTATGTTATGCAACCAAAGTTCATAATCTTGTCCCCGTTGCTCAAAATGCAATGGGTAGAGCACTTACAATAGGTGCTTATATTTCCTACAACATGAAGAATGAACTTGGCAGATTCAACGTGATTATTGATGGAGGAGGGCCTCTTGGAAAAATTTATGTTGCCGGAGAAAATCTAGGCAAAATAAAAGGATATATTGAGAATTCTGACAAACCTAAGTTAAAACAATACTCGTCTGAAAAATTAAAAGATGCTGTAGGACATAAAGGTTTTTTTACTGTGATTAAAGATATGGGATTAAAAGAGCCTTATGTTGGAAGAACAGAATTAGCATCTGGAAATATATCGGATGATTTTGCCTTTTATCTCTTTTCAAGCGAGGGGATAAGGTGTGCTGTTGGGCTTGATGTTTTTACCTATCAAAACAGACTATGTTCTTACGGAATAATATGTGAAGCAATGCCTGGGGTGTCAGATGAAGCTATTTTTATTTTGGAAGATATAATGAGCAGATTTAGAGAGATTTGCTTGAAAATAGCCAATTTGGGCGTAGAGGAAGCGTTCAACTACTATTTTAAGCATTTTGGAGCAGAGTCTTTGTCAATAGATAAATTAGAGTATTTTTGTAATTGTGAATCTAGAGGAGAGGAAATAATTAAAAGCATTGGCGAAAATGAGATTTCTGATATTCTGAGAAATAAGCCTGAAGTTGAGATACTTTGTGATTATTGCGGGAAACACATTGTTTACAACAAAGATATGTTAGAAATTCTCTTTAATAGGAGTTTTTAATATGTCAGTTTTGTCTATGTTTCAATCGGCGGATTTTTATTTTTTAAATGGGAAAAAATTTTTTCAAAAAAAAGAATATTTTGATGGTATTTCCTATTTAAAAAAAGCAGTTGAGTTGAATCAATCTGAAGAACACGTGTTAGAACTTGCGTTGGCTTATTCTCAAATAGGAGCTTATAATGAAAGTATTATTTTATTCATTAATCTGTGGGAAAATAAGAGATATCTAGAATATAGTTTAGCACTTGCTAAAGATTGCAGACAACACGCATTTTTGCATGGGAATTTTAATTTTCCTAATAACGGGTGGCTAATTCTCAATTCACACAAGTTAAAAACTGGCAACGTTCCAAGGCTTGCTCAATTATGGGAAAATATAAATTATGAATTGTTAGAGGAATTATCATCTTCTGTAGTCAATTCTATCCCCAGATTAACCGATGAGGAAGTATCTTCTTCAGAATTGATTCTGATAGATACAATTTCTCGTCGAAATCTAAGTAGGGCTTATGATGCTTATGATTGTTACGTGAAAGGTAATTTAGACAAAGCTATATCTACATGTATGCTAATCGAACGAGAAAGTGAAGAATATGAAATAGGTTTGGATATAATGGCTAGGGCAGC
>JAQVQU010000116.1 GCA_028701415.1 Clostridia bacterium | reverse complement strand
AAATTGAGGGAGAAGTTCTTTCAGAAATCGAAGAAATTGAAGCAGAACTTGAAAAACTTGAAAAAGAAATCGTTCAATCTGACATAGACTCTGAAGCCGAGTTTATCCCTGAGACAGAGGAAGAAAAAGAAGCTTTAGCCGAAATCGAACTCCTTGAAGTTGCTGCAAAAAAACAAACTAAAGAAGCAGATAAGATGGCAAAGGAAATCCTTCCTCCTCCTGAAGACGCAGATATGATTGAAACTTATGTTCCTGAGTACCAAAAAGAGCCTGTCTCAGGAGAGGTTAATTCGGAGGAAGAAGAGGAAGAAAAAGCCCCTGCACCCATCGAGGAAGAAACTGAAGATCTTCAAGCTGAACTTGAGAGAATTTACGAAACAGGCGTTGGAACAGGGTTAGATGAATGGGATAGAGATATCCTTCTACCTGTTTTTGAAAACAGGCTAAGAATGACAAAGAATTCTGTCAAACTATCCTACTCCAAAATGAAGAATCAAATATTGTCTTTCAAAGGCATATCTACTTCTTTTCAAGGACCAATTGAAAATTTTAGATACAATAAAAAAATAGTTTTTAGATTTGCAATTAAGGATGATTCTGTTCAACTATATTGCGCTCTAGATCCCGAATCCATCGATAACAATGTTTATCCTCACAAAAAGGCTAAAGGTGAGCACGCAAAAGCAACTGCAACAATTCTTACAGTAAGCGACGAAACATCTCTTAGAAACGCGGGAGAAATTATAACTTTAGTAGCCGCAAAAATCGGGACTGAAGAGAGAGAACATCATGTTCCAGTGGCATATGCAGAAAGATACCCAATTAATCCAAACGGTGTTCTTTTAGGACAAGAAAATAAACCCCCAATAGAGGGTCAATATAGCAACGACGATGATTATGCCCCAATATCTGGGGAAATAGTTAACGGGATTATCGAAGCTAAGTTTGGAAAATCAAAGCTACAAGAAAGAAAGGATTTAAAAGGCAAAGAAGTCCTAGAGGACCTGAGGCAAACAGCAAATACAATCAAAGCTGCAGTAGCCCTTACAGAGCCCGTTGTATACTTTTTCGACTCAGCTTTAAACAAAGAAGGAGCCATAGAATATCTTAATATTCAACAGGTATTAAACGACAAGTTCCTAGGAAAAATAGTGCCCCAAGTTTTCTTCGCAGTTGCAGAAGGAAGCGATAGAATCGAAAAGTTCAATTTCCTCTCTTTAGAGTTTGCAGTTGAGCAAGCTAATGCTTATGCAAGTTCAAGATTTGTTCTTGCTTTAAGCTGTAGATTATTAATCAAAGATGCCGTATTTGAGAGACTAATCAGAAGCGCCCAAACGCTTAATGATAACTTGGTTCTAGCCTTTGATTGCGCCCTATTAGAATCCCTTGGAAATACTGGATTAGAACGAATCCGAAGACTTAGAAATGAAGCTGGCGTAATGATAATGATCGACAACTCTGAAAATGCGGGAATGCGGGTTTTAACAGAATATGATTTTGAATATATTCGCTTTGATAGTCGCTTTTATGCTGGAGATAATGCTAGACAAAAATCACATCTAGAGATGATGACTGGTTACGCTAAATCACAAAATATTAAGACTACTTCAGTAAATGTTTTAACCCTAAAGGAGGCCCAAATAATGGTGGATAGAGGGGTTGATGTAATCCAAGGACCGGCTGCTTCAGAGCCCAAGAGAATAGCAACTCTGGCTATGAAAGCAATCAAAAAACTACCTTTTGCAAGATAATCTTTCACCCATCATTCATAAAAAATGCTTTTGTAAATTATCGCGTAATGAAGTATAATCATATAAAGAAAAACTAGACAAAAAAGCGGCAAATAAACGGAATCTGAAAATAAAAAATTACACTATTTTTACTGAAAATTAACCGTAAAAATAGAGAAAACGGAGAATAAATGGCAAAAAAGGACAGTGCGGGTAAAGAGATCTTATCCACCCAAGACCAAATGAAATCAAGGCCAGCTCCTGATGCTCCCGTGGACAACAGGGGAACTTTAATCCGCAAAGATAAACCAAAGAAATTGAAGGCCCGTGGAAAGAACATGGTAGAAAATACCGATGAGCTTTCTGGGAAATATGAATATGTTATAAAGCACAAAAAAGTTGAGAAAGAAACAAAAAACAGAAAGTTCATTCGAGTACTAATTATCTTCCTTCTCTCACTTTTAATCCTAGGTGGTGGGCTCTGGGGGGTCACTGCTTTTATCGAATATAACAACTTCCGAGTAGTAGTTGACAGACCTGGGCAAAATATATTTGCAATAAGCCCTGCAAGAAGCCTACAAAATACTACCGAAATTTATAACATTGATGGTCCGAGATATATGGACAATATTACCCTGATGGGTATGGAGGATGTTATCCTAGATATTGAGGAAGCAGATGGGGCAACATCCCGTGACAACTTAATCGCAGCCACATTTTATCTTACAAATATAACCGAAGATTCTAGACGATATCGTGAAATCGTAGACATATCTGAAACATCTCAAGGACTTGAGGAAGCAATACGAATTATGTTAATCAAAAGCACATATAATGCCGACGATTCGGTCAATAAACGTGTATGTAATGTATATGCCGCACCTCATTCTTTTGATGAGTTTGGGGTCCCAATACCTGAAGCTGTGGTTCCCTTAGCGACACCTTCCTACTACACTGGAGATGAACTCAGACAGCTAGATGGGCTGGGACTTTCCGACTCTGAAGACTCAGAAGAATGGATGTCTATTCCCTTTCTTTCCTCCACTTTGGTTCTCGATCAAAACGGCGATTCCGAAGGCAATCCGCAGGACTACATCATACCTCCCGGGGGCAAAGTTAAATACACACTTTTGATCTGGCTAGAGGGAAATGACAAGGACTGCATTGACGATAAACTCGGGGGCAGAATGAAACTTTCCTTGACCTTTAGCGAGGGTTAAAATTCTCAAAAAATCCCATTTTTTAAATTTTTAATATTTTCTGCACATCCACTCAAAAAATCCCATTTTAAATTTTTATATTTTCTGCACATTCACTCAACAAATTATTACCAAAAAATCCCAAATTTTTTTATTTCACTCAATAATTTCGGATTGCTTTTTTAACTATCTAAACAACAAATCCTTTTCGGTTTTTTCGCAAGCTTCTCCTTCATCCCCAATCTCCAATAATATTCTTTTTCCTCTTCCACTTTTACTTTCCCTCTCCCGGACCATAACAATAAAAAAGTAAGCACAATTTGTATATAATGATTTAAAAGAAACTAAAATCTTTTTCAATAGAGTTCAAAATTAGCTTAAGAAAATTTTCTGATCCATCATTCTTAGCCTCTTAAGTTAATACGAATTAACAATAGAAACATCCTGCTCAATCAATTCCCGTAGAAACCTTTTTGCTTAGCACATAAGGTCAAGACAGTTAACCGATCCTATTGTTTCCACCCCTAACAGCCCCTACAAAAATACTTATTTTGGTAATTTGTCGTGAGATAAAAAAATAGTAAATGAACACTCAAGTTTCACAATTTCTTAATTGACTTAATCGCGCACGTGTATAATAATAAGACAGGAATTGAATTTTTAGCTTGAAATTTGTCACTTTACTCAACTAAACTAAAAAAGCTTAAAAATCAAAAACACGCGTACACTGTTGTGTCGAATATGTATACTTGTTATAATTACATTATGAAAGGAGCCCTTCACTTACACTCAATTTTTTCGGATGGGGCTCGGAAACAAAAAAATCTTTCTTACGAAGTGTTACAAAACCCACACTTTCTCACATTGATTACAATACTTTTTTGTGGGATTCCCTATCAAATACTACTGCTCAAGCAGAGTATAAAAAAATCCATAACGGAGGTTGGCTATGGTAAACAAATCTTTTCGGTTAAGACGGTCAACTAGTAACGTTTCGTTACTGGTTCGGTTCTGTGAGGTAGATAGCTAGTACCGCACTTACCTAATTGGTAAACGTAACGTACATGGCCAACCACCGAATATAACCGCGAAACAGATCGCACAAAACAAAATTAAAAAATTCTAATTTATAGGAGAAAAAAATGAAAACAAAATCACTTTTTATATCAACAATCGCAATGGTAGTATTGCTAGTTGTTGCTCTCGCCACCGGCACCTTTGCATGGTACA
>JAQVQU010000115.1 GCA_028701415.1 Clostridia bacterium | reverse complement strand
TCCAAACTGTTGTCCACTCCAAGGGCAATGTCAGGGGACTGCTTTCCCAAAAGGATCTTGATTTCGCAAGTATCCCCTGAGAAGCCAAGTTCAGGTCGGTTATACCCAATCCTATTTATAGTGTCTCTTGCGACTTTCTCAACATCTACATCAATTTTTGATGTAATCTCTCCCATAATTAACACAAATCCAGTAGTTACTGCTACTTCACATGCCACACGACTTTCAGGATCTCCTTTGAGAAACTCATCCAATATAGCATCTGCTATTTGGTCGCATACTTTATCAGGATGTCCCTCAGTGACACTTTCAGATGTAAAAAACTTTTGCATATATACCTCTCAACATAAAATCCGGAATAATCAAGTAATCCCGGATTTCACGATATGTAATTAATTCTCGTCCCATTAACTGAAACAAATAATTCTATTAGTTAGCCTCGGGATTAACTATTAAATCTAAGTCGTCTTCCTCAAATGGCACTTTTCTGTCAATCACGGCATCCTCAGGTAAATTAACTCCTGATTTTTCGTAAGTGACCGAACGATATCTTTTCATTCCGGTTCCGGCAGGAATAAGCTTTCCAACTATTACATTTTCCTTGAGTCCAATGAAATTGTCAGATCTCCCTGCTATTGCTGCATCAGCCAAAATTTTTGCTGTTTCTTGGAAAGATGCCGCGGACAAGAATCCTTCTGCTGCAGAAGCAGCCTTGCTGATTCCAAGTAAAGTTCTTCTCCCCTTTGCCGGTGGTAAATCTCTTTCTGCAACTGCATCGTTTTCTTCATTAAAGTTGTTTATTGTAACTACTTGCCCAAGAATGAAGTTGGTCGCATTAGTTTCAGCTACCTTAATCTTGTTGGTCATCTGTCTCAATATAATCTCAATATGTTTATCTTGGATATGGGCATTGTTACCTCTATAAGTAGATTGTACTTGGATAATGAGGTATTCTTGAACAGCCTGAAGTCCCTTGTACTGCAATATTTCCTTCGGATCCAATGGTCCTGTCATGATTGGGTCACCTTTTTCAATATGGTCCCCAGTTTTTACGGTAATGATTGAATTTTGAGGAATCTTAACGTCCCAACTATTTTGCGTTCCTTCAAGTGCTTGAGGATTGAATACCATAACATGCTTCATCGCTGCTTCTGTGTCTTCAACCGTAACATTTCCACTAATAGCTGAAACAACCGCGCATCCCTTTGGCCTTCTTGCTTCAAACAGCTCCTCGACTCTAGGTAGACCGACAGTAATATCTGCTCCTGATGCAATACCGCCTGAATGGAACGTTCTCATTGTTAGCTGTGTTCCAGGTTCTCCAATTGATTGTGCAGCAATAATACCAACAGCTTCTCCCAATTTCACTGGGTTCCAAGAAGACATATTTGCCCCATAGCACTTAGCACAAATTCCTTTCTTTGACTTACAAGTTAGTACTGAACGAATCAATACTTCTTGAATCCCCGAATCAGTTATAGCTTTTGCCTGGTCTTCCGAAATCATCTCGCCTTTCGAAACTAAAATTTCTCCAGTCTTCGGAGATATTATGTCATTAACCGAATATCTTCCCGCAGTTCTTTCTATTAGGGTCTCAATTATTTTACCAGCACTATCTTTCAGCTCTTTAACCAAGAAGCCTTTTGTGTCTCCGCAGTCTTCTTCCTGAATAATAACATCATGCGATACATCAACTAAACGTCTGGTGAGATACCCCGAGTCAGCAGTTTTCAAAGCCGTATCGGCTCCACCCTTACGTGCTCCATGGGATGCTATAAAGTATTCCAAAACAGTCAAACCTTCGCGGAAAGAACTCTTAACTGGAATCTCAATCGTCTTGCCCGTAGGATCAACCATTAATCCACGCATACCAGAGAGTTGTTTAACCTGACCCATGTTTCCTCTTGCTCCCGAATCGACGATAATCCAAATATTATTGAACTTATCATATGTTTCAAAGTTCTTTTTTAGATCATTTTCAACGTCTTCAGTTGCTTTTTTCCAAATCTCAACGATTTCCTTGTATCTTCCGTTCTCATTGACAAGACCTCTTTTGAAACTCTTCTCAATCTCAAGAACTCTTTCATCTGCCTTTTCCAGAATATCATGTTTACTTCCAGGAATCTGCATATCAAAAACACTAGCTGAAATAGCTCCGATTGTGGAATATTTAAATCCTAAAGATTTAATGTTATCCAGCATTAAGGCTACTTCCGTTGCTCCCTTCATTTTGAAACACTTTTTGATAATATCCGATAAAACACTCTTTTTTACAAGGGTATCGATAGAAAGATCTACCATACTGTCCTTATCGCGTTCAAGGAAATAAGAGCCTTCTTTTTGGGGAACATAAACACCTATGTCTTGGGGAATAGCTCCATTAAATATAATCCTTCCTACGGTAGTTTCCAGTCTCTTCTTGTATATCATACCGTCTTCTTCTACGCTCATGCGAACATGAATCTTTGCTTGTAAAGCCAATTCTCCAACTTGGTAAGCCATTATAGCCTCTTCTTTTGAAGAGAAAAATCTACCCTCTCCCTTTGCTCCTTCTTTGACAAGAGTAAGATAATATGATCCTAAAACCATATCCTGAGTTGGGCTGACTACTGGCTGCCCATCGGACAATTTAAGTATATTGTTCGTTGAAAGCATTAAGAATCTAGCTTCAACTTGTGCCTCTACAGATAATGGAACGTGAACTGCCATCTGATCCCCGTCAAAATCCGCATTAAAGGCGGTACAAACAAGAGGATGGAGTTTAATTGCATGGCCATCAACCAATATTGGCTCAAAAGCCTGTATCCCCAATCTATGCAAGGTAGGTGCACGATTTAGAAGAACTGGGTGGTCTTTAATTGCTTCTTCGAGAAGATCCCATACCACAGATCTTTCTCTTTCAACATATTTCCTAGCCTGTTTTCCACTTGGAACAATCCCTTTGTCTACAGCTAAGCGCATTACAAACGGTTTAAATAATTCCAAAGCCATTTCCTTAGGAAGTCCACATTGATATAGTTTTAATTCTGGGCCAACAACGATAACCGAACGTCCGGAATAATCGACACGTTTGCCAAGAAGGTTAAGTCTAAATCTACCTTGTTTTCCACGTAAGTAATCAGTCAAAGATTTTAAAGGTCTGCCACCTGACCCAACTAAAGGTTTTCCTGGCTTACCATTATCAATCAAACTGTCTACTGCATTTTGTAGTAATCTTTTCTCGTTTTGGATAATAAGCTCGGGGCAACCTTGCTCCTTTAACTTTTTAAGCCTATTGTTTCGATTAATAACCCTTCTATAAAGATCATTAAGATCACTATTAGCGTATCTTCCTCCATCAAGAGGGACCATCGGGCGAAGTTCGGGGGGAAGAACAGGAATTACATCCAAAATCATCCATTCAGGCTTATTGCCCGAAAGACGGAAGGATTCAATAAGTTCCAGTCTCTTCGCAAGCTTTAGCTTCTTGCTTCCTTTAGAAAGGACCAATTCTTCACGAACACTAATGGATTCTTTCTCGACATCAAATTCTCTTAAAAGAACTTTCATTGCTTCAGCACCCATACCCGCTTTAAATGCAGAAAGTCCGTATTTCGCCTTATACCCCTCAAAATCAGAGGTACTTATAACCTGCTTCTTTTGAAGCCCTGTTTCAGGATTTGCGCTGAGAATAACGTAAGCACCATAAAATATAACACTCTCTACCTGCTTTGCAGACATATCAAGTAGCATGCTCATTCTTCCAGGCACTCCACGGAAATACCAAATATGTGCAACAGGAGAAGCTAATTCTATATGCCCCATTCTCTCTCTTCTGACAATTGATTTGGTTACTTCAACTCCGCATTTATCACAAATAATACCCTTATATCTTGGCTTCTTATATTTTCCGCAAGAGCATTCATAGTTCTTTTCGGGTCCGAAAATTTTCTCACAGAAAAGACCGTCTCTTTCGGGCTTTTGGGTTCTGTAATTAATAGTCTCAGGCTTCGTTACCTCGCCATAAGACCATTCTCTTATTTTTTCGGGAGAAGCAAGTGAAATTTTCATTGAATCAAAATTATTGATTTCCACCATTTATTTATCCTCCTCTTCTGTATCTTCTGGGTTGATTTCTTCGCCTTCATCTTCATCTGAGATACCTAATGCTTCCATAGTATCAAGGTCAAGAGTAAGATCTGAAAGTGATTTTAAGTTTTTATCAAGATCAAATTCAAAGTCCTCTCCTGCAAATTCACCTTG
>JAQVQU010000114.1 GCA_028701415.1 Clostridia bacterium | reverse complement strand
ACAACTCTTATCCGGCTGATAATCAGCCGGATTATCATTTAAGAAATAAATATATTTATCAATAGACTCACGCTAAAATTCTTAGCTCAATGAGGAGAGAATATGATTATTAATATAACTGAGACAGGTAGCCTTAAAACCATCCTGGAAAAAATGGGATACCTCTTCCCGTGCGGAGGAAAGGGACTATGCGGAAGATGTAAAATTACTGCTTCATCATTATCTCCCACTTCCTTGGATTTAAGATTTTTATCTGACCATGAAATATCAGATGGCATTAGACTCGCTTGCGATAAAGAAATCCTTGAGCCCATTGAAATTGACTGTGACTTAAAGAAGAAACCTAAAGATATTAAGCCAGAACATCCAGCCACATATGTCATATTTGGAGAAAATGAAACGGAGATTGGGTTAACAGATGACGGGATAATTTTAGAGAATGTAATACTCCCATCCCCTCCCCCTAAAATGATTGATCTAAAAGCACAGTTTAATCTTGAAGCAATTGAAATGTTTGAAAAGTATAAGGTGGCAAAAGCTGAGACCATTCTAATACTGGGAACCCCTGAACGAGTTAAAGCTATTACTAATATTGAGATTCCCTTTAACTATGGGGACATGTACTACGCAAAAGATATGAATCTTCCGGGTGAAGATGTATATATACCTCCCATCCCTACCCCAGAAACGGGGAGTCATGACCTAGTTGAACTATTGGATATTCCCGATAACTCCCTAGTAATAAGTGGATCAGTTTTTATGTACAAGGGAGACGATATACTATGTATAACCTCTGATAAAGATTGTCTTTCTGGTTATGGGAAAATAGCCTTTAAGGCCACTCTTCAATATTTTATTCAAGAAACTAAACCCGAAAATATATTTACCTTTGAAAATATTCAGGAATCAATTGAGGCTGGAGCAAAACTAATTGAAAGAAGAGCGAGGTATTTAGCGGCTGAACTTCTATTTTCCAACAAACGCAAAGCAGAACTTAACAGACTAGCAAAAAGAACGGTAACTATGGCCATTGCAGATGATGATCTCTGGCAGGATATTTTTTCAAAAATAGAAATGGAGGGTTAAATATGATCTTTTATTTTTCTGGAACAGGAAATTCTCAGTATGTAGCTGAAAAAATAGCGAAAGGAACCGATGATACAGTACAGAATATTGCGGTCCTTACAAAGAATTTAACAAGGATAGAGGATGTAAAAATAGGGGACAAACTAGGAATAGTTTTCCCAGTGTATGCCTGGAGAGCTCCAGAAATTGTAATATCTTTTGTAAAAAGGCTACTAATCCCAGAAGAGACTTATGTATATGCTGTATGCACATGCGGGGCTGAGGCCGCTTATACTATGAAGTTTTTCAATAAAACGATAAAACTTGATTCTTGTTGGTCTCTTACAATGCCAGACAATTATATAAAAATGTGGGATGTTAACACCTATGAGGAAGCCTTAAAGAAAGTAGAAGCAGCCGAAGCAAAGTTTCCTGCTATCTTTGAAGCCATTAATTCTAGAAAATCAATTACTGATGTGCCTCTAGGCCCGATTCCCTTCATAAAATCTTACATAATTAATCCCTTTTTTAAAAAGGTATATAACACTGCTAAAGGTTATTACGTTGAAAACTCCTGTACCTCATGTGGTCTATGCGAAAAAATTTGTCCGCTTAACAACATTGCTATATTCAATGGAAAACCTATCTGGGGAGACAATTGCAATCAGTGTATGGCATGTATTCACCACTGCCCAGTAAAAGCTATACAGTATGGAAAAGCTACGCAAAAGAGAGGACGCTACACTTTTAAGGGAATGTTTAAAGATAAATAAATTATCTTAAGTAATCTTATTTACCCCAAATAATCATATATCGACTCCACTATTATGTGCCCTTCCTCCTTTTCTTTACTAAATATACCAAATGCACTATAATATCTTAATAGCAAAAAAGATTTATTCTTTTTAGGGAGTCTTTAGAAACTATTTTTCTTAAGAAATCCCAGCTGAAGGATTAAATGAGTAAATTCCTTAGAAAGCTATCTGTTTGGCAAGTAATAGCAATAGGATATGCTTTAGTAATTTTATTTGGGAGCTTTTTACTCTCCCTTCCTTTTTCTTCAAAGGATCAAAATTGGACCCCTTATTTAAACTCACTCTTTACCGCGACCTCAGCTACTTGCGTAACTGGATTAGTTGTATATGACACATTTTCCCACTGGTCGGGCTTTGGACAAGCAATTATTCTTCTTATGATACAAATAGGGGGAATTGGATTCATGAGCATCATTACTCTTTTTGCTATGATGTTAAAAAAACATATCGGTCTGTATGAAAGAAAACTAATAGCCCAAAGCGCTGGATCAAACGGAAGAACCGGTGTTGTTAAATTAATCCAAAAAGTTTTAGTGGGAACCTTAATTTTTGAAGGGGGTGGGACAGCACTTCTTATGATTCCCTTCTGCAGAGATATGGGATTTTGGAAGGGACTTTATTACTCAGTGTTTCACTCTATATCGGCTTTTTGCAATGCAGGGTTTGATATAATGGGCTTCCAAGGACAATTCTCCTCCTTCACAAATTATACTGGAGACCCCATTGTAGTCTTGACCCTTTCCACCTTGATATTCTGGGGAGGTATTGGATTTATCGTATGGGCAGATATCGTAGACAATAGGTTTAACTGGAAAAAATTCCAGCTTCACACCAGAGTTGCATTAATTGCTAGTGTTCTCTTAATCGGAGTCTCCTCCCTTCTATTCTTCTTGTTTGAGAAAGATCATATTATGAAAAATATGTCGGCTGGAGAGGCCTTTCTTGCTTCACTTTTCCAAGCGATTACCCCAAGGACTGCCGGATTTAACACAATAGATACAGCTTCTTTATCAGAAAGCAGTTCCCTTTTAACTATGATATTAATGTTTATTGGTGGAAGTTCTGGATCAACTGCTGGGGGACTTAAGGTAACCACCTTTGTGGTATTACTTTTGGGTCTTTTTGCTCTATCACGAAATAAAGGAGAGATAAGTATAGGAAAAAGGAGCATAGAGCAATCCCAATTATTAAAAGCATTTACGCTATTTTCTCTCTATCTTTTGACCTCGATAATTTTTACTTTAGTAATAGTAGCTATTGAGCCCTTTTCTTTAAAGAGCATCTTATTTGAAGTAATTTCTGCAATTGGTACCGTCGGGCTATCCACTGGTATCACTCCCCTTCTATCCGTAACATCTAAACTTCTGATAATGCTTTTAATATATATTGGCAGAGTTGGAATAATCACCTTTGTTCTTGCTTTTTCGGATACAAAAAACACATCTGCTGTCAAAAAACCTACAGATCGAATTCTGATTGGATAAAATAATATACCTTGTCTAAGATATTTTTTAACAAAAAAATTATCGATATGACTTTAAAAAGAAAGGAGAAAAAATGAAATCAGTTTTAGTAATAGGAATGAGTAACTTTGGTCAACTTCTTGCAAAAGAAATGAAAAATCTCGGAAATGACGTAATGATAGTTGATACCGACGAGGAAATAATCAACGAGCTGGCTGATGAGTACACTGATTCCGCGATAGGAAATTGTACCAAGCAAGATGTTCTTGAAAGTTTGGGAGTCAATAACTTTGATATTTGTTTTGTGACAATCGACAATGACTTTCAAACCTCTCTTGAAATAACATACTCCCTTCATGAAATGGGAGCAAAAATGGTTATTTCAAAGGCAGAAAGGGACATAGAGGCCAAGTTCTTATTGAAAAATGGAGCAAACCAAATTGTGTATCCGGAAAAGGATATGGCACATAAACTAGCAATTCGCTGTAATTCTGAACGAATTTTTGATTTGATTGAACTTGCTAATGGTTATGACATTGTTGAAATATCCGTTCCCTCAAAGTGGTATGGCCAAACTATTAAAGATTTAGATATACGAAGAAAGTTTGAAACAAATATCTTAGCAATTAAATCAGGAGGGCAACTCAATCCTGTTCCCAGCCCCGATTATGTCTTTAAGCAAGATGACCATATAGTAGTTCTCGGGAAATACGATGAAGTAATGAGAATTAACTCCATACGCTAATGATTTACGACAAAAGCAGGTCAGTGACCTGCTTTTTTCGTGTAATAAATCTTCTTTTTCTCAATTAATCCATGTAATCAATCTTCTGGTAATTTATATTTCCTTTTTCATCAACTAAATCTTTGTCAGCATGAACCTTCTCAACTACCCCAATAAATAACTCGTGAGAGCC
>JAQVQU010000113.1 GCA_028701415.1 Clostridia bacterium | reverse complement strand
GAGGTTAAAATTGTCCCTTGAGCTTTATGAAAAGCTACTTGAAGCCGAACCCGGAGATGTTCAGTTCCTTTCTACATCGGCTAAAATAAGGGACAGTCTGGGGAAGGTGCTTACGGAAAAAGGGCGGGAAGCTGAGGCCTGTGTTTTCTATACGGAGGCAGCCGATATTCGGAGAGGTTTGAGAAAAGGTGGGGCTGAAGAATGAGAGGCTGAATATTTGATTACGGATAAAAAGAGGGGAACTTTTCTTTTCAAAATTCCCATCCCTCTTTTATAATCATCTCAAGAATGGGTATGCAAGGAACCTCGTAATAATTGCAAACTTCCGGGATTGTGGTCTTCTTTTTTCTTTTTCCTGTGAATTTTTCTTCTGTGACCAGATATACCTGATTGCTGGAAAACAGGCTTTTCTGCGGCCCCTCTATCCGGTCCAGAGCCATTGCAATTACGAAGGGATCAGCCTGTTCATGTTCTAGGGCAGAGTTTATCAGTTTTGGAAAAGTCTGGAGGATTTCTCTCGCTTTTAGATAATGGTCCGGGTTTTCATGGAATAAGTGGTTTTGGTGTTTCTGTGCCCATTTCTTCAGTTCATCATCTTTTCGTTCCAGTTCCGTTAAGACAATGGTGGGGGCCCCAAGCCGGTCTTGATGAATCAATTCTTCACATTTTTTCCAGAGGGATTTGAAAACAGACAGTGGGTAATACTGTCTCAGATTTATAAGTGACGATGAGTCAATTACATAAAAAGCGTTGCCCGTCATTTCTCTCGCCCCGGCTCTCTCAACTGGTCAGTTCTTTCATGTTTTTCATCTTGACGTCCAGGTAATCAAGGGCCCTGCTCTGGGTGATTAAGCCCTGCTGGGAGTTTTCGAGAACTAAAGAAACAAAGGGTTCGCCTCTTTCTCGCAGTGCTTTTATGGCTGAGCTTTCTCCTTTGCCTCCTTTTTTTCCTCCAGTTTCGCTTTCTCTGGCAGCAAGTTCTCCGCTGAGGAGTTTGTTCACTTCCGCTCTGTATGTTTTTTGAGTGATTATGTGGAGTGTAACAAGACGGGTGAGTACGGCTAAAAGGCTTGTTTTGTGCTGACCTGCGATTCGTTTTAGGTTCCGGACACCGTGTTTCTGGTAAGCCTCTTCAACGCTCTCTTTGGGAAGAAGAAAGGCCCCGGCAAAACGGTTGCACCAGCTTTCAACTTTTCCGTCATGGTCTTTTTCGTTTACCGTATCTTCTTTCGGGATGCAGAGGGAAGGCTCGTTTAAAAGGACGTGGCCGTATTCATGAAGGAGGGTAAAAATGCGTGCCTGTATGATATCCGAGGAGTTAACAAAGATTACAAAAGGCTCGCTGTCCATAAGAGTAAAACCGCGCAGTTCGTCCAGCTCCGCCGGAAACTGGAAAACAAGGATATTTTTCCGTTCTATAAGTTCGCGCAGTGAATTGAAGGCTTCGTAATATGATTTCCAGCTTTTCTGCATTTCGATAGATAAGCCTATTTTTTCCCTTTCTTCCGATGCAATTTTTTCAGGGCTCTCCCTCAAGCCAGCTTTGCTTATATCCGGCCCCTTTTCCTGGTTAAGGTTTTCCATAAGTTCCCCGCTTATGGCCTGCAAATTCCCTGCCCTGCGAATTGCAAAAAGAGTCTTCTTTGAAAAAGGCCTGGAACCCCCCGGAAGTCTTCTAAAGTCATGAGGAAGAGGGGGCTCTTTTTCCGGTCTGGGCAGAAAAAAAGCAGCTAGTGGCCTTTTATACGCTTTGGCCAGCTCTTTCAATTCATTGATCGTGGGATGCTTTTCCCCACTTTCCCATTTGCTGACTTGGTTTACAGATACGTTCAAACGCCTGCTCACGTCTTCACGGGACCAGCCTGAACTTTCCCTCAACCATTTGAACACATCTGAATTTATAACTATATTTGGTGAGCGCATAATAATCATGGATTAATGTAAATCAATAGTTTGTTGTCGCTATTCTTACATAATTTTTTCCTGCAACCTGAAAAAGTTCTGGCCGTTATCTGTAGAGATTTGAGAAAAGGTGGGCCTGAAGAGGAGTAAAGGAGTAAAGGCCTGAATCGCCATATAGATTGGAGATTTGGAGTATTTTTAGTGAAAGAGGGAGCAGTTTTTTTTCCACTTTTTTAAATTGGCTTTATATGGAGATGGAAAGCAGTAGCTCCTGCAAGTCTTTTCCGCTTGGGGTCAATTCTTCATCATTGGCCGGTACGTATTCTTGCCATAGAATTCCAAGCTGTTCTTTAATTTCTTCTATCAAAAGTTCCATTTCTGATTGAACGGCAAGAAGCCCTATATCATCATTTGAGGCTATGTACTCGTTGTCCTCAAATTCGATTTCAACAGGAATTGCTGTTTTCAGTTTCTTTTCAATTCCGGCTTTTTTGATTGAGGACAGATAGTATATTTTCTGCACAAATAGGCCTCATATTCAATATTATGAAATTCTTATTGTAATAAATTGAACTTTCTGTGACTGTATTTGGGAATCAAGGATCATCTATTAATGGTGGATAATCAGACATTTATGTGCTTAAAAATCCAGAAGCTATATGGAAAACTCACAAAATTTGAATACTACTTTAATCTTTTTGGGTTTTTATCCCATAGGTCATGTAATCGATATGGCATATTGTATGTCTGAAAGTACTATCTAAATTACTATCTGTCTTACTGGTTGCATAATATTTCTCAAAAAATTCCTGTAACAAAGAAAGTAATCCTTTTTTCACTGAGTGAATTTCTTCTTTCTTTAGATGGGTTATTGCTTCCAGTAAATATCTTAAATCTTTCTGATCTAAGCCCTCTAAAATTATTTTTTCTTTATCAATAATCTTTTGTCTAAAATTTCTTTTTTTGTATGCTGCTGAGGTGTTCGCTTTTATGTTACCTTTACTGAAATTTTCTTCGTTCTTTTCTAATCTTTCTTTTAGTTTATTTTTTATATTGTCCTTAGTAGATTTTGATTCTTGTATTTTGTCTATAATTTGCTTTCTTGATAATCTTGATTGAGTTATAAAGAAATAAAGTGGCAGATTATGAGTACTTTCATAAGGTAGTTGGTTTATATACTGAAGAGGGTCTATGTTTTGTAGATTTTCTGTTAAAAATGCTTCAATTATACGTTCGGTATTTATTGAAACACCTTGAGGTACTACAATTCCAGTATTTACACTTCCATTTAATTTTAGTGTTGGTTCTCCATTGATCTCATTAAAATTGCCTTCTTCTATAAATTTCATATTAGGTATTGCTGCAATATCTAACATTTTTGTATTTTTTTCACCATCTTTCTGGCTCGTGATATCTGAAATTTCTACTTTGCTTACTCCTATTTGTACTATTTTTCTTATGTGTTCCATTAGGATTTTGATATGTTTCTCCTTCTGATCATCTAGTATTTTTTTCAGATCTCTATATTTTATTCGTTTATTTATTCCAGGATACCTATAGTATATGTCACCCTCTTTTAGCTCTCCTCCATTTCTTTCACATATTATGGGTTTTTCTTCAGATTCAAATACATAGATTATTCCTATTTTCTTACTATTAATTTCGTAAATTGTTTTTTCCCATCTAATCTCTGGTGAAAAAATATCAATAAAAAGTGATATTTCTTTGGGATCACAATTTTTAAATTTATCAGTTTTTAGCCCAATGATCTCATGTGAATCATTTTCGATGCCAAATAATATGTATCCACCTTTTTTATTTGCAAAAGAAGCCATACATTTTGCATATTCTTGTTTATGGTTGCTATGAAGGTTGAAAGATTGTTTGTATTCAATTGTTGAGGATTCATCGGAAATTATTTTATTATCACTTATCAGTAGGATCTTACCTAAATTTTCTTTTGAAAATGGATCATAGAAAATATTGAATCCTCCAATATACGTGAATATTTTTTAAAAGATGTTATGAATACTTCTGTACTACATTTTAGATATAAAAGTTTCTAAAAAATCGAAACTTCAAAAAGGTCCATATTCTCAAAAATCAGCTAATTCTAAAAACCGTCTTCTGAAAACTCAGAACCCAAAAAACCAAAAAAGAATCCAAAAAAACAGAAGCCAAAAAACAAAAACAGATCCCTAAAATTCCGGCCAAAAAAAAGAAAAAAAAAGAAGGCCTTCAGTTTTTACTGGAGACCGAAGTATTCAATGTTCCAGTCCGCAGTGGCCTGGATTTTTGCGATTTCTTCGTCGCCGCCTTCCATGGTGAAGAGGTGTTTGAACCGCTTCTGGGCCCTGAGGTATTCCTCGACGGGTTTTGGGT
>JAQVQU010000030.1:8455-17242 GCA_028701415.1 Clostridia bacterium | reverse complement strand
TTTTTCAAATGTTAAATTTAGTGATAGGAATATTAAAAATGTAGAAATTCTATATCAAGGTTCTTTAATTAGAAAGTAAAAAAGGAGAAGATGCAATGATTTATAGGATTAAGGATTTTGGGGGAACAAAGAAGGGTTTGATGAGTTTGAAAAGTTGAGTAGATTTGAATGAGAAATAACGATAATTCTTTCGGATTAGATTTCTATGGCTTTTCTTTATATCCTTAAAAAACATTGAATCATAAAACAAATTCTGTTGGATAATCTATAGATAGTATGATATTATAAAAGACAAGGTAAAAATATAGAGGGTGGAATTATGAAAGGATTATTGACACTTAAGACAATTCCAAAAGAAATGATTAATGACATAATCAATTTGGCCCTTGATTTTAAAAACGGGCTTAGAGTGACCTTCCCCGAGAAAAAGATGGTTACGCTTTTTTACGAAAACTCCACTAGAACTCAATATAGCTTTCAAATGGCAATGCTTAACTTAGGTATTACACCTTTGTCATTTAATCTTGCAGGTAGTAGTGTTTACAAGGGTGAGACACTTTATGACACTGTTAGGACGTTTGAAGCGCTCGGTGTAGATGGTGTAGTAATCAGGCACACACAGGATGTTTATTATAAGGATCTCGAGGGAGTCGGGATCCCTATTTTTAATGGCGGGGATGGAACATCAGATCATCCCACTCAAACTCTTTTGGACCTTATGACAATTTATGAGGAGTTCGGAAGATATGAAGGGCTGAAGGTCGCCATGGTGGGAGATATCTCTCACTCAAGGGTAGCCCATGGAAACGCCGAAGTCATGAAGAGACTCGGGATGAATGTTTACGTTTCCGGCCCCGAGCAGTACAAGGATACCACAGGTGAATACATAGAAATAGATGATGCTGTAAGAGAATGTGATGTAATAAATTTGCTTAGGGTTCAATTCGAAAGGCATCAAGATTCAATGAATATTACCAAAGAAGAGTACTTGGAAAAATATGGTATGACTCTTGAAAGAGTTTCAAATATGAAAGAAGGAGCTATAATAATGCACCCCGCACCAGTAAACAGGGGAATTGAGATACACAATGATGTAGTGGAATGTGAAAGAAGTAGGATATACAAACAAATGACTAACGGTGTTTTTGTAAGAATGGCCGTTATAACTATGGCTTTGACTGGTAAATTATAACAAAAGAATAACGGTGTTTTGTAAAGAATGGCCGTTAGAACTATGGCTTTGACTGGTAAATAGTAACATAAGACTAACAATGTTTTTGTGAGAATGGCCGTTATAACTTAGGCTTTGACTGGTAAATTGTAACAAATAATAGTGTTTGGAGGATAGATGCTTCTCAGAAACGGATCGATTTTGGTGTCCGGTAGGATGGAAAAAAGAGATGTCTTAATAGAAAATGGCATCGTTTTAAAAGTTTTTCCGGAAATCACAGAAAGATACGAAGAAGAGTATGATTTGAGCGGTTTTGTTATAATTCCCGGAGCAGTAGATGTCCATTCACATTTGAGAGAACCCGGATTTACCCATAAGGAAACAATTAAAACAGGTACTATGTCCGCCGTAAAGGGTGGCATTACATCTGTAATGGCTATGCCTAATACGAACCCTGTTCCCGATTGCGAGGAAACGGCAAGAATGATATTCGAAAAAGCCGAAGAACAAGCAGTCAACAGGGTATTTTTGTATGGTTCAGTAACCAAAGGACAAAAAGGAAAGGTACTATCCGATATTAAGGGGATGAAACCATACATAAAGGCTTTAAGTGATGATGGGATATGTCTTTCAGACTTAAGTATATTGAAGGAAGGGATGTATGCCGCAAAGGAAGAGGATTTGATTATCTGTTCTCACGCGGAAGCCAAAGAGTATGGTGTTGGCCCAGAATCAGAAGTAAAAGCTGTAGAGAGAGAGATAGAGCTTGTGAAGGAAACGGGATGCAAATATCACTTTTGCCATCTGTCTACTGGAGAGAGTATAAAGGCAGTAAGAAGGGCAATAAATTCGGGGTTGGACATAACCTCGGAAGTGACTCCCCACCACATTTTTCTTTGTCAGAGTACCATGGAAAAAAATGGGAACTATAAAATGAGCCCTGCACTTAGATCCTTTGGAGATATGAGACTTACTTTGTCAGGTTTGATTTCTGGATTTGTAGACATGGTGGCGACAGACCATGCTCCACACACCGAGGAAGAGAAAACTGGAGATTATGAGAGAATACCAAATGGAATTATAGGCTTTGAAACTCTAATACCTCTAATGTACACTGGCTTAGTTCGTACAGGTAAATTAACATTTGAAAAGATGTTTGATTACCTAACATATAATCCTGCAAAGAGATTTAATCTTCCTGCAGGAAGGTTAGAAGAGGATGGAATTGCGGATTTTGCAGTTATTTCTCCAGATAATATGCATATTTATACAAAAGAAGAAATATTATCAAAAAGCAAAAACTCACCATTTATTGGAACGGAGCTTTTTGGTATGAATATGATGACAATAGTAAATGGAGTGGTAAAATACAAGGGATTCCATTAGTTGTATCCCTAAGTTGAGAGAAAAATAATACTGAACAAAACAGATATTAACCTAAAAAAGGGAGAGGAATATGGCAAAGAGAAAATTAGTGCTTGAAAATGGAAAGGTATTTAGGGGGGAAGGGTTTGGAAACCCTGGAAAGACCATAGGCGAAATTGTTTTTCATACGGCGATGGTTGGGTATCAGGAGATTATGACCGACCCTACTAATCACGGAAGGATAATGTTAATGAGTTATCCTCTCATAGGAAATTATGGTTTTACTGAGGACGATAACCAAAGCTTAAATGTTCATATTAGTGGATTGGTCGTTAGTGAACATAATGAAAACCCATCAAATTTTAGATTCACCACAACTTTAGGTGAAACCATGGAACTGAATGGAACTGTGGGTCTATCTGGAATAGACACAAGGGCGCTAGTTAAGACTTTGATTTCTAGCGAAAAACCCCTTCTTGCCATGATAGTGGATGATGAAGAGGATGATGAAAAATGTGTTGAAGAATTGAGAAATACCTCCTGTGAGTATAACCCTGTTAAAGCAGTAACCTGCAAGAGGGTTCTTTATATGAGGACTAGAAATCCACAATACACTGTTGTTGCAGTAGACTGTGGAGTTAGAGCATCTTTAATAAAAGAGTTAAACGCACTTTCTTGTAATCTAGTCGTAGTACCTTATGATACTTCCGCAGAGAATATAATGAAATATAAACCAGATGGAATATTTTTCACGAATGGCCCTGGGAGCCCTTACACAAATACGTCATTAATTGAACTGGTTAAAGAGTTAAAAGGAAAGGTTCCAATACTTGGAATTGGGTTAGGTTTTCATATTATTTGTGTCGCATATGGATTGGAAGCATTAAGACTTTCCTCGGGAGTCGCAGGAAGTAATATCCCTGTATTAGAACTATCGAGTGGCAAGATACTAATAACCTCCCAAAATCATTGTTTTGAGATTAGTTCTAAGAATGTAGAAAAATCAAATCTTGAAGTTACTTATAAAAACGTAATGACAGGGGGTCTTGAGGGAATAGAAGATGAAGCTAATGGAGTTATAGCTGTGCAATTTGAACCAAATGCAACGGGAGACGGAACAGGTGGTGAAGTGCTCAGAAAATTTATCCAACTTATGATTGCGCGCGGAGGAGCTGAAAATGCCGAAGAGAACAGATATTAATAAAATTTTAGTTATAGGTAGTGGCCCAATTGTTATTGGACAAGCTGCTGAGTTTGATTACGCAGGGACACAGGCCTGTATTGCCCTTAGAGAAGAGGGTTATGAGGTAATTTTGGTGAACAGTAACCCTGCGACCATAATGACTGATACAGCTATGGCCGACAAAGTATATATGGAGCCCCTAGATTTAGAACATGTGGCAAAAATCATAAGATATGAAAGACCGGATGGGATCATATGCGGCTTGGGCGGGCAAACAGGATTAAATCTTGGGATGCAGCTATTTAAAAAAGGAATCTTGGATGAATGTAATGTAGAAATGCTTGGGATGAATTACGATTCAATCGCAAAAGCTGAGGATAGAAAGCTTTTTAAAGAACTCTGCCAAAGTATTAATGAGCCTGTAATTGATTCAAGAATTGCTACAAATGTAGAAGATGCTGTTGCAGAGGCAAAAGAGATTGGATATCCTGTAATACTTAGACCTGCTTACACGTTAGGTGGAACCGGGGGAGGATTTGCCGATAATCCAGAGGAATGTTTAGAAATTGCAAAAGTGGCCCTAGAAATATCTCCGGTAAATCAAATATTAGTTGAGAAATCGATAAAAGGATATAAGGAAATTGAGTTTGAAGTTATGCGGGACGCTAACGATACCGCTATCGTTATTTGTAGTATGGAAAATATCGATCCTGTTGGCATACATACAGGAGATAGCATCGTGGTTGCTCCTGCTCAAACTTTATCTCTAAAAGAGTATAACATGCTCTATGATGCTTCCTTGAGAATCATTAGAGCGTTAAAAATAGAAGGGGGATGTAATATTCAATTCGCACTTGATCCTCTATCTTTTGAATATTATGTAATTGAGGTAAATCCCAGGGTTTCAAGATCATCCGCTTTAGCAAGTAAGGCAAGTGGATACCCAATAGCACGTATTTCCTCAAAAATTGCATGTGGATACCGTTTGCATGAAATCCAAATAGCGGGTTTGCCTGCTTCCTTCGAACCTGCTTTAGACTATGTCGTAGTAAAGTTTCCGAGGTTTCCTTTTGATAAATTCAGAGAAGCTGATAGAAGACTTAGCACTCAAATGAAAGCAACTGGGGAAGTAATGAGCATTGGTAAGAATCTTGAGGAAGGGATACTAAAAGCCGTTCGTTCCTTAGAAAATGGTGTAGATCACTTGGAAATTGAACACCTAAAGGAGTTAAGCAAGCACGACTTAGTCGACTTAATCCTTAATCATACAGACGAAAGATTCTTTGCTATCGCTGAAGCATTTAGGCAAGATATCACCATAGACTATATACATAATGTTACTAAGATAGACAAGCTATTTTTAGATAAAGTAATGAATGTTGTACAGTTTGAAAGGTTAATTAAGGAAAATCCAAAGGACAACAAAACCCTTCTAAAGGCAAAAGAAATAGGCTTTTCTGATGAATACATTGGCAGAATTTGGGGGCTCACTCAGTTTGAGATTTATGATTTAAGAAAGAAACTTGGAATAAAGCCAATATATAGATCTGTGGATTCTTGCGCCGGAGCATATCCATCTACCGTGCCATATTTTTACTCGACTTATGGGGAAGTAACCGATAGTATCCCATCTAATAGGAAAAAAGTAGTAGTTTTGGGCTCTGGGCCAATAAGAATTGGACAGGGAATAGAATTTGATTATTCCACAGTCCATGCGGTTTGGGCGATTAAGGACCTTGGATACGAGGCCATACTAATAAACAACAATCCTGAAACAGTATCAACTGACTATACTCTGAGCGATAAATTATACTTTGACCCGCTTACATTCGAAGATGTAATGTCAGTAATAGATCTCGAAAAACCTGAGGGGGTAATAGTCGCACTTGGAGGTCAAACAGCCATTAATCTTGCTGCAGACCTAGACAAAGCAGGGGTTCCAATAATGGGAAGTTCCGCATCAGCAATAGCCGCTGCCGAAGACAGAGACCTCTTTCTTGATGCCCTGGCAAAGCTTGATATACCTGTTCCTCCCGGACATGCTGTGTTTAAGATGAAAGATGGTTTAGAAGCGGCGAAAAACATAGGTTATCCAGTTTTACTTAGACCTTCCTTTGTGTTAGGAGGGAGAATGATGCACATTGTTTATGAAGAAGAACAATTAAAAGGTTTCTTGAAGGAGGCGATTGCATTAAATCCCAAACATCCTGTGCTTATAGATAAATATATTTTAGGGAAAGAGAGTGAAGTAGATGCGGTTTGTGATGGAACCGATGTTTTCATTCCTGGAATAATGGAACATATAGAAAGAGCAGGGGTTCATAGTGGAGATTCAGTAAGCATTTATCCAACATATTCTCTCACCAGGGAAGTTCAAGATACGATAATAGATTACACTACAAGAATTGGACTGTCCTTAAAGATGGTTGGTCCATTTAACATTCAATTTGTAATTGATAAGAGCAATAAGGTATATGTAATAGAGGTTAACCCTAGGAGCAGTAGAACTGTTCCCTTCCTTGGAAAATCTACTGGGACTCCTATAGCAGATATTTCCACAAAAGTAATGCTAGGGAAAACGCTGAAAGAATTGGGATACGTAGGTATTCACCCTAGAAGAAAACGTTGGTATGTAAAAGCTCCTACATTCTCATTTAACAAACTTCAGGGTCTGGATGCAGTGCTTACTCCTGAAATGAAGTCTACTGGGGAAGCTATAGGGTATGATTCCTCTTTGAATCGAGCGGTATATAAAGCCCTTAGAGCTTCTGGAATGAAATTAAGTAATTACGGGACTGTGCTCGTAACGGTAGCAAACACGGATAAGGAGGCGGCAGTACCTTTAGTAAAGAGATTTTATAATCTTGGGTTCAATATAGAAGCAACCGAAGGAACAGCAAACTTTCTTAAGGATCATGGTATTCGTACGAGAGTCAGAATGAAGCTATCTCAAGGCAGCTCGGAAATTTTGGAGTCAATAAGGAAGGGATATGTGTCTTATGTGGTAAATACAGTTAATCCCACTGGTTCTCTGGGAGTTAGAGATGGCGGATATATTAGAAGAACGGCGGTAGAAAACAATATTCCCATTTTCACCTCATTGGATACAGTAGCAGTTCTATTAGATGTGCTTGAAGATACAACGATGGGTGTTTCTACTATAGACGAGTAACAGACTATTTTGATAGATTCACATCTTCAAAATACGTTCTTGTTATGAAAACAGCTTATAGTTTGATACAATATAGGAAGATAAAACTTAAGAATGCAATTATAATAGTGCTATTAAGTGAGTTGTATATCTAAAAATATAAGGGGTAATCTTGAAAAAGGAAATACTGAAAGTTCAATCAAATGAAAGATTAACTGATACGATATATGAAATGAAATTATCTGGTTGTTCTTCTATGCTTCCTGGTCAGTTTGTCGAACTCTTAATTCCAGGGTTTTCACTAAGAAGACCTTTTTCTGTTGCTGAATATAGCAAAGGAATAATTACTATCATATATAAAGTCACAGGAAGAGGGACAGAAGAAATGACCGCAATCAAGAAAAACGCAAAGATAGATACGCTCACTGGCTTAGGAAGAGGTTTTTCTTTGTCTGGAAGCGAACATCCATTGCTAATTGGCGGGGGAATTGGAATAGCTCCCCTCATATATCTTGCAAGGGTACTATATGAAAGAGAGAAGAGCGTCAAGATTTTACTGTGTGGAAGATGCAAGAATGATCTGATTAAACGGGAAGAATTGAAGAAATATGGGGAAGTATTTTATGCAACTGACGATGGAAGTTGTGGATTTAAAGGGAATGCTTTAGAAGCTGCTCAATCACTTTTCAAACAAACAGATCATTACTATGCTTGTGGGCCCATGCCTATGTTAAAAGCTCTGGCAAAAAACAATAATAAAGGTGAACTCTCTTTAGAGGCTCACATGGGTTGTGGGTTCGGGGCTTGCATGGGATGCTCAATTGAAACTACTGAAGGGCCAAAAAGAGTATGTAAGGAAGGTCCTGTTTTCTTAGCTAGTGAGTTACTGTTCTAATATATTCAGAGCTAAATAAGGTATATTATGGAAACAAAAAAGATAACTTTAGGAACCAAATTATTAGGATATCAATTGGATAACCCTATAATTGCTGCGAGTGGAACATTTGGTTTTGGATATGAATTTGCAGAATATTATGACATAAATATACTTGGTTCAATTTCTCTGAAAGGTACTACAAAAGAGGCTCGTTATGGAAATCCTTTGCCTCGTATCGCCGAGTGTCCGGTAGGGATGATTAATGCAATAGGGCTACAAAATCCAGGAGTTGAAAGGGTTCGTACAGAAGAGTTATCAAAACTCAAAAGGTACTATTCGAAAAAGGTTATTGCAAATGTGGGAGGACATAGTTTTGAAGAATATGTTTATGTTTCTTCAGCTTTTAATGACTCCGAAAGTGTACTTGCTGTTGAGTTAAATGTATCCTGTCCAAATGTTAAGGGTGGAGGCATGGTTTTTGGGACTGATCCGGAAATATTAGGCAGACTTGTAAAAGAAGTTAAAAAAAGCTGTACAAAACCATTGATTGTAAAATTATCTCCAAATGTAAAAGACATATCTGAAATGGCTCTTTCTGCAGAATCAAACGGGGCAGATGGGATTAGCGCGATAAATACTCTTTTAGGTATGCGTATAGACTTAAAAGCCAGAAAACCAGTTATAAGTGTTGGAAAGGGGGGATATAGTGGAAAGGGAATTTTCCCCGTTGCCCTTAAGATGGTAAATGACATATATAAATCAGTATCTATTCCAGTGATTGGAATGGGAGGAATCAGCGATTCTTATGATGTCATAGAAATGATGATGGCAGGAGCAACATGCGTTATGATAGGAACAGAAAATCTGATAAATCCATATGCTTGTAAGGATATAATTGAGGAATTACCAATAACTATGGAAAAACTACAGATAAATAATCTTTCAGAAATAGTCGGCTGTGTATAAATTAAATGTAATTCCATAAAATAATTTAAAAACATTATAATTGGTATATAAGTTTTAGAAGGATCAATTACATT
>JAQVQU010000030.1:0-8355 GCA_028701415.1 Clostridia bacterium | reverse complement strand
TAAGTTTTAGAAGGATCAATTACATTTTTTCTAAACACGAAAGTGTAATATAAATATCTATTTCGGAGGTAAAACATATTGGGTAAGGATGT
Organism: Clostridia bacterium; assembly: GCA_028701415.1. Lineage (GTDB taxonomy): Bacteria > Bacillota > Clostridia > Christensenellales > DTU072 > MWEH01. The sequence goes on along the minus strand of JAQVQU010000030.1, from coordinate 8,263 downwards.
AATAATAGCTTGTGACTTTGCGTCAGCTGATGAATTATTTAGTTTTCTCGATAAGTTCGGAGAAAGAAGACCCTATTTAAAAATAGGAATGGAATTATTTTTTAAGGAAGGACAACCCTTAGTTAGAAAAATAAAAGAAAGGGGTTTTAAAGTTTTTTTAGATTTAAAAATGCATGATATCCCCAATACAGTAAGAAAAGCATCTAGAATAGTGGGGGCACTTGGAGTAGATATGACAAATGTTCATGCATCTGGTGGGAAAAGAATGATGGAAGAAGCTCTTTTGGGATTAAAAGAAGGTGCCTCTGAGGTTGGGCTTGAGCCACCTATCTTGATTGCCGTAACTCAGCTGACTTCAACTGACGAAAGGATGATGAATAACGAGCTTTTAATTGAAAAGCAAATGGAAGAAGTCGTAAAACATTATGCTGAGCTTGCAAAAGAGGCGGGGTTAGCTGGGGTAGTTTGTTCCCCTTTGGAAGCCCCTATGATAGACAATATGTATATGCTCAGTGTCACTCCGGGAATAAGATTACTTGGGGACAGCGTGGATGACCAAAAAAGAATCTCAACCCCAGAGGGAGCTAGAAAAATGGGAAGCACATACATTGTAGTTGGAAGAAGCATAACCGCTGCAGAAGACCCAGTTTACGCTTACGACAGATGTATCTTGGAATTTTGTCTATAGGAGGGAATGATATGGATTTAAAGGAGAAAATTGCAATAGATGTTGCAAAAGCTTTGCTTTCGGTAAAAGCGGTATTTTTAAGACCCAGTGAACCTTTTACATGGGCAAGTGGAATACAATCTCCAATATATTGTGATAATAGAATAGTTTTGGGATTTCCAAAAACAAGAGATATTATCGAAAAAGCAATAGCCAGCGTTTTGGAATTGGAATACAAGGATGCAGAGATTCTAATGGGTACTTCTACTGCTGGGATTCCTCACGCAGCCATAGTGGCAGATATTTTAAAAATGCCTATGGGATATGTAAGAGGGGATGCTAAAACTCATGGAAGAAATAATCGAATTGAGGGCGCGGACTCAAAAGGGAAAAAAGTTGTAGTAATCGAAGACCTAATTTCCACAGCTGGATCCTCTCTTGAGGTAGTAGATGCCTTGAAGGAAGCAGGTGCAGATGTTTTAGGAATTCTTTCAATATTTACATATGGATTAAAAAAAGGAATAGATAGACTTGAAGCCTCCAAAGTAAAAAACGTATCTTTAACTGATTTTGTAGTTTTGTCTAAAGTAGCTTTAGATGAAGGGTATATTTCTCAAAAAGAATACAAGATGCTCGAAAAGTTTATACAAGCTCCGGATGATCCTTCCTGGCAGTATGCAGAATAAGCAATTATGTTAATATTATTATTTGAAGATCATTCGTACAGCGAGGGCCTTTTTTTCTGTGATAATATTTGAATAATATGGAAAAACCTCCAAAGCTCTTACTTTTTAAAGTGTCCACTTTGGAGGAAGCATTTATTCGATGATTTTTTCAGATTGAAGAATTATTAAGTTGGTAGATAATTTAGTTGGAGTATTATTTTTTTCACTCATTAAGAAACTCTTCAATTTTATCCATTGCTAAACGTAATTTCTGGATAGAATAGGCATAACTAATACGCACAAAATCCTTTCCAGATTCCCCAAAAGCATCGCCTGGGACAACAGCTACTTTCTTTTCTTTCAAGAGAGTATTTGCAAACTCCTGTCCATCCATTCCCGTACTTTTTACACAAGGGAAGACATAAAAAGCTCCTTTTGGTTCAAAACAAGATAAGCCCATTTTATTTAATCTTTCGACAAGGAAGCGTCTTCTTTCATCATATTGTCTGCGCATTTCTTTCACTTCAGAAAAGTTGTCTTCATAGCTAGATTTTAGTGCTGCAAGGGCAGTGTACTGACCAGCAGTTGGTGCACACATAATTGCATATTGATGGATCTTTCTCATTGTAAGGGCGAAAGTCAGAGGAGCAGCTAGATATCCGATTCTCCACCCAGTCATAGCAAAAGCCTTTGAAAATCCGTTCATAAGGATTGTTCTTTCAGCCATTCCAGGAATAGAGGTTATAGAATAATGAGTTCCTCCATAGGTTAGTTCACTGTATATTTCATCAGAAAGTACTATCAAATCGTGTTCCTTAATGATTGGTGCGATTGCCTCCAAATATTCTTTCTCCATTATTGCTCCAGTCGGGTTGTTAGGATAGGGTAGAATCATGGCCTTAGTTTTTTTTGTAATAACTGCTTTAAGTTCCTTTGGAGTAACTTTGAATTGGTTTTCGACTTTGCAATGAATTGGAACTGGGATACCTCTGCATAAGGTTACGCAGGGGGCGTATGAAACATAAGAGGGGCTAGGAATAATAATTTCATCTCCTGGGTTAATCAACATTCTTAAAGCAAGGTCAATAGCTTCACTTGCACCCACAGTAACAAGGATCTCGTTTTTTGGGTCATATTTATTCCCAGTAGTGTCTTCAAGGTATCTGGCTATTTCTTCTCTCAACTCCAAGAGGCCGTTATTTGACGTATATTGGGTTTTCCCCGATATCACGCTATCGATTCCAGCCTGGCTAAAAGCTTTAGGCGTAATGAAGTCGGGCTCTCCCACTCCAAGAGAAATACAATCTTTTATTTCTGCAGCAATATCAAAAAATTTACGTATTCCCGACGGCGGGATACTCATTGCTTCTTTACTAATATATTTGTCATAATCCATAATGTTCCTCCTAAAAAATCACTATATATTATTTTACAGTATAAATTAGCAGTATTCAATATATCCTTATTAAATTAAGGTGAAACTTGGGATTTACATATATTAGACAAAAAAAGGTTAAGTTTATAATTTAAGTTCACAATTTATAAAAATCGTATTTAATTTTTGGAATAATAGTTTATTATATATATAACGATTTAAATTAGGAATGGGATATGAAATATTCAATACCAAGATATTTGAAAATTGCCGTAAGTATTTGTGAAAGTATTATTTCCGACGAATATCAGGAAGGTACTAAGCTTAAGGGACTATCGGTTATGGCGACTAAATATGGTGTTTCTCAAGAGACTGTTAGGAGATCATTAAACTTACTTTCTGACAAAGGCATAATTAATATTGCAAATGGTAAAAGTAGCATTGTGATATCAAAAGATCAAGCTAAAGCATTTATAATAAGTTTTGATAAAAACTCTATAATTCAGCAAATGCAGCTAAGTTTGGTGGAAGCACATCGTAGAAGAGATGAAATAGATAAAGAAATAGACTCCATTACTGACCAATTGGTTTACATGCATAAACATAAAGTATCTGATAAATTGGAGCCTTTTGAGATAGAAATCGATTCGCAATCTCATATGATTAATAGAAGTATAGGGGACTTGGAGATATGGCATAACACTGGGGCAACCATTCTCGGAATTGTAAGAGAGGAAGAAACCATAGTGTCTCCGGGGCCTTATTTTGAGTTTAAAGCAAAAGATAAAGTTATTATAGTAGGAGATAAATATATAGTTGAAAGATTTAATTCGTTTATGAAGGGCTTATCGTAATAAAAAAAGCAAATTAGAAAAAACATTCGATATTCTATTTTACTTAATAACTGTTAGAACAAGGGACCTATCCTTGTTCTTTTTTTGTGGGTAAAAGTATTTGACAAACCTACAACCTATCACTTAAAATAAAGTTGTAGGTAAAAATATTTAAAGGAGATTATTCATGAAATTAAGAAAAATTGGAATATTGGTAATTGTTGCAATAATTGCTACTTCAGTATTATTTGCACTAAATGGTTGCAAAAAAGATGATGGCGACAGCTTACAGAGGGTTCTTGATAGTGGGGAGTTTGTTGTAGTCGGGAGTGGAGGATATCCACCGTTTAACTATACTGACGAGAACAGTAATGTTGTAGGTTTTGATGTTGATGTTGGTGCAGAGATTGCGGAGAGATTGGGCGTAGAACTTAGTTATGTTACTAGCGATTGGGATGGCCTAGTCGAAGGCCTGAAGAGCAAGAGATACGATGGAATATTGGGTAGTATGGCAATTACTCCAGACAGACTGGCTCAAGTTTCTTTTTCAGAACCTTATTATTATTCAGGTGCACAGCTATTCATACAAAAAGGATCGGGAATTACTAGTCCAGATGATATGGAAGGAAAGAATATAGCGGTTGCAACTGGCACAAATTTTGTTCAAGATGTAGCAACTTTAGGAGCAGAGGCAAGTTTATATCTAGATGACAATGCGACTCTAAGTGAGTTGGTTAGTGGAAGAGTAGATGGTGTGATAACCGATAGGCTAGTCGGACTGAACGCCATTAATGAGTTGAATGCCTCAGATAGTATAGAAATCTGTGGAGAAATTCTTAGATATGAAGTCATGGGAATAGCTTTTCATAAAGAGGACTTAACGCTAAAAGCTGAAGTTGATAAAATATTAGCGGAAATGAGAGCCGATGGAAGCCTTACCGAAATTAGTGAAAGATGGTTTGATGGCCAAGATATAACCGCAAACTAAATAGAAAAACATTTTAAATTGTAATTTAATTGGGAATCTTTGTAATAAACGATAGGTTCCCAATTTTAAAGGAGAGATAATGAACAATTGGGATTTCTCAGTTATACCGAAATATTTTACATCCTTTATGCCGTATGCTTGGATGACTGTTCAAGTCACAGTATTTGGTTTATTGATAGGATTAGTTTTGGGTTTAGGTTTTGCCTTGTTAAGGTTGTCAAAATTAAAAATTTTGAATTATCCAGCAAAGGCATATATTTGGGCAATAAGAGGAACACCTTTATTGTTACAGCTCTTGTTCATATATTTTGGATTGGTAACCATTGTAGTTATAGATAAAATCCCTGCGGCATGCATTGCACTAGGAATTCATAATGGCGCATATATAGCAGAAATATTTAGGGGATCTATCCAATCTGTTGACAGGGGACAGAGGGAAGCTGGGTTATCGTTGGGAATGACTTCGGGCAAAATTATGAAAAATATCATATTGCCACAAGCCTTTAAACGAGCGGTTCCTCCACTAGGCAATCAGTTTATAATTGCACTTAAGGATTCATCTCTTGCAAGTGCAATTTCTGTGGGAGAATTACTATTGCATGCACGACAACTTGGATCCTCCCAATACCAACTAATGGAAATGCTGACAATAGCTGCAATATATTACCTGTTTATGACTACAGTATTAACGGTTATTTCAAATTTAGTAGAAAAGAAACTAAAAGTAAGTGACAACAAGTCCACAATTTAGGGGGTAATATGGTAGAAATAAATGATAAATATATAGAAAAAAAAGGGGCTACTGGTTCGAAAACAAAGGAAGAACCCGCCCCAAAAAATATAGTTGTGGCTAATTCGATAGAAGAAAGTTCAGAAGGAATAGATATAGCAGATAGGCTAAAGGAAGAGAAAATTCTTGAGGCTGACATAGAAAAGAAGGGAGATGATTTAGAAATCCCAATAATGATTCAAATCAAGAATCTAAGCAAGTGGTATGGGAAGCATAAAGTTCTTAAGAATATCAATCTTTCGGTTAAGACAGGCGAGGTCGTGGTCGTTATTGGTGCTAGCGGGTCTGGTAAGAGTACTATGTTAAGGTGCATTAATTTTCTTGAAAAAGCACAGAAGGGTATCATTTCTATTGACGGAAAGGAAATAAGTGTTAAAAGTAAGAAATTACATTTGATAAGGCAAGAGGTTGGCATGGTTTTTCAACATTTTAATCTATTTCCGCATAGAACAATAATGGGCAATGTTATTGAAGGGCTTGTAAAAGTTAAAGGGATGAGTTCTCATGAAGCAATTGAAAGAGGCAAAAAAATGTTGGATAAAGTTGGCATGTTGGAAAAAGCTGATACTTATCCCTCAATGATATCGGGAGGACAGCAACAACGAGTTGCAATAGCAAGAGCACTTGCCATGGAACCAAAGGTTATGTTGTTTGACGAACCTACTTCAGCTCTTGATCCTGAATTAGTTGGGGATGTTCTTCTTGTAATGAAAAAGTTAGCTAAAGAGGGTATGACGATGATAGTTGTAACTCATGAAATGGGCTTTGCTCGCGAGGTAGCAGATAGGGTGATATTTGTAGATGAGGGAGAGGTTATTGAAGAAGGGGCGCCTAATATCATTTTTGATAATGCGCAAAATCCAAGAACAAAAGAGTTTTTAAGCAAAATACTATAACCAGTCACTTTATTTATTAAAAATTAGTTATATTTGTACGGTTTTAAAAAATATATTATTATCAAATATCTTTCTATTTTATAGTTTTATTGATTTGTTAAGATAAGTGATAACATTACATAGCGCTTAAAGTTAGGTAGTAAGCATTGATATAAGAAGGATGTTTTGATATCATTAAAATATATTATTACGGAGGTAAAGAAAATGGAAACAAAGTTTTATAAATGTGATATATGTGGCAATTTTGTTGGAATGATTCACGCAAGTGGAGTCAATATGGTTTGTTGTGGACAGGATATGACCCCTGTTGTTGCCAATACGGTCGAAGCAAGTTATGAAAAACATATTCCAGAAGTGAAAATGGAAGGGGATGTTATGAAGGTTCAAGTAGGATCTGTCCCTCATCCGATGGAAGAAAAACACTACATTGACTGGGTCTATGTCGAGACTGAAAAAGGCGGACAAAGGAAAAAGTGCGTAAAAACACCTACTGCGGAATTTACTTTTGTAAACGATAAACCTCTTGCCGTATATGAATACTGCAATCTCCATGGTCTTTGGAAAAAACAGCTATAGTATATTAAACAAAATGAAATAAGCGCCCTTTTTAGCGGCGCTTTTTTCGCTATTTTAGGAGAATGAAAGAGAAATGACAAGATTTAGATTGGTTGAAAAGGATATATATTATGTGGGAGAGAGTGACTTTAAATGTAGTAAGTTCGAAAATCATATTCCAATTCCAGGAGGAATGGCATATAACTCCTACCTTCTTGTAGACGAAAAAACAGTCCTTTTTGATGCCTCAGATGCATCTGTATCCGATATGTTCCTTGAAAATATATCGGGGTTACTTGATTCCCTTAACCGCAAACTCGACTATGTGGTGGTTACGCATATGGAGCCAGACCATAGTAGTTCTTTGAAGAGAGTCCTTGAAAAATATGTGGACTCAAAAGTGGTTTATAACAAAAAAACCCAAACAATGTTTAAACAATTTTTTGGTTATACCTTTGAAGGAAGAGAAATTCTAGTTTCCGAAGGAGAAAAACTGGATACGGGAGAACATGTTTTAGAGTTTTTTATGGCTCCAATGGTTCATTGGCCCGAAGTAATGATGTGCTACGATCATAAAACAAAATCACTATTCTCTGCAGATGCCTTTGGAGCTTTTGGCTCACTCTCAGGAAATTTATTTGACACAGAAATCGAGTTTGATGAGAAAATTATTGAAGATTACCGAAGATATTATGCAAATATTGTCGGAAAGTATGGGCCTCAAGTCTTAAAGACGCTTGAAAAAGCATCAAGTTTCGAAATAGAGACCATTTTACCTCTTCATGGGTTTGTCTTAAAAAAGGAAATAGGAAAAATGATAGGGCTTTATTCTCTTTGGGCAGCATACAAAAGTGAGAAAAAAGGAGTCTTAATAGTTTATGCCTCTATGTATGATCATACTAAATCTGTTTCTTTGACCTTAGCTACATACCTAAAAGAAAAAGGTATAAAAGATATTAAAGTGTATGATGTATCTGCACAGGATCCCACCTACCTTGTTTCCGAGGCTTTTAAATACAGCGATATAGTACTAGCATCCGTCACTCATAACAATAATATATATATAACTATGGAGGAATTTTTGCTCTCTTTAGTCTCCATGAATGTTCAAAATAGAAATTTTTATTTTATCGAAAATGGCACTTGGGCCCCAGTAAGTGCAAAACTTATGAAAGATAAGCTTTCCGTTTTAAAAAATTGTACTTTCTCGGAAAATACCCTTACAATAAGATCAGCTTATAAACAAGAAGATCAAGGAGCGTTTGATATTTTAGTAGATGAAATAGTAACAAACGTAGGAAAATAATGATATTCTAATGATAATTATATAAGTAGGCTTTATGAACAAAGAAAAATAAGCTGAGAGAAAAATATTGATATTCTAATGATAATTATTATAAGTAGGCTTTATGAACATAGAAAAAAAGTTGAAAGCAAAATAATGAAAAAAGGATAAATATGGATAAGATTAAAGAATCAGGGGAAAATTATCTT
>JAQVQU010000112.1 GCA_028701415.1 Clostridia bacterium | reverse complement strand
GTATCGGAAAGAGGAGGTATATCGTATACTTTTTCACCTGAAAGATAAATAGGTATAGATAGCTCCCTCATCGAGTATTTATTAAATGTTTTCTTTTTCCATGTTTCTACTGGATGGAAAATAGTAAGTGGTTTATTTGTGTCAAATTTTTCTTCCCTAAGAGATATTAGATCGGCTGCAGCCATGCCATCTTCATCATAAATCCTATATACTGACTTAAAGCCTGGATTGGTAATTTTTCCTTCTGTATCTGATATTTTCATCTTGGGCTCGAATACCTTGTTTTCCTCTATTCCAGCCATCTTATAAACGCCTCCTAGTGCGGACATAGGATATCCCGTTATTAGTTTAGTCCCTATGCCCCAACTATCTATTTTTGCCTGTTGTCCTTTCAAGGAATTTATTATATCCTCGTCAATATCCCCTGAGGCAAAGATTTTTACCCCCTTAAACCCGCCAGCATCCAGCATTTTCCTTGATTCTTTTGTTAAATATGCCAGATCTCCGCTGTCTATTCGGATTCCAACTGGTTCAAATCCTTTTTCTCTAAGTTCTCTAAACACTGTAATAGCATTTGGAATACCACTTTTCAATGTGTCATATGTATCTACTAATAAAAGACATTTTTGCGGATATATCGAAGCATAAGCTCTAAAAGCATCTAGTTCGGAAGGAAAACTCATTACCCAACTATGTGCATGGGTCCCACTGACAGGCACTCCAAATAATTTCCCAGCCATAACATTTGATGTAGAAGTACATCCACCAATGATGCTTGCTCTACTTCCATAAATTCCCGCATCTGGACCTTGCGCTCTCCTTAATCCAAATTCAGCTACTGTTCCCTCCGATTCTTGAGTAATTTTCATAGTCTTTGTAGCAATAAGAGTTTGGTGATTAATAATGTTTAATAAAGCTGTTTCAATTAATTGTGCTTCAAATAAAGGAGCTTTTATAGTCAAAATTGGTTCATTCGGGAATGCAATCTCCCCCTCTCTCATACCATAAATATCTCCAGAAAATTTGAATTTCTTTAGCCTTTCAAAGAATCTTTCTCCAAACAAATTCAAAGATTTTAGATATTCTATATCGTCCAACTCAAAAGATAAATTATCGATATACTCGATAGCTTGTTCAAGTCCCGCAACCAAGGCAAGATCTAATTGTTCTGTTTTTCTGAAAAAAAGATCGAAAACCGCCTCTCTGTCTGCCATATCGCACTCAAGATACCCATTCATCATGGTGAGTTCATATAAATCTGTTAGTAAAGTTAGGTTCCTCATTTTCAATTTATCCTCTTCAAGAAAAATGCTTATTTATTATTGTTATTAAATATTCAAAAAATATTTGTTTGTGAATCTAATGCGCTAAAGTGGATAATAATGTTCTCATCAAAATTAATATTCTTGATTAATTATTGATCAATAAATTTTGATTAGATAAGTTGGTTAAAATCTTAATCATCCCAAAATACTTATATTCTGGAAAACTATATATCTAATTTAGTTGCACCACTATTTCTAATTTTCAGCACATATATATTATTTGGCCCGAACACTTCTCCCATCTGTGTTTTAAAATTCTCAACCTTTTGTTTGTCTACAAAAGCAAGAACTGTGCCTGCAAATCCTCCCCCATGAACTCTGACGGCTCTTAATCCGTCTATTCTTTGTGCAAGTGCGAGGGCTAAAGGAATAGGTTGAGTTTTGTCACCTTCCAGATAACAATTTTGCAATAATCTATATGAGCTATCTCCAGATTGATTAATTCCGGCAAAAACCTTTTCTTCTTCCGCATTTTTTAGAGCAAGATAAACTTTCTCAACCCTTGAATTCTCTTCAAAAAAATGGATGGCTCTTAATATAGCTCTCCCGCTGGTTTTCTTTGAAAGATGCAGAATAGAATCATAAAAATCTTTTTTTTCTATTTCTCTCAATTTTTCTTTTCCAAAACAGGCAGCAACTTCCTCCATCTCGGTCCTTATCGCAGCATAGTTTGGAGTCAAATTTGTATGGTCTCCTCCACAATTTACAACGACAACCGATACATCAGAAAAAGGCCAATCCAACTTCTCAACTTGAGGAGAATGTGGGTCCTTGAAATCAATGTGACTTATTCCTCCGAAAGATATAGCCGATTGATCCATTAGTCCGGAAGGCTTACCAAAATATACATTTTCAGCATATTGCGAAATAATAGCTTTTGCTATGGAATCAATCTTTCCTTCATTATAAAATACATTAAAAATCTCAGAGACCAATACCTCAAAAGCTGCCGAACTGCTCATCCCAGCACCTTTAAAAACATCAGATGTGGTTGTAGCAACAAAACCTCCAATTTTAAACCCTCTTTCTACAAACCCTTTTGCCACACCCCTCACCAGGGCAGCGGAGTCTCCAATTTCCTGTTTTTTTATCTTGAGGTCCTCAATATTTACTTCAACCTCAGGATATCCAATGCTTCTCACTATTATTTTATTAAATGGTAGTGGGGTAACTGCAGCAAGAAGATCGACGGAAACAGAGGCGGCTAAAACCTGACCAAAATTGTGGTCAGTATGATTTCCGATAACCTCTATTCTACCTGGCGAGCTGAAAAGAAAGGTTTCCCCTTCTACACTCTTCTTATGCTGTGTTACTAGGGAAGAAACTCTTTCTGCCGCAACTTCTACTGATGTGTTGTAAATGGAGTTTACTATTTTTATAAATTTCGGATTGTTTGACAAGTATTTTTTCTCATATTGATTTGCCATATTTCCTCCGCCATTGTATAATCATTCAATGAGAGGAATTATACCATATCCTCCCGAATATTTGCAAACTAGGTGTCGCTTTTCAAATTTTTTTGGCGACCCTTTTATATTTTCTTTGAGGTATCGAATATGAATAAAAACGACACATCCATCGGGGTTTGTTTAGCAAACCTTATTGAGTACGCAAAAAATGTTATCGGGCTTGACAAATACGATTCAATTTATGCTCACAATCAGCTAATATCTCTTTTTAACTTAAATAATTTTTCTCTTCCTGATAATCCGATTCCGGAGTTTCAACAAGGAATTATGGATAAAATATTAGATTATGCTGTAAGTATAAGTTTAATAGAATCCAATGAAAGATTAATGTTTGAAACAAAATTGCTAGGTTTAGTTACCCCCTCCCCTTCATGCGTAGTTAGAAATTTTGATTCAATAGCGGCAAGTAAAGGAACAAAGGCCGCAACAAATTACCTAAATAAAATAGGTTGGGCAAGTAATTATTTAAGGAAAAAGGATGTTGATAAGAATATCGTATGGAAGAGTGAGCAGCCTGGAGGAAGTATAATTATTTCTATAAACCTAGCTAAACCTGAAAAAGATAATAAGCAAGTGGCCGCTCAATCTAAAGCCACTCCTTCTGGACATCCTAAATGTCCTATTTGTTTGGAAAATTTGGGACTTCCTGGAAAAAGAGATACTTTGAGACTTGTCCCTTTATTTTTGAATGATGAAGAATGGTTCCTCCAATATTCCCCTTATGTTTATTTTGAGGAACATTGTATCGCGGTATCAGAAGAACATAGACCCATGCAAGTTGACCGAAATACCTTCCAAAGATTGTTGGAGTTTGTTGAAATGTTCCCCCACTACTTTATGGGTAGTAATGCCGATCTTCCAATAGTTGGGGGGTCAATCTTATCTCATGAACATTATCAAGGAGGGGGTAAAGTGCTCCCTATGTTCGAAAGAAAAGCAAAGAGATATTTCTTAAATGAAAAACACCCTGGTGTCTCAATAGCCCTTTTGGATTGGTATAATTCAGTAATAAAACTCACATCCCTCAACAAAAATGAGCTTATCGAGCAAGGTAATGAAATTCTTCAATCTTGGAGGGAATACTCTGATGATTCCGTTGAGATTCTTTCAAAAACAAATGAGCAACATAATACCATTACCATAATAGCAACAAATGAAGGAAATAATGGATTATCTTTATACATGATTTTGAGAAATAATCGAACCGATACTGCTCATCCTTTTGGCATTTTCCATCCCACCGAGGATATGCATAATATTAAAAAAGAAGGGATTGGATTAATTGAAGCTATGGGGTTATTTATTCTCCCTGGAAGGCTAAAATCTGAATGTGACCTTATAGCAGAAATACTTACGGGAGCCAAACCCCTAAATTTCGCTGAAATCAGTGCCGAAAAACACCCTCTGTGTAAACATTTGGGTATGGTGATGCAGCTTGCAAACGACCATGGACTCGCACTTTCAAAAGAAGCGGCAGAAACTGTTATTAATTCTTATATCTCCAACATTTGTGTTTCAATACTTGAATGCACTGCAGTATACAA
>JAQVQU010000111.1 GCA_028701415.1 Clostridia bacterium | reverse complement strand
ATTTCAAAGATTTGCATGCGGGTATCATCGCCCAGAGCCTTTAGTATTTTCAGAATATCTTTTCTTTCCATAATTCCTCACATAGATAAGTATCTATATAATAAACAATCATGAAGATATTGTAAAGCAAAGATTGAAAAGTTCATTCGAATTAATGCAGAGAAAAAATTTGGTATATTACAAAAAAGAAGTAAATAATGGAAAATACTTGAAAAATACCTCCAAAGCTTTTACTTTTTCAAGTGTCTACTTTGGAGGTAGCATATCATTTAAGTATGGAATTATGATTATTGCTACAATTCTTTATGAAATTGCAGATATCTTTGAGGCATAGGTTTCCCAACCATTTGCAGATTTATATGTGTTTACACTCGCAGAAGGGACATATATTGCTAAGCTAGCATGTGTTCCGCTAAATACAGTGGTTATCCCTTCTCCAGCACCAGAAAGAGAGGGAGGAGTAGTGGCCAGTAAGGTTACACTTGTAAGAGAGGAGCATCCACTAAATACCGCATCTGCATAATTTCCATAGAAACCACCAAGATGAGTAACCGAGGAAGGTAAAGTAATGCTAGAAATATTAGTGCAGAAGGCAAAAGCCTCTCTCCCAATTTTTTGCAGACCAGTGTTAAACGTAATTGAGCTCAAATCTGTGCATCTATGAAAAGCATAGTCGGCAATTTCAGTTACACTTCCAGGAATATTGATGGAAGTAATGTTAGTTTCATAGAAGGCATTTTCCCCAATATAGGTTAATTCATCGGGTAAGGAGATGGATGAAAAAGTATCAACGCCAAAGAATGCATATTGATTAATAACCGTAACAGAAGAGGGAATATATATCGAAGTGAAATGCATATTGACAAAAGAATGTGTAAAATAATTCTCTCCTTCATCCCCGATAGCAGTTACATATTTATTATTGTATCTTCTTGGAATTCGTATATGAGAGGTTTCAGAGTCTACTGACCCTTTATAAACGGAATACTCGGTGTTATCGTTTATCAAGAAGAATCCTAATCCTTCTGTTCCCCAGTCTGCATAAAGAGTGATGTCTTCGGGAGGGATTTTCCAAGTTGTATAAAAACTCGTTATCTCTTCATCTTCGTACCATCCAGCGAAGGTAAAACCTGATTTGGTTGGATCGGCAGGAGGGGTAACCACAGTATTGTAGTTTTGAGTTATCGAGCTTACAGCAGAGCCTCCATTACTCTCAAAAGATATAGTATATTCATTGATTTGCCAAATGGCATAGAAATATCCCCATGATTCGTTTTGATAAAGAGTTTCAGAAGTAACTGTTGTGCCTCCTCCATCATTTTGAGTATTCCATTCGATAAAAGTATGGCCAATTTTGGTTGTAGTTGCCAAAGTTCCTATTGCTGCGTCATATGTTACAAATTTACTGTTTTGGCTGATGTATTCTCCTCCTTGTTCATCGAAAACAACTATATACGTTTTTGGAATCCAATATGCGTATAGAGTAGCATTGTTTGCGATATTCCAGTTAGTAGTGCTGACCATATCATAGTTGTAATAACCAGTTCCTTCTCCCGAAGTTTCAGAGAAATAACCTTGGAAGTTATATCCTGTCTTTGAGGGCTTTGTTGCCGCGGGCATAGCGGAATCAAAGGTTGCAGTAACTTCTACGCTTCCCCCCGTTCCTGTTTGTTTATCAAAAGTAACGGTATATTGTAGTGGGGCCCAAACCGCGTAGAGAGTATATTCTGGTAGAGGACCCATTATATATAAAGCTTCATCTTCATATTCTACGGAACCTGAGGGTGATGTCGACCATCCAGAGAATTCATAGCCAGTTCTAGTGAATACATTCGCAGTTAGATTATCTGAATCATCAGTAGCAATTGCCATAGCTGACATAACTCCAGACCCAGCATTTGAATTAAAGATCAAATCATTAATATTAGCTTGCCATTTAGCGTAGAATTCCAGATCACCGTAGCTTCCTTGAACAATATGGGTTGTTGCTGGCGTGGATAGGTCACTTTCATACCAACCTAGGAAGGTGTAACCTGCTCTTGAAGGGTCTAGAATATCAAAAGTAATGGATTCTGAGGTATATTTCGAAGGATTTGATGAGTTGTTTTCTCCGCTAGCTAAAGAATATGTGATATCGTACTCAATTGGGCCCCAAACTGCGTAAAGAGTATATTCTGGTAGAGGCCCCATGGTGTAAGATGCCTCATCATTATAGAGTTTTGAACCGGAAGGTGAAGTTGCCCATCCATAGAAATCATATCCGTTTCTAGTGTATGTATTAGCAGCTAAGTTCTCTGAAGCATCAGTGGCAATTTGCATTGGGCTCATAATTCCTTCTCCACCATTTTTATCGAGTATCAAATCATTAATGTTAGCTACCCACTTTGCATAGAAAGTAAGATCCCCATAACTACCAAGAGTAATGTGAGTATTTGCAGGGATAGTCAGTTCACTATCTTCATACCAGCCACCGAATGTATATCCTGATCTGGTTGGGTCTTCGATATCAAATGTAAGTGTTTCGACATTGTATGAAGCAGGATTACTTGGATCGTTTGACCCATTATTTAAAGTGTAATTAATATCGTACTCAATTGGGTCCCAAACTGCGTAGAGAGTATATTCTGGTAGAGGACCCATTATAATCCCTATCCCATCTTGGTAAACTACGCCAGAATGAGGGGAGGTTGCCCACCCTGAGAAAGCGTAGGCAGTTTTAGTGAAACTATTTAATGTTAAGTTTGCTGAAGCATCAGTGGCAATTTCCATTGGGGCCATCGACCCCTCTCCACCATTGTTGTTAAAGACCACTTGATTAATATTTGCTTGCCATTTAGCAAAGAATTCCAGATCTCCGAAACTTCCTTTTTCTATACTAGTGTCTGCAGGGGTAGTCAAGTTGCTTTCAAACCAACCGAGGAAGGTATAACCTGCCCTTGTTGGACTAAGGATATTAAAAGTATCTTCCTCAGTGTTATATGAATCAGGATTAGAAGAATGATTTTCCCCGTTGGCAAGAGAATAAGTTATATCATATTCAATAATAGCCCACTTTGCATATAATGTTGTGTTTTCAAGAATTTTTACGGTAGATTCCGAATTTATTTGTACTCCTCCAGAGGCTTCTGTATACCATCCATCAAAGGTGTACCCATCTCTAGTTGGAGAAGCAAGGGCACCGTATGTACCATCATAAGTGACAGTTTTTGGAGATACTGAAGAGCCTTCTTGACTGTTGAATGATACTGTGTACTCATTAGGATCCCAATGAGCAAATAAGGTATGGTTTGCTGGAATCATAACAGAGGAAAGTTCTACTATAGGACTTCCCCCAGAACGATCAGTAAACCATCCTAAAAATTCATATCCATCTCTAGAGGGTATTTCAAGTTCCCCATAGGTAGCGTTAAAAACCACTTCTAGGGAATCAATTAAAGAACCTCCGTTGCTATCCATTTGTACATCAAAAGCTTTGGGTAGCCATTGGGCAGTAACAGTGTGATCAATGTTTATGGTGACAATGGATGTTTCATCGATCTCTATTCCCTCTCCCACGTCAGCTATCCAGCCCTGGAAAGTATAACCAGCACTTTGATTTGGATTTATGACATGGTCAACATATAATGTGCCACAATCTGCTGGTACATTATATGAAAAGAAACCATAATCTATCGTTAATAAGACAGTATTAAGTTCCCAAACGGCATATATCGTGTAACTCGTTTCAGTTCCCATTGTATAATCTGCAGAATCCGAATAAACGACATCTCCTGAAGGGGAGGTGGCCCAACCCAAAAAGGAGTAATAGTCTTTTGTGAATGAATTTGGAGTTAGAGGATGAATAGAACCAGTTGGAATTACTAGGTTATCCATGGTGCCAGTTCCGCCATTTGCGTCAAATACTACCGAATTATCATTTGCAGTCCATTTTGCATAGAGTATGATATCGGTTTCGGGAAAAACAGATTCGTCAAATAAACTAGCAAGGCTAATATCCGTGAACCATCCTGAAAACGTATAACCTGCTTTGGAAGGTGCACTAGGCATTTCTAAAGTTTTTTTCATCTCAATTTCTAGAGAAGTCTCCCCTCCAGAAAATTGACCCCCATTAGCATCAAAATTAATGGTTGCCTCAAGTTTAGGCTTACATGAAAATAAGAAAATGGTCAAAATAGTTGTTAGCAACAACAAAACCACCGTCAATTGTTTTTTCATCTACTAATCCCCCTTATTCATTGGATTAATCTCACTATATAGAAGCAAAACAAATGGTGAAAATATTAAGATAATAAATATTATACTCTTATGTTTAAAAATTTGCAAAAGGCCGTAAATTCCTA
>JAQVQU010000029.1 GCA_028701415.1 Clostridia bacterium | reverse complement strand
AAGGAAACTTTTTATGAGATTATTATTCATATATTTTGTAAAATAACATTAGCCAAGATACATATTATTTGACTAAAAATCTCATTACCTATATAATTTATAAGATTAACAAGCGGAGGCATTTATCGTGCGCAATAAAAGCTCAGAAAAACAAGTAAAAGAATGGCATGTTTTTTCTAAAAAAACTGCAATAATACTGTCAGTAGCCATAGTTATTTTTGTTGCTACTTTAGCTGTTTTTATATTTCCATTAAACGGAGAAGATTCCTTTAAAATTGGCAAAACTAATTATGATTTCTTTTGGGTTTCAAAAGCCATAAAACTTGGCCTTGATGTTGAAGGAGGCATGTATGCAGTATATGAGGCGGACATTTCGGTCTTTGACACAGAAGAAGAAACGGACAGTGCTCTTGAAGGGACAATGTCAAATCTTCAATCTTTGCTTTTTAATGAGGGATATACAGAGGCGACAGTAGCTAAACAGGGAAGAAATCAAATTAGAGTCGAAGTTCCTTCGGTTGAAGATACTGAACACCTAATCTCTTTGCTTGGGGAGCCTGCTGTACTTGAATTTAAAGATTCTTCAGGAACTGTAGTTATTAAGGGAGGGGAACACCTTGAAAGAGCAACGGCGATGTTGTATGAAGGACAATATGTTATTAGTCTTAAGTTTAACCAACTTGGAACCGAGGCCTTTGCTAAGGCGACTGAAGCAAATGTTGGCAAGACAATTAGTATAAATATTAATGGAGAAGAAGTTATGGCTCCAACTGTAAATGCTGTTATCCCGGATGGAAATGCAATTATCTCTGGAAACTACACATATCAAACGGCAAATGATATGGCCACAAAAATTAACGCTGGGACTTTTGCGGTAAAATTATCTCCCATTTCTACAGCTTCAATTTCTCCCACATTGGGACAAAATGCACTTTTATATAGCATTATTGCAGGGGCGGCAGGGCTTTTTCTTATTATGATTTTTTTGATAATATTTTATAGAGGAATGGGTTTTGCTGCAACTTGTGCCCTTATTACTTATACTACGCTACTTATGTATTTACTGGCTTTGGTCCCTTGGGTCCAACTTACACTTCCCTCTATAGCTGGAATAATTCTTAGTATAGGAATGGCTGTTGATGCAAATGTGATAATTTTTGAGAGAGTTAAAGAAGAAAAAAGAATGGGTGGTCTTGGCAAAGGTATATCTTCCTCTGTTCAAAAAGGCTTTTCTAAAGGCCTTCCTGCGATTATAGATGGAAATATAACAACTATACTTGGTTCAATTGTTATGGTAATTTTTGGGGCGACCTCAATAAAAAGTTTTGGAATCACCTTACTAATTGGAATAATTTTGTCAATGTTTACCGCAATTATTATTACTAAATTATTTTTGAATATTTTGCTGTCCTTCAATAGCGAAAATGAGAAATTTTATGCTTTATCTTTCCGGGAGGCTAACAATGAAAAAACAAAATAGTCTAGTAAATTTGACTGGTACAAAACAAAAATTATTTATTTTTAAGAATTCGGGATATTGGTTTATTCTTCCTTTAGCAATTATTTTTATTGCATTAGTTTGTGGTACTATATATAGCCAAATTGGAAATAGGTATGATGGTTTTGCTAATATCGGAATAGACTTCAAAGGAGGATCTGTTTTAACTGTAGAAATGAGCGGGGCTGAAATGCAAGGAGAGAATAGAATCGCTAATTATGAATTAATTTCGACTATTCTTAACCAAAATGGTTTATCCGCTGCATCAGATCAAAATAGTGGTGCGGATGCAATAATTGTTAGATATCAAAACTCGGTCTCTGAGGGCGATAACTTAGTAGTGGATTACAATACTCCTGAAATGGCCGAAGAAATGATAACAATAAATAATACTGTTGAACAACAAGTTGAAGATGCCTTTATTTTAAAATATGGTACAAACATCCAAATACAAGCTAACGCAGAAATGATAAATGCTACGGCAAGTTCTGACTTACTAAAAAAGGCTGCACTTTCAGTTGGAATAGCAATGCTTTTAATGCTCATTTATACCGCAATTCGCTTTGACCTATTTAGTGGAATAGCTGCCTTAAGTATGCAAATTAATGATATTATTATTATGTTGTCATTTGTAATTATTTTTAGGATACAGATTAATAGTTCTTTAATAGCTGGTTTAATTACTATCGTTGCTTATTCAATCAATAATACTTTGCTAATTTTTGATAGAGTAAGAGATAATATTAAACTTATACGTACTCAAAATTTAAAGATTATCCCGGGGGAAATTGTTGATACATCAGTCAACCAATGTTTGACAAGAGCTTTATTTACTAGCTTTACCACACTTTTGACTATTAGTATTCTTGCTTCAATGGGTATTAAATCATTGTCTGATTTTGCTTTACCGATTATTTTTGGAATTCTATCTGGGCTTTATTCATCTTTGTTTTTAGCTCCAAGCATTTGGGGACTATTAATGCAGGCTAAACTTAAAAATGAAATTAAAAAGGCAAAAGCGTTAAAAACACAAAAGAGATAAAATTAAAAATAAGCTCGAAAATCGGGCTTTTTTTATATAAATTTTATGGAAAATTATTTTATTGATAAGATTTGTAAGGAATTTTCTTTTAGTAGAATCACAGCCTCTATTTTAATAGAAAGAGGCTTCTCTTCAATAGTTGATATAAAGTCATTTTTGTATCCTTCAGAAAAAGATTTGGCAAATCCATATGATTTGAAGGGTATGAATGATGCGGTATCTTTAATTAAAGAACATTTTTCAAAAAAATCAAAAATTGTAATATATGGTGATTATGACTGTGACGGTGTTGGCGCTGCTTCTATTTTATATTTAGCTTTTCAAAAAAATGGCATTATTTCAGAAGTCTTTTTGCCAAATAGGGAAGAAGATGGATATGGGCTTAAGTTAGATTCAATTGATAAGATGTTATTAACATACAAACCAGACTTGCTTATTACCGTTGATTGTGGGATTCAGTCTGTTGAAGAAGTAGAATACTTGCAACAACTTGGCATAGAAGTAATTGTTACTGATCACCACGAACCTGGGGCAAGTTTACCTAAGTGTATTTGTATTAATCCAAAAATACAGACTGAATATGATGAACTATCTGGAGCTGGAGTAGCATTTATGTTGATTTCTGCTGTTTTTGGGAAAAAAGAAGCTTTGGAATACGTGGATATCTGTGCTATATCTACTGTTACAGATTTAGTTCCTTTAGTTAAAAGCAATAGAATTATTGTATCTCTTGGGCTGAATAAGATTAACAGCGATAAATCAAATTTAGGCTTAAAGTGCCTTATTGACTTTATAATGAGAAAGGAAGATAAAAATGTAATAATTAAATCTTCAGATATTGCTTATAAGATAGGGCCGCGATTAAATGCTTCAGGACGGATTAGCTCGGCTTTTAAATCTTTTAAACTTTTGATTTCAAAAGATATTACAGAGATTAATCAAATTATTAATGACTTAGAAATTGAAAATAAGTATAGACAAGATTTATGCATCGATACAATTGAAAGTGTCAAAAATATGTTACTTGAATATGATTTATCTACCCATAGGGTGATTCTTCTATATAATGAAAAATGGGAGGCTGGAGTAATAGGAATAGCGGCATCTAAAATTGCTGAAGAATTCAACAAACCGACAATATTGTTAACTAAGAATAATAATTGTGCAAAAGGCTCGTGTAGAAGCATAAAGGGGATAAATATTTATGATGTACTAAAAAGCAACTCACAATTTTTGAATAACTATGGTGGCCATGAAATGGCTGCTGGTTTATCATTGGATTATAGAAATATTAATCCGTTTTTAGAATCTTGCGACACTTATATATATTCTAATTACCCGCCAGAACTTTTTAAAACTATTTCTGATAACGCTTTTAATCTAGACGATATATCTGATGTTAATATTCAACTTACAAAAGAACTATCTCTGTTTGAACCATTTGGTATGAATAACAGAAAACCCATTTTTTCTGTTTGTGTTGGTTCTTTGAATTTTTCCCCCATTAATTCGTATCCGCACATTAAATATGAATTAACAAAAAATATTAGATTCATTGGGTTTAATAAAATTGATTATTTAGAAATACTCCAAGCAGATGTAATGAAAAGAATTAGATTTTCTCTAAATTTTGAAAATTTTAGAAAAAGAGAATATGCTACATGTTTTGTACTTGATATATCACTAAAATCATTTGATATCGACAATCACTTTCTCGCTTACAATGATTTATCTAGATATATATTAACAAATAATCCAGAAACAATGTTCAAAAATCCTTATAAACCCAATGATTATTTTGGAAGAATTGTTTTAGTTTGGAACTACAACAATTTTTTATTAGCTATGGAAAACTACCCTAATTATATTTTAAAGTTTATGAAACTTGATTCATTCAATACTTTTAATACCATATTGTTTTCTCCCAATAAAGATGAAACTTTTGAATATTTTTCTGAGATTATTTTGTTTGATATTCCTCCCAAAAATTATATTGACCATATGTTAAAAAAATATTCAAATATTACTTTAGTTTCACGAACAGACATATTTCCAAATAATTACTTAATTAATATAAATCAAAACCATCTAAATACAACTTACTCTTTTCTAAGAAAATATTTACCAGAAATAATAAATTCACAGGATCCTAAAATTATCTTTTCGTTTTTGGTTTCTAAAGGATTTACCATCACTATACATATGTTCAAATTATGCTGTATAATTCTATTAGAGTTAGGTTATTTAAAAATCGATACAAATACGCAGGTCTGGTCTATAGCCATTTCTTCAAGGTCTCTGGATGAATCGATAATATATAATAGGTTGAAAAATTAGATAAAAATGAACGAAAAAGATTTTTTAAATAAATGTAAAGAAAGTTTTATTCCTGAAGAATTTCAGATGATTCTTTACGCTTTAGATTTTGCCAAGGAGTGCCATAAAGGACAAAAACGAGTATCAGGGGAAGATTATATCACCCATCCTATTGGTGCAGCAGGAATACTTCTAGATTATGGGATGGATTTTATTTGTTTATCTGCCGCAATACTACACGATGTAATTGAAGATACTGATTGTACCGATGAAGTATTAAGAAAAAAATTCGGAGAAGAAATAGCCAATTTAGTAGAAAGTGTAACTAAACTTTCTAAAATGAAGTTTAATTCAAAAGAAGAGGAACAAACTGAGAATTATAGAAAATTATTTATGTCTGTTGCCAATGATTCTAGAGTAATTTTTATTAAATTAGCGGATAGATTACATAATATGCGTACTATAAAAGTATTGCCAGAGTTAAAAAGGCATAGAATTGCGAGTGAAACATTGGATATTTATGCCCCTATTGCAAGTAGACTTGGCTTTTCACAGATTAAAATTGAACTTGAAGATTTGTGTTTTGAACAGATATATCCTAATGAATTTTATGAATTATCTTCGCAATTGGATATAAAAAGAAAAGAGTACATGGTATTCGTTAACCGTATCATTGAGAGATTAACTAAAGAATTAGTAAATCTAAAAATTTCAGCTGAAATTAAAGGCCGTCCCAAACACTTATATAGTATTTATAAGAAAATGATTAATCAAAATAAATCATTAGATCAAATTCACGATTTAATAGCAATACGTGTAATAGTTGAATCAGAAAGTCAATGTTATACAGTATTAGGTATTATTCATTCTCTATGGAAACCTATTCCTGGACGATTTAAGGATTATATTGGAATGCCCAAGCCAAATAAATACCAGTCATTGCACACAACTGTTGTTAGTGACTTTGGCCAAATATTTGAGATTCAAATAAGAACCATTGATATGAATAAAGTCGCAGAATACGGCGTTGCCGCTCATTGGAAATATAAAGAAGGAAAAGCAAACGAGAAATTTTCTGATTACGATAAAAAAATTGGATGGATTCAAGAAATGGTAGAATCAGAAAATGATATAAAAGACAGCAAAGAGTTTATGGCAGCCTTAAAAACAAACGTATCGCCACACGAAATTTACATTTTTACCCCAAAAGGAGATGTAATTGATCTAGCTGTTGATTCTACCCCAGTAGATTATGCATTTAGGATACATAGTGAGATAGGGAATAATTGCATAGGGGCTAAGGTAAATGGCAAATTGGTTCCTTTAAATTCAACTCTTGTAACAGGAGATGTTGTAGAAATATTAACTCAAAAAAATTCTAAAGGACCTAGTAGAGATTGGTTAAAATTTGTTAAGACCCCTCAAGCAAAATCTAGAATTAAGGCTTTTTATAAAAAGATTCTTCTTGAGGATAATATTAAGCTTGGTCGAGATATTCTTGAAAGGGAATCAAAAAGGAGAGGTTATTCACTTTTTGATTTAATATCTCTTAAAGAAGCGCTTGAAGATATATATGACCGGTATTCTATTTCCTCTCAGGAGGATATGTTTGCTTCTGTGGGGTATGGTTCAATAACTGCTAATCAAATTTTGACAAAATTAATAGATAGATATAAAAAATTTCAAGCTAAAAATAATCCAATTTCTATTGAAGAAATTAATCAAAAGCAAGAAAAAAATTCAAAAAAAAGTTCTAGTAGTGTTCTCATTGAAGGATATGATGGTTTTTTAGTCAAACTTAGTAGATGTTGTAATCCTGTCCCTGGAGATTTAATTGTTGGGTATGCAGCTAGGGGAACAGGTATTTCAATCCATCGTGCTGATTGCCCTAATACAAAAAACATGGAGCCTGAAAGAATACTTGATGCAAAATGGGCGAATACTGATAACTCGCTGTTTACTGCTTATTTGAAATTAGAGTGTTATGATAAAGCTGGGCTAGTTAATTCCTTCATTCCTTTGCTAGCGGCAAGAGGAATATCTATCAATGCTTTGGAAATTCATAAGAGACAACAAGATAAGACCTTGATAAGCTTAGGGATTGAAATTAAAGAAATAGCTGAATTGGAGCTTATTATTAAAAAATTAAGTGAACTTCCAGAAGTCATTTCCGTTAAAAGGGGATATTAAGATTTTTTGCTTACCCAAAGTTCTTCATATTTTAACCCAGTTAGTTTTTCACAGATATTTTTCTCTTCTATTGTTGTTAAATAGTCCTCACCAGATTTCTTTTTTGATATAAGTTTTTTGATTGTGTCATGAGTGTTCTTGTTTAAAGGATAACTTATACTAATTAATATCATTATGATCCCAAAAAATATAGGAATGATGCAATACATAATTTTAATTGCTAAAATGGAGGATTGGGTCGCTGCTTCAGGAGAGGCAATAGAGGTATCTAAGCCGAATCCTTCTAAAACAAATCCATATACAGTAATTGCCAATCCACTTACTATTTGTTTTCCTAGAGTTGTAAGTCCAGCATTAACACCTTCGCGTCTTTTTCCATGGATTAATTCATCTACATCTGATAAATCTGGCAATAAAGTCATAGGAACAAAACCTAAACATGATACCCCAGCGCCAAGAAAACTTACAGCAATAAATAAAATCCAAATAGGGGTACTATTGTTTATAAAAAGAATAATTATGCACGCTACCATAATTAATGGTATATCTATTAAGTAAGGCCTGTGTTTGTTTTTCTTTTTCATTAAGTAAACATTTGGCAAAAAAAATAAAATTTCTATTGCGCCTTTGATATTAACAATTAGAAATACTAAGGAAAAACCTAAGAAATAATTTTGAATATTTCCATAGGTTAAATAGATAAACAAAACCATACTTGCAGAGATTGCGCTTCCCACAAAGGTACCTGATAATCCAAGTGCAAAATATTTTTTATATGTTTTTGATCGGAAAACTTCTTTATATTGTGCGAATATGAATTTTACTGAAAGCTTATTATCTGATATATCACATTTTTTTTCTTTAGATCCAAGAGCTGTAATCAATACTGGAACTGCAAAAAATAAACCTAAAACAACTCCTAAAATTGCAAAGTTTGAAGTAAAATTGGCAGATAAGGGGTTTTCTTGAGTTACTGGTACGAGTAATTCATAAAGATAAGTAGAAACAACACATGATACACCAGAAAAAACCATTCTTACTGAAGAATAACTCGTTCTTTCATCATATCCCGAAACCATTCTTGGTAGTAGAGATTCATAGGGAATAATAGCTAAAGAAAAGGCTGTAGTCCAAAGAATATAAGCAAAAATATAATATATGAATTTAGTATTTAGGTTTGTTATTCCAAATGAATACCAAAGCATAAAATAAAAAATAAAAATTGGAATAACTGAAATTAACATCCAAAACTTTGACTTACCAAATTTATGGTTAGTTTTATCTACTATTACTCCAATAAACGGGTCAATAATCCCATCCCATATCTTTCCAATTCCCGTAACAATGCCAGCCATAATAGGGGTTAATCCAGCAACATATAATAAAAAAGATAAATAATAAAGAGAAATTACCTGCCCAACTCCACCACCTAGCATGTCAGCAAAAGAATAAGCAGATATATCCCAAAATTTTTTGAGTTTATTTAACGTAATTTCTTTCATTTATTCTGTTTTAATAATCTTTTGTTTTGTGGTAAGTTCCCCGAGTTGATTAGCCCATTTTTCGGGATAAAATGAAAAATATGAGATATTTTTTTCCTTTCTCTTTTTAATGAAATATCTTGAATTACACCAAATAAAAGATGGTAACCCAATAACAAATAAGTATAAAGGGCCTAATAACAGCGATTGAATGGTATGTCCATATTCATGTATGAGCGTGTTTTTTTCCCATTGTTCAGTCTTAGTTCCATTTATAATGATAAAAATTCCTAAAGATATTCCTCCCCAATTTTGCCCATGGAATCCAACTAAGGCACCATTAAAAAAAATTTGCTTGTTTTTTGGGGTTAATAAAAAATATGCTAAACCAATTAAGTTTTGCAATAATCCCCAAGAGAATTGAATTATATAGTAAAGCATATAAAAAATAATTTTCATTAACTAATTTTAGCATAGTAATTAATTCAAGTAAAACACCATTTATACAAAGAAAGATGTAAATAAATAATTACATTAGTCAATATTCATAAACTAAATTTTTATAACATTAAAAGGTTAAGGAATAGGTGATTTTTCCCCCAAAAGAATTGACAACAAAAATATCTTAATGTAAACTAATTTAAGTGATTATATAAAGGGTCACAACGGGGTGTAGCGCAACTTGGTAGCGCACTTGGTTTGGGACCAAGGGGTTGGGAGTTCAAATCTCTTCATCCCGACCATTACAAAGTGGGGGCCTTTAGCTCAGTTGGTTAGAGCGGTCGGCTCATAACCGATTGGTCCGCGGTTCGAGTCCGTGAAGGCCCACCATAAATTGATAATAAGACTAATGATGCGGTCCGGTAGTTCAGTTGGTTAGAACGCTAGCCTGTCACGCTAGAGGTCGAGGGTTCGAACCCCTTCCGGATCGCCAATTTTTTGGCTTGGTAGCTCAGTCGGTAGAGCAAGGGACTGAAAATCCCTGTGTCGGCGGTTCAATTCCACCCCAAGCCACCAGTAAGTCTTAAGCATATAAATTGTCTTTGAATGCTGGCTTAGCTCAACAGGCAGAGCAGCTGATTTGTAATCAGCAGGTTGTTGGTTCGATTCCAATAGCCAGCTCCATAAATATGGGTAGGTTCCCGAGTGGCCAAAGGGAGCAGACTGTAAATCTGTTGTCAGTGACTTCGATGGTTCGAATCCATCCCTGCCCACCAAAAAAGCGGTAGATGAAAATCGACCGCTTTTTTCTTTTTCATGAGAAATTTTTTATTTATAAACCATAAACGTATTGTACCATAGTGATCTCTATTTCTCTCTCTTCATAAGCCCAGCCGGTTATAAAATTGTAATTAGTTGGGTGTTTTATTAAAAGTTTTATAACATCTCCGACTTCCAAAGATTTCACAATATCTCCTAAAGTGTTAATATCCGTGAAGTATATCGTTTCCTCAGAAATAATTATTCCCGTAATTATATCATTAATAAATATTTTTTTATCAATGGCTGCTGTAGCGTTATACTGTGCAACGGATCCATAAACATTTAAAGCAACAATAGAATAAAAGTATTTGTTTTCTTCATTATTTAAAGCACCTTGTACTGTTACTCCTAAACGAACTTTTCCCTCAATATAACCTTTATATTCATAATCTGGATTACCTGCCGTGCTCAAAAGTGATTCAGCAATGTCTATCGCATCATCAATTTTTATTGCATATCCAATCCCCTCAACGTCAGTTCCTACACTCTTTGCATTTACTATTCCAACAAGCGCACCTGAATAATCGAAAAGAGGCCCTCCAGAGTTTCCTGGGTTTACTGCGACATCTATTTGAAGTAAATTCATTGAGACACCATCCATATTAATAATTCTTTCTGTTCCACTAATTATTCCTTGGGTTACACTACCCCCGAGAGTTCCGAGTGGATTACCTATAGCAAAGACCGATTCAGCTAATTTTAAAGGAGCTCCTCCTTCATCTAAAAGGTTTCTGACATCAGCTGTGGAAAAAATTCCAGAAGTCTTCAAAACTGCTATATCCTTTTCATCATCTCCACCAATAAATTCGCAATCTAGTTCAGTCCCATCAATCAATATTGCTACTATTTCTGTGGCTTGGTCTATAACATGACAACAAGTAAGAATAAAAGAAGAATTGTTTGATTCATCTGTTGCGAAAAATACGCCAGAACCGGAAGAATTTCCTTCATTCCCATCCCCATCTATAGTAATGCAAGATAAAGATACAACCGTATCTCTTACCTCCTGAACTACTTCAGGAAGTCCTCCCTCAATAATTGTGGGGGTTACTGTATTTATACTAACCTGATAATCTGCAGGTGTGCCTTCTAAGTAGTTTGTATCGTTATTATTGTTAGAAGAGCTGCTAGAAAGTCTGTCTGAATTCAGGTCTAATCCAACAAAACTTGGGCTGCAAGCAACTAGAGAAATAGTTAAGGTAGTAATTAGAATAAGTAATAGATAAAACAAATTTTTTCTCATAAGATATAGTCTCCTAATAAGCATATTTATATAATAAAATATATAATAACAATTTTTTGTGAAAAATACGTGAATAAAATATTTTTTAAAACATTAAAGGCATTTTACATTCTTAGCAAATTATAATACAATTTTTATATGATTAATACAAAAAAATTATCTTTTTTAAAATATGATGCCGCATATATTTCTGATCCTTCTAATTTGTTTTACTTTACAAATTACAAAAACGAAGATGCCAGAATTATTATCACTAGAAATGAAAATCTATATATATCTGATCAAAGAGTAAAAGAAGAATTTGAAAGTGTTTGTCCAAATTTCAGGTTTATTGATATCGGGGATGGGGGAGGCTATGTCCAAAAATCGTTAGATTGTCTAGATAAGCTTAAAATTAAAAGAATTGGATATGAGAACTTAAGCATAATAAACCATGAATTTATCATGCTCAAGAATTATAAATTAATACCCATCTCACAAGAAATGCAACTTATACGCTCAATTAAAGAGGAATATGAACTTTCTTGCATAGAATACGCACAAAATATTACCGATTTAGTTTTTTTAAAAGCTTTAGATTCCATTAAAGTTGGTATTTCCGAAATTGAATTAGAAAGTTTTATAAATAGTCAAATTTATCTAAATGGAGGCACTTTGGCCTTTGATACCATAGTAGCATTTGGAAAAAACACCTCGAAACCTCATGCACACCCAACCAATAATGTCTTACGTGAAAGAGACGTAATAACAATTGATTTTGGAGCAAAATATAAGGGTTATTGTTCAGATATGACACGTAGTATAGCTGTTGGAAAACCTGAGGACGATTACATTTCGTTATATCAATTAGTATTAGAGGCTCAAAAAACGGCCTTAGAAAAATTAAAGGCTGGCATGTCTGGGGCAGAGTGTGATTATTTAGCGAGAAATTACTTTTCCAAATTCAATATGGAAGTATTTTTTACTCACTCACTTGGCCATTCTCTTGGAATAGACATTCATGAAAAGCCCTCTTTAAGTAAATTTTATAATGGTCTTATTGATTCTAATGTAATTACTAGTGTCGAACCAGGCTTATACCTCCCAAATAGGTTTGGGGTAAGAATCGAGGATATAGTTGTTTTTCGTGAAGATGGTGTTCGAAACTTGACAAAATCACCGAAAGAACTGATAATATTATAGTCGAACGACAGGAGGGTATAATGGCATATATTAATGCAGGGGATTTTCGTAAAGGTATTACTTTTCAATTAGACAATGGTTCAGTACAAGTGATAGTTGAGTTTCAACATGTTAAGCCAGGAAAGGGCTCAGCATTTGTTCGCGCTAAAATGAGAAATGTGATGACTGGAGGAGTAATCGAAAGAACTTTCAATCCTAGTGAAAAATACGAACTAGCTCATATAGAAAAAAAGAAAATGGAATATAGCTATAATGATGGAGATTTGTATTATTTTATGGATAAAGATACGTATGATATGGTTCCTATGAATAGAGAAATTGTTGAAGATGCTTTGAGATTCATTAAAGAAGGTAGTCCTGTAGACATTTCATTCTTTAAAGGTTCTGCTTTTTCAGTAGAGCCAGAAAACTTTGTTGAATTATTAATTGTAGATTGTGAACCTGGATTGCCAGGATCAACCGCCCAACCAGGTACAAAAACTGCAATATTAGAAACAGGTTTTTCTGTGCAAGTTCCCTTATTTGTAAATGAGGGGGAAACAATTAGATTGGACACTAGAACTGGAGAATACATGTCTCGCGTTTAATGACTGTTATCTGCGTTTTTTTAGTCCTTCGCAAGAGGGACTTTTTTATTGCTTGCGTGTTGATTATAAGAAGTCATTTGTGTTATTATCATGAAATGAATAAGAATAAATTAGAAAAACAAGTTAATAATAGATATACTGAGCTAGTTGATTCGTTAATTTTAAAAGCTATTTTAAATAATGAAGCCGTATCAATGCGGCAAAATGTCTCCAAGAATAATGATTTATCTCAGGTTTTTTCAAAAGTTGTAATAAACGATTATCTATTGGAGATTGATTTCGAGATTGACATTAAATATGGCTTTAGTATTACCGAGATAAGTTGCATGTTGCAGGAACAAATAAAGAATGATATCGAGAAAAACACCAAATTTAAAGTGAAAAAAATAAATATCCTAGTAAAAAACGTTACTGTATGAACATTACTATGAGAAAAAAAGCTAGAGAAAATTTATTTAAACTTATTTTTGAGCTTATTTTTTCAAATTTTCAACCAAATAGCAAATCTTTTTCTTTATTATGCTCTTCAGATTTTCCTAATGAAGATATTGAATATATTAAAGAAGTTTATTACGGTGTTATTGATAAAAACAAAGAGTTGTCCCTTATTATTGAAAAGCACGCTCAAGGATTCAATCTTGATAGAATTTACAAAACTGATTTAGCAGCTTTATTGCTATCAACATATGAAATCATGTTTCTTAAAGATATTCCTATTAATGTTTCTATTGCTGAAGCTATAAATTTAGTTAAGATTTATTCCACTGAAAAAAGCAGTGCATATGTTAATGGAATACTAAGTTCAATTAACAAGGAGTTAACCAACAAATCGTAACAATGTTAGAAAAAGAGTATCTCACTGTATCAGAATTAAATTCATATCTATATGGCATAATTGAAAATGATGCTTTACTTTGGGACTTAGTTGTTAAAGGTGAAATATCTGGATTAAGTATTCACAAAGAAAACTTATACTGTACCCTTAAAGATGAGAATTCTCAAATTTCTATATGTGGTTTTAAACTCAAACAGAAGTATTTGCCAAAAGAAGGAGATAGTGTATTAATTTCTGGGAGAATTTCTTATTACATAAAGACAGGCAAACTTTCATTTATCGCAACTGAAATTGAACTATGTGGCTCTGGTAAGCAATTTGATAAATTCCAAGAACTCAAAGCCAGATTAACAAAAGAAGGTCTTTTTGATATCACACATAAAATCTTACCTCCTGCATTTCCCCAAAATATAGTTGTGATAACAAGTAAGGAAGGAGCGGTTATAAAAGATATATATAAAACCATCCATAAAAATAATAAACAAATAGCTGTTTCAGTTTACAATGTTTCCGTACAAGGCATTTCTTCAGTAAAAGAAATAGTTGAGGCCTTATCTTTTTTAGACAAACAAAATTTTGATGTAATTATTTTAGCCAGAGGAGGGGGCTCGGCTGAAGATTTGAGTGCTTTTAATTCGGAGGAAGTTGTCAGGGCAATATACGCTGCAAAAACATTTGTCATTTCAGCTATAGGCCACGAGGTTGATTTTACTCTTTCTGATGCTGTATCAGACTTAAGATGTTTAACTCCTACGGCAGCTGGAGAATATATTGTTTCTCAATATAATAATTCAATCAATAGAATATTTTCATCTTTACAAACTATAGAAAAAAAAGTAAATATGACTATTGAGTCAACAAAGAATTTAGCTATAAACTGTTTAAAGAAAATATCTTTAATAGCGCAGTTTAAGATTTCCTCTGAAGAAAAGAACATATATAATTTAAGAAAGACACTGAGCTTAATTAACCCCCAAAATTTATTCAACAAAGGATACTTTAAAATTAAAAAAGGGGATGTTAATATTTGTTCAGTTCAAGACGTATGTGTAAATGATATATTGAATGTTTATGGAAATAAAGGGTCTTTTTCCGCAAAAGTCATAGATAAAGACTAATTTTAGGAGGCGTTCTAAATGAGTTTAGAATATAATATAGAAAAAATTGAATCAATCGCGCAAAAAATTGAGTCTGAAGTTTTAGCTATTGATGATGTATTGAATTTGTATGAAGAAGCAATTCTTATATCAAAAGATTGTCTAATAACGTTATCTTCTCAAAAAGGTCGCTTAACTGAGTTAAATGCTTCATTAGAAAAGTTAATTATTGAAGATTATGATTAGTAATATAATAGAATCATTGCTTTTAGAAATAGACGAGGAGTTGAAAAAGACTATTCTTAATTATTCAGGGTATATTCCAGACATTCTTTATGATGGGATGCTTTATTCCTGTTTCGGCGGGGGAAAAAGAATAAGACCATTGCTATTTTTACTTTCATGTCAGGCTTTTGGCTTAGAAAAAAAAGAATTATTCAAAATAGCTGTATCTATAGAATTAATTCATAGTTATTCTTTAGTACATGATGATTTACCTGGAATGGACAATGATTTAATTAGAAGGGGGAAAGCTTCAGTACATAATAAATTCGGTCAAGGAATGGCAATTTTAATAGGAGATGCACTTTTAAATTGTGCTTATGAAACACTATTTGAAATTACAAAAGAATGCAACAAATATGCCTCTATTGCAAATTATATATCACGAAAAGCTGGGGTTCTCGGAATGATTGGAGGACAAGTTAAAGATATTCAGGAATCAATCCCAGATAGCTTAGACCAAATATTAGGGATTTATGATGGAAAAACTTGCGCTCTATTTGAGGCAGCGATTGCTAGCCCGGCTGTTTTTTTAAACATCTCTAAAGATAACCTTAATTTGCTCGAAAAATTTTCTAACACTGTTGGAAAAATATTTCAGATCAATGATGATTTCTTGGATCATCGACATAAATCAGAAAAAATTAATATTATTAAAATAATCGGAGAAGACAATACCAAATCGTTATTTAACAGATTAAAAAATGACTTATTTTTACTCGCAGATCAGTTATGTTTAACAAATTCATTACTTTGGAATGCTATAATAAGTTTATTGAATATTAAAACCGATTAAAAGCACCTTTATTTGCAGAGTTTTTAACTATATGATATAATTCCTTTGTTGATGGCGGTACAGTATTCTAGTCAGATACGGTACGAGCAAAGGCGGGGCTAAAATACCGTCAAAGAGCATATCGATGAAGTTTCTTGTGTTTGCTTGGATTGCCCAAATCCGGGCGTATGCTGGAAGTTAAGGTTTTTGGGCGTTTAACAATGGCATGTTGAAGCCGACCCAATTATCGTGGAGACCTATTTTGGACAGACTTGAATAGTTTTTCTGAATAGGATTAAACCTGCATCGCGGTAAGCAATATCTGTGTGCAGTGTAGCTTGCCTTGAGTGTCCTAGTGAGGAATAAGGTTCAGAATCATACTGAGTACGCGAACTTTGAATGGTCTATGCTTATGAAACCTAGGGTGCAAAAGAGGATAGTTCGTATCCATTCTGTTAAAGAAATTTTCTAGACTGAAACAATTAAGGATTATAGTGTGTTCTAAGTGGCGATTCGGTTATGTTTTGAGCAATCAGACATTGTAGAATTTCAAAGGAAACTGCTTGGACGGCAACGACAAGTATTTTACAGGGAAAGCCTACCGAACCTAAAGACGCAAGGTTTACTTAATTTTCACCTCCATCAACAATTTCGAGGATTCAATGAGTTTAGATAATTCTAATAAAGAAACCAATAAAAATAATTTTGATAATGCTCCTGATGATAATGATTCAGATGAGCAAATTTTCATAGATAGGCCTATTACCATAAATAAAGATTCTTCTGTGAACCCAATACGGAAAAAAACAGTTAAATCAAAAAAAAAGAATAAAGGTATTTTTTGGGTTATAAAAATCACTTTTATAACTCTTATTCTTGCTGCGTTTTTTTCTCTTCTTTCAGAGTTTACTAACTATTTTCATTATACAATATCTATTCTACTTCTTATAATTTTAATATTTTTAAGTTTGATTGCAGATGCTGTTGGAGTTGCGACTACTTCTTGTAATCCTGAACCTATATATGCTTTAGCTAGTAGGAAAGAACCAGGTAGCAAACAA
Organism: Clostridia bacterium; assembly: GCA_028701415.1. Taxonomy (GTDB): domain Bacteria; phylum Bacillota; class Clostridia; order Christensenellales; family DTU072; genus MWEH01. Next base: position 654 of record JAQVQU010000029.1, on the reverse strand, counting down.
GCGCTTATACTTATTAGAAATGCTGAGAAAGTATCAAATATTTGTTGTGATGTTATAGGAGACATTTGTGGAATTGTAAGCGGGGCCTTGTTGATCGGTATCACTTATAAATTTTCCTCATTTTTTTCTGAATCAGCTAAGCTAATAATTAATATAGCTTCAGCTAGCATTGTCGCAGCTTTAACTGTTGGCGGAAAAGCATTTTTCAAGAACCTTGCTGTAAATAAATCAAAAGAAATAGTATTATTGACGGCAAAGTTTGTAGCAGTATTTTACAATCCAAAAGATTCGATTATAAAGAAAAAAAAGAAATAACTATATTTATCCGTATATATTTTTATTCCTTGTATAATATACAAGGTAAATGTATAATTATACTTATGATTATTGGAATTTATACAAATTTATCTAAAGATATTGGAGGAAGAGTAACAACCTCTATTTTTGATTTACTTTCACAATATAATTTCGTTACTATTAATTTGTCCGATGAATTAAGAATACTGAATTTAAAAGGAGAATACTTCAGTAGAAATTCCCTTGCTCAGAATTCTGATTTAGTCATCGTTTTGGGGGGGGATGGAACAATTCTTAGAATAGCAAAAGAATGTGCTTTATATGATACAAAGATCTATGCTATTAATTTAGGTAATA
>JAQVQU010000110.1:1633-4445 GCA_028701415.1 Clostridia bacterium | reverse complement strand
ACAATAAATTCAGCTCCTGTCCTTACTTCAATGTCCCTTACATGGAAAGTAAAACCTTCTGGAGCGCCGAGTATCCCAGGATCATCAGTTAATGAGTATTGTGTTTTTGCTATACAAACAGGATAATTTTCGTAACCTGATCCGTTAAGCATCTCTATCTTTTCTAGAGCTTCTTTTGTGAATTCGATATCTTTAGCCCCATATATTTCTCTTGCTATTTTTTCCACTTTTATCTTTATACTGTCCCCTAGATCGTAAACGTATTTTACCTCAGATTTTTTCTCAGCCAACATTACTACTTTTTGGGCTAGTTTTACCGATCCTTCCCCACCCTTCAAAAAGGCTTCGGATATTTCGAATTCAGCCCCTTTAATATTGCAATAATTTTTTATGTATTCTATCTCTCTATCTGTGTCCGATGCAAATTTATTTAAAGCTACTATAACCGGCAAATGAAATTTCTTTGTGAGATTATCAATATGCTTCCCGAGATTTACTATGCCCTTCTCTAAATATTCTAGATTCTCAATATTTAGATTTTCCTTTATTCCCGAACCATTAAATTTCAAGGCCTTAACCGTGGCTACAATCACAGCAACCTTCGGGAACATATCTAAAGACCTAGACTTAATGTCTATGAACTTTTCTGCCCCTAAATCTGCTCCGAAGCCAGCTTCAGTTACAACATAATCAGCTAAAGTAAGTGCGGTTTTTGTCGCAATAACACTATTACAACCATGTGCTATGTTCGCAAAGGGGCCTCCGTGAATAATTGCTGGGGTTCCTTCAAGGGTTTGGACTAAATTAGGCTTAATTGCCTCCTTTACCAAGATAGTTGCGGCCTCTTCAATTTTTAAATCTCCACAAGTAACTGGCTGTCCTTCAAAATTTCTCCCTATGCAACTATTTTTAACTCTTCTCTTAAAATCCTTAAGGTCTCTTGCCAAGCAAAAAATCGCCATCATTTGACTTGCAGCAGTAATATTAAATCCATCCTTTCTTGGAACACCATTTGGCCCCCCACCTTCAGCAACAGTGATGCTTCTAAGTGCTCTATCATTTAAGTCGATGCACCTTTTCCAGGTTATTTTCTCGGGATCAATTTTCAGTTCGTTTCCTTGTGTCAAATGATTGTCTATGATAGAGGAAATAAGGTTATTTGCTGTTGTGATAGCATGAAAATCTCCAGTGAAGTGCAAATTAATTTCTTCCATGGGTACTACTTGAGAATATCCTCCGCCAGCTGCACCCCCCTTTATTCCAAATACGGGTCCTAGAGAGGGTTCTCTCAAGGCTAAGCAAGAATTCTTTCCAATTTTTCTCAGCCCATCAGCTAAACCAATAGCTATCGTTGTCTTACCTTCTCCTTGAGCCGTTGGATTAATTGCCGTAACTAAAATTAGGTTGTCAGACTTTGGCTGGGGCTTTATATTAAGCTTTGCCTTATTTTTTCCATATAAATCAAATTCCTCTTCCTTCAAACCCAAGGAAAGAGCAATTTCTCTTATAGGTTTTACTTCCGCATTTCTTGCAATATCAATATCCGACTTCATACCCTACCTCTCTTCTCTCTTATTCACGCCTATTATATCACAACAAATAATTTAATATCGTATCTATGTCACGGTATACAGCAAAAATACCTTCAAAAACGTTGACTTGGGTTTGTTTTTAGAAGAAATAACTAATTTGCACTTTGAATTTCAAAATTTATATTGGTACAAAGACAAAAACCCGGCATCGGCCGGGTTTCAGATTATCTTCCTAGTATTATTCGTTATTCATTTTCATTGAATAACTATCATCTATTCTATTGCTTGGATAGTATTATTCGTTATTAGGCTTTATTAAATAAATATCATCTACTGGCATACTGAACATAAACCCAATCGCTCTTTTATTACAAGGCTGTAGAATTCTCCGAACCTCTGTAACAACCTCGGCAACCTGATCATCTTTCATTACAGTAATAATTGTCTTGGAATGTTTTTTGTCCTCGGGATCGGATTGGCCGTAAAATGTGTTATGGTGCATTGCAGCAAACAAATCAGATTTTCTAGTTATAGCTGAAGCCATCCCCTCACTTTCTAGTATAGTTGCTCCCTTTATGTTCTTTTGCAAAAACATTTCCAAAATAGCTTGTATGTATTGTGTTTCCCTTATGACTATATATAATGCTTTCATTTCCATACCCCACATTATTTGATAAATATATTCTACTACAAAAAGGAGGGGATAAAACACCCCAATTAAAAAAAACACATAAAATTCATTTATATTGATTTATATAAAAAAATGGATTTATTTTTTATCGACAGGATTCTTTGGCCTTCCAAGAACCCTTACATATCCTTTTCCATATTGGACACATCTACTTACCCTGCTTAAAGTTGCAGAGGAAATGTCCGTCTCGGCAATAACCTGAGTATAGGTTTTCCCTTCAATTAAAAGTTTGGCTGCCTTAACCCTCTGAGCCATCTGCTCAACCTCTTTTTTCGTGCATAAATCATCAAAGAAATATTCGCAGTCCTTCACATTATCTATTCGGGATATAATCTCGTAAAGCTCCCCAAAAAGACTTTTATCCATACAACCCTCCCAAGTAGAGCATACAATAATTATACTTTAACACACTAACTAAGTAAAGACCCATCCTGACAAAATCCCTTCGGAAACTTAATTGATCCCAAAACAGAATAAATTAAATTCAATTCCTCATTTTTCAAAGCTGTCATAATACTTAAAGACTGATTGATCTTTTTGGTCATCAACCAAATTTGAATCCTCTTTTTTCAAAACTGTCATAATACTT
>JAQVQU010000110.1:0-1533 GCA_028701415.1 Clostridia bacterium | reverse complement strand
ATGTCCTTGGGTTCTTCTTTCTTGGGAGGTGGGCCAAAATATTGAAACAGATTGCACTCTATTTCCGAGTTATATAATTTTCTGATTTTATCAGCTCTTTTTCCAAAACTCTTTTCAGTGTCCCTAAAAGAGGATAAAACATAAGCGCTCCAAGAATCTAAAGATGTGTACATTTTGAAAAAATCTCTGTATAAACTAGCAATATCCACATCATTAAGCCTCTCGCCATAGGGGGGATTAGTAATGATAATTCCATGAGCAAAGCGAGAAGAAAAAGATCTCATATCAGCCTTTTGAAAGTGGATATATTTTGAAACCCCAGCGGACTCTGCATGTTTTACAGCTAAACCTACAGCTTTGGGGTCTATATCATATCCAAAAATTCTAAGCTGATTTTCTTTAATTCTGCCCTTAGCTTCATCTCTAATATTTTTGCATATTTCTTTTCCTCCCGGGAGATTCTCGTATGCAAAATTTCTAAGAATACCCGGAGCAATATCATTTCCTATGAGAGCTGCTTCAATAGGGATTGTCCCCGAACCCGTAAAAGGGTCAAGTAGAACCCTATCTTCTTTCCAGTAAGATAACAAGATTATTCCTGCGGCTAGAGTTTCTCTCAAAGGGGCCCTTCCGACCAGCAACCTATACCCCCTTTTATGAAGGGAATCCCCAGAGGTGTCTAAGAATACTGTAGCGATATCTTGATTTATTGATACTTCAATTACTAAGTTGTTTTCAGTTTCAGGAAGACGGGATAAATTCCTCTTTTGTTTTATTCTCGCCGCAATAGACTTTTTTGTTACACTTTGAATACTCGAAGGGGACATCAACGTACTTTTTAACACCTTTGCAAGAACCGTAATTCCCTGCCCGGGGGGTAAAATATCCTCCCAAGGAATCTCAGAAATCTCTTCGTATAACGTATCAAAAGTATCGGCTTTGAAGGATCCTAAAATGACAAACACTCTACTAGCAGTTCTTAGGAACATATTTGCACGGGCAACCTCAGTAAGTTTTCCTTTAAAAGGAATCCTTCCATTTATCGCTCCCTCACAAAAAAAGCCATTAGATATCATTTCACGCTTAAGTACAGCCTCAAGTCCGCTTTGAACACTAGCACATAATTTTAAATCAGAAGAAAAATAATCCATAACAGTTTGATTATATCACATAGCTAGATAAGAGAATAACAACAACAGACTAATAATATAATCATTTTATTCTTTTTTTGATTTTTGATCCTGCCCCATAATACGCGTAACAATAGACTAATAATTTTCCCAGTTTCTTAGATTTTTCCCATCCTCCTAATTCTCGCAATAATAGTCTTACCTCCCACCTTACTTATATGGTGCCACTACTAATTTTTCGACTTATCGAAGAATTATCTTACTCTTTCCTATTCACTCGACTTGTATGCCCTATCGAACCTTTTCCTTTCTTTACTCATACCTCTTTTGGTGCTAATATTGTAAATATTAACTAAAATTAAACATATAGTTGGAAAATCACAATAATGCTAAAACTATTTAA
>JAQVQU010000028.1 GCA_028701415.1 Clostridia bacterium | reverse complement strand
AAACAACTAACGTTTGGGTATTTGTTTCTCTAGCATTTCTAGCGGGTGCTGGAATTAGCTTCTTTATCTTAGAAGTCTGGGCTTTTGTAACGGATGCTATTGATTTTCAATTGGTAAAAACTAAAAAGAGGGACGAAACAAATACTTATGCTGTTTTTTCCTTTACAAGAAAGCTAGGCCAAACCTTAGCGGGAGTTCTTTCGACACAAGTAATCGCCTGGGTAGGATACAACGCTTTGAATCTAATACAAACGGATGCAACCAAGTCACAAATATATCTCTGGGGCACATTAATCCCTGCCCTACTGTTTATTGTCTCGGGTATTATGTTGATTTTCTGGTATCCCCTTAATAAAAAGAAAATGGACGAATTACAGGAGGCAAAAATTTCTCTTTACGAAACTAGTGCAGCTGAGACGGATGCTCTAAATTCATTCTTAGATGACATATACACTGGTGAAAAGAACGATAATAAGGTAGAGATTCCCGGTGCTGAATATATTTCTGATAGCGACGAAGGAAGAGCCGACGAGTAAAAGAGAAAGTATCAAATTACAGTTTTCCTTTTCCTTATGGAAAACTGAAAAACCGAGTAAGGATTTAATAAGTTAGCAAGAAAAAATTCTTCCCTTGCTTGTCATCCCTTCCAGCAAAGTCTAATTTACAACGCACAAATGCTAAACAAATAATTATGAGCATAAGTGCTTCCTACTTGCGTTCAAATTAAATAAAGACTAAAATATTCAAAGAAACGTATAAAATGGAGGAAAATATGCAAGATCATATTTTGGAAAAAGGAAAACTCTTAGGCCCAGATGGCAATTTACTAAAAAAGGGTTATGCAACAAATTATCTTCTTGAGTATGATAGATTGGATATAACCGCTCCTAAGTGGAGAATTAAAGAGTGGGACTACTACTATATCGGAAATGATGATTTCGCTATTTGTTTAACCATTTCCGACATGGGATATATTGGCGCAATTAGCGCCACAGTTATCGATTTTAAGGAAAACTGGCAGATCACTAAGAGTGCGGTAGACCTTTTCCCTATGGGAAAATATAAAATGCCTTCCTCAACAAAAAACGGAGATGCCTCTGCGAAAATTGGAAAGGTACAAATGACCTTTGAAAATGACGGTAAGACTCGCAAACTTTATGGCAGCTACCCAAAATTCGGCAACGATAAAGAAACCCTTGCATTTGATATTACATTAGATGAGTTTCCAAAGGAATGTATGTTTATCGCCACACCCTTTGATAAACATGGATACTTCTATTATAATGCAAAAATAAATTGTATGAGGGCTAACGGGACATTTACTCTCGGGAAAAGAAAATACATCTTCGAAAATGATCTTGGAACACTTGACTGGGGAAGAGGAGTATGGACATATAACAATACCTGGTATTGGGGAAGTCTACAAACTAGAATGAGAGATGGTTCCACTTTCGGCTTCAATATTGGATACGGCTTTGGAGACACCTCTGCAGCCTCTGAGAATATGCTTTTTTATAAAGGTCTCTCCCATAAGCTTGAGGATGTTAAGTTCATTATTCCAGGAGAAGAAGAAGGAAAAGACGATTACATGTCCCCCTGGAAATTCACTTCTTCAGATGGAAGATTCGAAATGAATTTTACCCCTATACTGGATCGATATGCCCCTGTGGATCTAAAATTTATGGCCATGATCCCTCACCAGGTGTTTGGAAAGTTCTCAGGAAAAGCAATCCTTGACGATGGTACAATTATTGAATTAAAAGATACCCTTGGTTTTGCAGAAAAAGTGCATAATAAATGGTAATTTTTAAAAGTAATTAATAAAATTTATAAAGTTATTAGGAGAAAACTGTGAGTGTTTTCTCCCATTATGTTCCGTTGCCTCACTCTCAGAGTTGTAATCCCAAGCTGAGAGTTTTTAGGAGAAAACTGTAAGTGTTTCCTCCCATTATGTTCCGTTGCCCTGTAATCACCACGTTTATTTAAAAAAAGTCTTTGGTGTGGATATATTAAATATATTTTTATAGAATCCCACCCTTTTCCCCGTTATTCATCTAACTTGACTATGTTTAATTAAAGCGCATATAATTAGATATGGTATTAGGGATTCGAATGGGAGGACTTTTATGAAAAGAAAAGCACTAGTTGTTCTTATTGTTTTATTAATGGTATTTTCTCTATCTACACTTTATGCTTGTAGTAGCGCGCAAGATATTGCAAACAATGATGTTTCCCCAGAAATGGGGGCCCCAGCCGAAGAGAGCCAAGACGATACCGGATCAGAATCTACTCCAGATAGAAAAATAATCTATTCTGCTGATGTATCCTTAAATGTCATCGAATTTGATGAACAAGTCGCAAAAATTAAAGCATCCTTAAATTCGGATGAATGGTTTGATACTGAAAGTGTGTCTTCTTCTTATGCCTTTTTTGTCGTTCGTGTAAAAACTGAAAGGTTAGATGCTTTTATCGCTGACATAACTGAAGGAATTTCGTCTGATGCAATGAGTTTAGAAAAAACCGCAACAGATATTTCTTTGACTTATCAGAGCAAAGAGGACCAAATAACAGCTCTAGACGAAGAAAAAACCCTTTTGACAACCTATTTAGAGGATGAAAGCATTGTTCCGTTAGATGCTATCAGGCGTATTGCTGAAATCAATACTGAAATAGCCCGCCTTAATGGAGAGCTTAATAGCTTTGATAGTTTAGTTGATTATAGCAAAGTTACAATAAGATTAAATAAAACATATACCCCTTCTCCAGACCCAAGCTATGGTGAAAGAGCTGGCGGGACGTTAACTGGTGCTTGGGAGGCTCTTGGGAAATTCTTCCAGTTCTTAGGACTTGCAGTCATTGCAATCTTCCCCTGGTTGCTAGTTATTGTTCCATTAGGAGGGATAATAATATTTGGGATTCGCTTTAAGAAAAGGCAAAAGCCCTTCCATAAGATTCCGAATAAAAAAAATAAGATAAAAAATAATCCTGTAACTGCAAATATAGAAAAAAAGAAGGACTCTTCTCCCGAAAACGAACCTCCAAAAGAATAGAAATATATTATCACTGTCTTTTTTCGCAGAAGGAAAGAAGGACTATCCTACATAAATGAACCTTGCAAAAATAGATATGCATTATAATTGTCTTTTTTCATAGATGGAAAGAAGAACTCTTCTCCCGAAAATGAACCTTCCCAAAATAGAGATGCATTATAATTGTCTTTTTTCATAGATGGAAAGAAGAACTCTTCTCCCGAAAATGAACCTTCCCAAAATAGAGATGCATTATAATAATTTTTTTTGCGGAAAAACCTTATAGAAAATTTTAAATATAAATTGTATTACAAAAAAAATCCCCAGCAATATTTGAGCTGGGGCATTACTTAATCCACTAATGAAATTATAGTTTATTCATTCTCTATCCCCGAGCCCGAATCTATTTGAGAGGAGGAATCTTCTTCTCCAATTCTCCCAATATTATCAAGCTGGCTTTTTATTTTACCGCTCCTATTGTAAGTATCATCAATAGATTGACTCACCCTATCTAGTTGATTCTTGGTCTTAGAGAGACTATCAACAAATTTATCAAAATCTTTAGAGAAACCTTTAAGCATTGCAACAATATCCGCACTGTTCTTCTGAATTTGCAAAGTCTTAAACCCAATACGTAAGGATTGAAGAAGGGCTGATATTGTTGTCGGGCCAGAGATTACTATTTTAAAATCCTTTTGAACATCTTGAGCTAGGCCAGATATACTCATTACCTCCGCATACAACCCTTCTGATGGCAGAAACATTATTGCAAAGTCAGTCGTATATGGAACATTTATATACTTTAAAGATATGCTTTTTGCTTCCCTAATTAAAGATGCTTTAAGTTCTTTAAGGTATTTCTCTGTCTTCCCCTTATCTCCCTCGCTTCGACTTTCTACGAGTTGAACATAAGATTCTGTTGGAAACTTTGAATCAATTGGCAAATATACTTCATTTATACCATCTTGTCCTGGAAGTTTAATGGCAAAGTCTACCGCGTCGCTTTTCTTTGCCCCACAGTTAAATTGCTTCTCATATAGTTCAGAAGTTAGAATATCGTCTATTATCATTTCAAGATTTGCTTCACCCCAGTTGCCACGGGTTTTTGTATTAGATAGTAATTTGTTTAAATCGGTAATTCCTGTTGAAAGCTTGTTCATCTCCCCCATTTTTTCATGTAACCCTTGCAACCTGTCTGTCACTGACTTAAAAGAAATCTCTATCCTTTCATTAAGAGTTTTAGTCATTTTTTCATCAACCGTATTGCGCATCAAATCAAGCTGTTTTTCATTTCCCTCTCTAAGCTCCTTAAGCTCTAGCTTGACCTCCTTTTGCAAAGACTCCATGCTGTTGGAGTTCTGAGATTGAAGTTCAAGTAGTCTTTGGGAAAGACCAGTTGTTGTTTGATCAGTCCATTCCTTAATTGTTTTTGAAAAGGATTCAAAGTAACCTTTTAATCCTTCCAATTTAAATTCGACCCCCTTAATCGCTTCTGTTTCCGAATTCTCCCCTTTAAATGTTCTAATCTTTAAATAAACAAGTAGCGACACGACAAAAGATGCGACACACAAAATTATCGATATTATTAGTAAAGTTAACTCCATATTCCCTCCATATTATAGTATACGAATATTATACCAAATAATTGTGTCATTCCGAAATGTTGTCTTGAGAAAGTCCAAAAAATAGGACAATTAAAAGCCTGCCAGTTGGCAGGCTTTAAGTATTATGTAACAAAATAAATTTATTTTTTAAATTCTTCAGGGTGATTCTTCACTAACACATCCATACCCTCGGTACAAATAGCTATTGTTTCATCTATTATTGCGGGAGTCATGGCCATACAAATAAAGTGGTTATGGTGATTAGTTATGAATACCCCTCTCTTAACGCACTCTGCTACCCATTCTTGATGAAGCCTAAAATTGCCAAGTTCGTCTTGAATTCTAAGATAGAACATTGCTGGATGACCAGAGGATACCAATGGAATATTTCTTTGTTTAGCTGCTTTTTCTAGTCCTGTAACCAGTCTTGTTCCCATGTCAAAGAAATGTTGACAAGCATTGTTGGCTTCTAGCTTCTTTAAGTTGGCAAGACCAGCCGCAAAAGGAACTGCGCTCATCCAATAAGAACCTGTATATGGAACGGTACTAGCTGCGCCCTTAAGAAATTCCTTACCGCAAAGAGCTGATACGTTATAGCCGTTTGCAAGAGCCTTACAGAATGTAATTAAGTCTGCGTCAAATCCAAAGTATCTATCCGATCCTTCAAGACTTAAACGGAAACCGCAACGTATATCATCTATTATCATAACTATCCCGTATTTTGTACAGAGCTCTCTAACTTGCTTCCAATATCCTTCCTCCGGAAGTTCATTATCCACAAAGTTTCCATGCATATAGGGGGTAGCTATGAAACATGCTATATCATCCTTATTAGCTTCTATCGTTCTCTTAAGATCTTCAATGTCATTAAACTTTACATATAGTCCGTGTTTGCAATCATCCTCAATCGTTCCAGGAGTATCTGGATGTTGTGTCCAAGGAGCTACGCCATGGTAGTAATTTTTAACAAAAATAATCTTTTTCTTTCCAGTGTAGTAACGAGAAATCATTATTGAGAAAGATGTAACGTCTCCTCCGTTTTTACAAAAGAAGGCCCAGTCCTTATGTACAAGATTGGTCAAATACTCAGCAAAATCCACCATGACAGTTGATGGCAATGTAGTGCAATTACCCAGTTTAATTTGTTCAATTGCAGCAGCATCTACATCAGGGTCACAGTATCCTTGAATATTTGGGCCATATGCACACATATAGTCAATAAACCTATTTCCATCTGGATCCCATATTTCAGCGCCCTTTGCTTTTGCGGCAAAAAACGGATATGAAGAAGAAGGTATCATACATCCTTCAGCTGGGCCTAAATGCCCATATACTCCGCTCGGAATTACTCTTCCGGCTCTAATCATGGTCTGCACATTTTTATTATATGTGTAAGTCATTTTCCTTCCTCCTTATTTATTTCAAGTACATAGGAACACGGTTCAAAACCTTGTTCACATTATCGAGCATAAGCATGTGACCCGAGGTTTCAAGGGTGCCTTTGCTTATACATGTCATTGCATCTACCTGCCCACTTATTAAACCATATGCTGTATCAATATCTCCAAATGTCATAAATGATCTTGGACGTTCAGATTTTTGTTTTACTGCAACAAGTTTCCCATCTTTCTTTATTAAAGTTGCATAGCACACGTCTCTAATGCCAACGGAAACTTCTCCGTCAACCATTCTCTTCATTGCATGCTGAGCAATTTCATCATGATTCCCTACCTGAGCAACTCCGGCAACCATAGTATAAAAGGACAATATAGTCGTGATCTTTTTCTCTTCTTCGTTTTTAAATTCCGTCCTTCTCAAAACATCGGCCATTCCCTTAGTTAGTACATTGAAAGGACTTTCTGGCTTACCCATGAATTTCAAAGCTTTTAGTATCCCAGGAAGTTGCGGGATAGGAGTTACCTTTCCATCGACTACTTGATTGAAATACTCAGGGGTCTTACAGGCAATAACTATATCGGCTTTTCTGCCATCATATTCAAGCGCCTGTACGGTACCATCTTGAAAAACTAAAATTCCATCTGGTCCATCGGTTACTTTAAAACGCACTGTTACGTTGTCCTTTTTTGCTACCTCTTTCGCCTCTGGGACGAGTTCCACATACTTTTCGAGAGTGCCCATAGCTGCAAAGAAATTTGTAAAGGCTTTTGCTCTTTCTGACATTTCTAACCTCCTTAATAATCAAATATATATCACTTCTGATTTGATTCTCTTTTTTGGCTTTCTTTTATCTGAATTCTAAAAAATTGTAATAAAAAAAAACCCCTTATATAACATAATACTATTAAATCATACGATTTTCAAGACGGTATATTAATATTAATATACGGATTCTCTCTTGTTATTTCTCTAAAAGTAATGGGCATGCTTTCTGTTATTTTTCTATGTCAAAATAATTATCGAAAAATCCATCCTTTAAGTCTTGCAAATTTGCCACATCTTCTAACACATCATATGTTTCTTCAAGATTATGTTTTGCGTTTTTCCAACCTATACCATCTGTTATCCAAATAAACTTAAATTTTGGAATTTCTCTAGCCTCCAATGCTAGCTGTTTATAGCTCCGAGCAGTCTCGTTTAGCTTAGAACCGCCTCCTGTGTAAAAATTAACTTCTATAGCATAGATGATTCCTTTATTTAATACGACAAAATCAAACCTTTTTTCTGTTTTTCCATCATTTGAAATTCTCCCTAAATCTATCCCGAATCTTTCTTCAATCTCTGACTTTGTCATTTCCTTAAAATATGTTTTATCTCTTTCTAAACCTTTTGATACAAGATATAATTCAACTAGATCCTCCATTGTATGCCCCGTTCTATTTTTTCGAGCGTTAGTATCCATCCCCACTTCAACGCCAATAACATAATCTATCAAATTGTTGATTAAATGGTTCTGCAATAAATCAAAAAGGCCAGTTTCACGCATAAAGCTTACATACTCGCCCAAACTGTTTTTTACTTTAGAAAAAACAAAAAGATAATCTTTATCTGGCTCAGAAATCTTAATTTCACTTTCTCTTTTTGCAATCAGAATTGGTATTGCTGTTAGCACCTCGGGATATCTTGAAACAATATCTATAAAATCCTTTTCAATATTTTTTGAACCTATTAAGCTATTCAACATATTAAGCTCCACTTTGATAGCCTCAACATTCTTGTATACTTTTCTAAAGTCAGTATAGTAAGAAAATGTTGCAATGTTATTGCTGAAAGTTGACAACCATTCATCAAAACTTTTTTCTCTTTTCATTCTTAATCTCCTCATATCTTTTTTGGGATAATTCTAAATACTCCACTACATTGTCTATACCTATGTATTTTCTGTTTAAAATTGTAGATGCGATGCCAGTAGTTCCGCTCCCATTAAAAGGGTCAAGAACTAAGTCGTTTTCCTGAGTCGATGCCTTTATTATTCTAAGTAGTAAAGAAAGTGGTTTTTGGGTTGGGTGTTTACCATATTTCTTTTCTGATTTTGGGACCGTAGAAAAATCCCAAACATCTTTCATTTGTTTGTTATTATTATCTTCCTTCATTAAAGTGTAGTTAAAAAAATGCTTTCCTCTTTTACTTTTAGTAAGTTGTTTCCTAGCCCATAAAATAGTTTCCGTAGAATGAGTAAAAGCTCTGCATGAAATGTTGGGTACCGGATTTGTTTTTTTCCAAGTAACATTATTGATTATTGAAAACCCTTCATATTCCAAGGCAACACCAATGTAATATATATTATGCATAGTGCCACTAATCCAAATCGTACCGTTATCCTTTAAGACTTTACTACATAGACTTAACCATTTTCGATAATAGTTGATTTTCTGAGTCGCAGTCATTGCCGTAGCGTCCCAAGAAGCTTTATTAACCGACACCATTTTTCCTGCTTGGCACGAGATCCCGTTATTAGATAAAAAATAAGGAGGATCGGCAAAAATCATATCTATCGTCTTTTCTTCAATGATGCCCAATACTCGAAAAGAGTCGCCTAAATATAGAGTAAACTTATCATCCGAAAAATATTTCATCTCAGTAATTCGTTATAATCAATTCTTCAACATTACCCCTGTTATTTGCATCAGAATTTATCATCCTCTTAGCGTTAATTACACTCATGTTATACTTTTTATAAGAATCTCTAATAAATGAAGTATTATGGTTACTAAGCATTAGATATGCACCTTTTTGTGATAATTTTTCAAATACATTTAGTAACCTTTTTTGTTCGTCTCTTCCAAAACTTTCTTTTGAATAAGATGTAAAGTTTGACTGTTCTTCAAATACATCGTAGGGCGGGTCGAAATAAACGAAATCTCCATATTCAGCTTCAACTAGTGCTTCTTCAAAGTCTAAACTCGAAATTTCTACTTTGTTTGAGGCCAAATAATTATGAATATTAATTAGAGCTTCTCGATTAAAAGTTTTGACGGTCTTTTTTTTACCTGACGGTACATTAAAAAATCCTTTTGAGTTGACTCTATAAAGTCCGTTGAAACATGCTTTGTTTAGATATATCATTCTTGCAGCTCTATCTACTTGGCTAGCATCATTAAAAGCTTCCTCTCTATCCAAATCACGAATCTGATAATAGTATTGTTCTGAATGATTTCTTTCGTGTTCTTCCAATTTAGTTATTAGTTGGTTAAATTTCGCATCATCTTTAATACTTCTATATGCAGATATTAGGTCTAAATTACTATCGTTAATATGCCCTCTCTGAGGAGCAATGTGGAAGAAAAGAGCGCCACCTCCGACGAACGGTTCAAAGTACGAGTTATAATTTATTGGCATTCGGCTTTTGATTTCCCCTAGTATTTGTGTCTTTCCCCCGGCCCACTTAACAAATGGAGTAAGTTTTTCTGTATTATAGACATAAATCTGTTGAGGTTTTTTATAATAGGATTCATCAAATAAATCTGCTACCCTAAGCTTTAAGGCAATTGAAAGTCTTTCAATTGTCTCAAGGGTAATATTGGCATTTCCATTTTCTATCTTTGATATTTGAGTTCGTTCAATGCCTGTTATTCTCGACAAGTCTTCTTGAGAAATCATTAGGCTGTTTCTCACATCTTTAATTCTCGTTCCCACTAATAATGCTAACATATTTATTCCTCTATCTTATTCTATCATGTTGTTATACTTTGTGCAATATATAATACATTTCTTTACAAGCTATCTCATGCTTTCCTTGAACTCTCCTAGCCAAGAAAAAACCGTCCCTTATAGGAAGACGGCTTAATATAATTAGATAAAAATATTTGTTATTTCATATATCTGATCTTGTTGGGATTAGCGACACGTTCCTCAGGTCTTGCAGGGTTTGAGGGTGGGGGAGGATTCCCTTTCGGAATTGCATCGATTCCACGCTTGACGAGATTTCCTTTATGGGCCCTATCATATACACGAAGGAACTTCCTCTTCTTTAATATCATTATAATTATTATAACCAACATAATTGCAAAAATGGCTGCGCCACCATAGGCAATATAAATTAACATTCCTCTATCAACTTCGATACCCATAACAGAGCCATATACTATGTCGGCTTCTTCTCTAACGGTAATGTTTGCCGTTGTAGCAAGCACATAAGTATCCAATCTATCAGTCGGGAAAGATACGCTCTTTCCATCCTTGTTAATTACTACGTCTTCCATAGGAGCTAAACTCCCATCTGCATATAACCTATAAACCGAGAAAGTAGTATAGTTATAAAACTCCTCTGGGATGGGAAGTGTTACCTCTATTTCTCCAGTATTATATTGGGAACCCCATCCGCTTAATCCTACTTTGTGCATTGAAATTATCGCTCTTGAAGCGGATGCTGGAAGAGTGGACATGAGAGTCTTTTGAGCCTCGTTAAATATCTCCGTTGTCTTCGCATATGGAATAACTTCGACTGCTACACTGACCTCTTCTCCAACCAAAGACTCTCCATAGATACTAATACCGGAAGAATTATCTTGAAGAAGATATACTTCGCATATTCTCTTGAGCTCCTTTAACTTGGTAAAGAGATTAGGATTAAAAACAGCTTTCTGATCGGTAGATAATCCTAAGTAAGAAGAATATACCCTGATTACGCTCTCATAATCTTCTTTTGCAACTACATTCATCGCAGGAAGAGAAGTAGTCTGTTTTTCAATTGTTCTTATCTGTTGCATCAATGCATTTAGCTTTGCATACTCGGCTAGAAGTTTTTGATAGTATGTGTTATATGTTCCCTCAATAATTTTATTTTGCTGCCATTCTGGATATACCACTAGAGGGTCGGGGGACGTAAAATAATCGGTATATTTTTTCATATCTGGGTAATCAGAAACCAATTCAAATGTTGGTCTTTGGTTGATAGTAACTAGATATGCCCTATAATCAGCAACCTGTTTTTCTAAGGTGTTAACCCTATCCCAAAGTCTTGCTATTGTGGTACGGAAATATTCGCTTCTTGAAGCAGATAAAGCATTGCTTGCAACAGCCGCTTGATAATGATTTTCGAATGTACTTAGAAGCGCAAGGTGATCATCATTAAGTTCAATGCTCGTCCCTTCTCCGCTAACACTCAATGGGAATACAGTCATATAAAATTTAAGTTCAGCCTTATTTCCCGCTTTATCCGCAACGATTATATGGACATATCCCCCATTACTATTATCAACAGTATTTGTAGCAATTATTTGCCCGTTTGAGAGGGGGAAATTATTGTATTTTGCATAATCCAAATTGTCTTCGGTGTAAGTAACAACTTGATCTATATAATATACATTTGGAACTGCGGGATTATTAGAGTTAACTATGATGCCCGAGTGTATTACAGGTTTAACCGAGTCAATATTTACTTGAAATTCCTTTTCAACGATCAATCCCGATTGGCTTTCAGCTACAACTATTATTTTTGATATAAGAGTAAAGCTTAAAGTTGAACCAACCTGCCAAGGAGTAATCATTTCAGGAGTATTATAATCGTAATATGTATAAGTCACTTCAGAGGCAGTTTGACTTAGTATCTCTCTGCTTATTACAACTTCGCTTGCATTTGTCCATTGTCCAGAAGTAAGTCTACCTGCTGCAACCCCTCCATTCATAGCCTGCCCAATAAGCCTAAATTCTGGCTGGATTTTGTCAATGTTAAACTTTAAATCATATGTTTGATAGGATTGGGTCGCTTTTGATTTTGCTTGGAGTGTTATATTTATAGTCCCATTTCCTTCAGAGAATCCTGACCCAGAAATCGCCGCAATAATGTCATCAGTCGATATTCTATTAGTGCGCATGAATTGATAATCTTCCGTTCCCTCTATTTTATATTGATATATGACTCCGCTAGGAATATCGTCATTCCCCGAAATCTCAATTAAAATAGAGCTAGGATACCAACGATCTCTTGCATCCTCTATGGATATAGAACTCAACTCAGTCGTACTTAGATGTATATTATCCGGGCCCAAATGGGGGGTATCAACGTCAATCTTAATAATTACTGCCTTATCAAGAAGCTTCTCTGCTCCTGCCAAATTAGTAACTTTAAATTTCACAGTACCTTTAAAATTCCTAACTAGTGCTTCTGGGAATAAAGGATCGCTTTCTCCTAAAAATCTTAATTCTCCATCCTGATTGTATGGTCTAGCGCTTGCATTATATTTAACCCAAGGCTCGTTGTCTATTTGATACCAATAATATAATCCTGTCATAGAAGAGGGTCTTATTCTAACCGTAGCTCTATCCGTCCAATTAAATTCGTATGCACCCGAAGCCCCTATCGTTCCGCCAGATATTATTTCTGCACCAAGGGCTTGGGTTTCCCTGAATACGTGTATTTTGTATGCATTAATGGCATCATTTGACATTAGATCATTTTTCGCATAAACCCAGTAATATTGTTCGGTCAAAGAAACCGTTCCTATAAGCTGAGTCCATCCTCCAGCAGTCACTGCTGGGGGCACAGTTTCAGAGGAACTGGTTATCCTGTAATAAAAGGTAATCGGTGCCTTATTTTTGAAAATACTATTAACGTCCACAATGGAAGTTGTACTTCTCAGGTTTATAACATTCGTGCTGTATATGTGATATAGATTTGCATCACTATCCCATACTACCTCGCCAGTTTGCTGGCTAATCGCATAAACAATATTAGGGGTTGAAGTATCAATTTTTACCGATAAGTCAATAGGGGTACTTGGATGTCCTGCATGATTAATTGCCCTAAAGGTGATTACCCCATCATAACTTGAATATTTTCTTCTTGCGAACTCATCCGGGTTACCCGCTGTAGATTCATCGTCTGCTCTCTCGAGTTCATTGAAATACCATTTAATTCCTCCAAACAAGAATGTAGAATGTCCATCTCCTTCCACAGCTTCCTCGGTGTCCATCCAAATTCCACTATTAGGGCCTTTTTCTAGCTTGTATTGATATTTGGTAATTACTATCGGATCATTTTCATATTGGGTTGACTCGGAAATATCTAACGAGAAATCAACAGGTTCACCCAACCAATTTGTTCCGGTTGCACCCGAAACTTCTATAGAGTAATTTCTAACATCGTATCTAAATATTACATAGTCAGTATCCGTTCTTTGAACTGTTCCAGTTCTATCCTGTACTCTAGATTCTAAGAAGAAGATATACTTAAATTCGCCCTTTCCGCCTTCGGTAGGCATATTAATTAAAAATTCCTCTCCTTCTCCTAAAACAAAGTCTTGCGGATTCGCAACTGGATTTGTTTCCGAAACAAATGGAGCATAAAAATATCTAAAGTGCCCCGTGTGATTAGTTAAAAATCTTACTCTTATATCATTTGCTATTGGGTAGCTTCCCAAAATATCTATATCAGGTCTTATTACATTCCCTGATCCATCTACCAAATCTGCTTCAATTCCCGAAAATCCAATAATAGTAGTATCAATGTTTACGGGTACGGTTATAAATTTTTGTAATCCAGCTCCACTTTTCAAAACATACCTATATATGCCCGAATTAGATACAGAAATTTCAAAATTCCCTCCCGAAGTTTTTGCAATCTGAGTGGTACTTTGTTGAGTTTCAGTAATCATTCTGTAACAGACCGTATCCGATATATTAGTCTCGGGCGAGATTGTTATTATAACTTCCCCAGCAGACCAATCATCCGGGCCAAGAACAGTAGCCGTCCCTGCAATTGTTGCGTTAACTTCAGCATTTGGTTCTTTCAAGTCAAGATTGATAACTGGTGTTCTAAGGGGAACCCCTCCTGTTCCATTATCAACTCTATTCTTCGCTTTATCATATATGTAGAAGGACATAGTCGTTCCATCAATATCTCTGTCAATTTCTGCAGTAAATGTGGCTTTCCCAGCGCTAATACTAGATCTGGTGTATTGAAGAAGAGTAGTCGTTGAAGTATTACCCGTTATATACCCATAAATCTCATATTCATTAGGTACATCCAAAAATACGGGAAGCAGAAAATCAACTTTAATTTTCTCGTTAACCCAAAGTCTTGTATCCCCATTTACCAAGCTCGAATTAGGGTAGTATGTTTGTATTGACATATCAACAGCAAAATTCTCTCTTAAAACAGTGACAGTAAATTGGCGTTCACTTACCAAGCCTGCTCCCGTTCTAATACGTATATAGTATGTCCTGTTTACAATTGGAGTAGTAGCTGTAGCTGTATTTTCTAAAATATAGTTTGAGCCACTTGCGGGAATAGCAGTATAAGTTAAGGAAGACGCTTCCGTTTTGTATTCAAAATATACTGGATTTCTCGAATCTGACTGAATTGCAGTGTTGTTTAAGGTGAATATTATCTTGTTTTGAGCATATCCTGCTCTCTGATTTGGGCCCTCTGGCATTCCCATGGAAACTATTTCCTTGGCGTTTCCATCTCTAGCCTGTAAATCTAAAACTGGTGCAACTGTATCTATTTGAGCAATAAAATCGCCACCACTGTATATAATGCCCGACCCGCTAACTGACCGAAAAGATAGGTTCATGCTTTCTGTCGCTTCATACACGAAAACACCGCTTCCACCGATTTGATTTAAATCAGTCCATCCATTTGCGTCTAAATATTGATATCTTGCTCCTGATTTCAATTCAATTTGGACATCAGGGCTGATAATGTATCTAACATTTGTCGCAGACCATTGACCAGTAAGGTAGTCCGTGTTATCCGCTTTTTTCGCTTCTACATCAAATACTGGCTCCACTTTATCAATGTATACCTTTAAATCTCCAGCATAGGTCCTACTAGTTTGCATAGAACCATCATAAGTCTTGAGAGTAATTCTTCCGCCATAACTCAATATTTCGCTCTCTGGACCAAGTATAGTTGCTGTATAAGCTTTTGTTGCATCGTTATATTCAAAAGGTTGTTCATCCCCGTCAACTAGAGAGTACACTACATTCGCATTAGTTTCCGTTCTTGTCTTTACTTCAACCTTTACTCCCGAAGAAACCCAGTTCTGATTGGGAGCATTTGCTATCGGATAGGTCCTATCAGTAGAGCCATCATTGTATGTCGCTGTAACTGAAATAATGTCATAATCAGAAGATGAACCTGTCTTATCTACAAGGGCTTCTATCCAGTATGTAGAAACATATTCTTCCTCTTCCTCAAGCCCTTCGCTCAATATTTTAAAATATATGTATCTATGAAAAACATTTTCAGGGTCTGAGGTAATCTGTTGTAGTAAGGATAAATTCCAGCCGAAATCATCAAAATCTTTAGATATTCCACTAGCTGGGTCGGCAGAGCTCAGCCAAGTCAAATCTAAAGAAGTTTTAGGGTTATCTACATACTCTTCGTTTAGTGCATAACTAAAATCAGAATAGTTAATAATTGCAGGATCTTTTAGTTGAATAAATAAATCGGGGAAATCTACCGCTCCGTAGACGGTAATACCCGACATATATCCATTTGTATCGATAGTAAAATCATATTTTTCTTTAATTTCATCTGGAGTAAAGTCGATTAATACTTCCACCCATTCTTCTGTTATATATGTTTGAAATTCAACTATTTCTGGGTCGGGATTTTCATCTAAAGCAGTATTCTCCACTTTAAAATAGACAAATTTATGAAATACATAATTATCAATGTATCCATCGGTTACTTGCTCTAAAGAGAAATCGATTGTAGCTATCCCTTCTATGTCTTGATACTGGACAACTCCACCCTCTTCAACTACATCCGAAGCAGAACGAAGCTTTTCCCAGGATTCGACTGGAATAGATGTCAGTGGGTTTACAAGGGTGTCAGCAAAAGCATAATAAAAACGAATGTCCCTGTTGTCTCCCACAAAGGCTCCATTATAAATTTGAGTAAATTGAATATCAAAAACAGGAAGGTTATATAAGTCGGTAGCTATACCTGAGATATAGTCACCAGTATCTATCGAAAAATCATATTTTCTGGAAAGCTCTTCTTGAGTTAAAGCCTCAGCAGAGGAGAAGGTCATCCCGAGTATAGAAAAAATGCACGCTAGTATTATCACAGCCATAGTAGCGACAGCAAAGGTAGAAAATCTTCGGGAAACAATTGACTTCATCTAGACCTCACCATGATCTGGAGTTTGCTTCCACGTCATAAAGACGAGTGTACCCACTCCGCGTAATATGATAATATCACAAACCCTTTTTGTCCGCAAGTACGCGCGCGAGTGATATTTATATAATTATATATAAGTGAAGAAAAAATATGAATAGCGTTGGCTTTCTTCTAAAAGCCCTTCACTATAATTTCACGCCGAATTCGTTGTTTGATTTTAGTAAGATTTTGGTTTATTGCTATTGTTAGTCAGTATTATTTGTTTTTTGCTAGTAATATCGGGATATTCATTTTTTAACTCACTGCAAAAAATGCTCTTCATTGGTCAAATCTCGCTTGAAAAAGTTGCAATATTTTTTAAAAGTCGCTTGAAAAAGTTTATTTTTTGGTGCATAATAAAATTAACCCATATAAGGAGACACAATTATGCTAAAAAGAAAAGTGGACAAAGTTTTGATTGATTGGAAGAACACTCCAAATCATAGCCCTCTCATAATAAAAGGTTGCAGACAATGCGGAAAGACTTATTCTGTCCGCGCATTTGCGAAAAAATATTACGATTATGAGGTGTATTTGAACTTTTTCAAAAATCCCGATTATATTTCCATCTTCGAAGGTTCACTTGAGATTGACAACTTAATTATTATGATGTCTGCGCTTCTTGGCCCTGATGCCATTTTCGAGCCAGGAAGGACCATCATCATACTTGACGAGATACAAGACTGCCCCGAAGCAAGAACTGCTCTCAAATTCTTCAAGGAAGATGGGCGTTTTGACGTTATCGGAACAGGTTCCTTGCTTGGGGTAAAGGGATATGGCAAGCAGCCTAAGTCCATCCCCGTTGGATCTGAAACCTTAATTGAGATGCACCCTCTTGATTTCGAGGAGTTCTTATGGGCAAAGGGCATTACGCCACAAATCATTGACAAGCTAAAGGAATATCTTGAAAAGGAAATTCCCGTTCCCGAAGCTTTGCATAATAAAATGCATCTGCTTTTGCTCCAATACACCGTCGTTGGTGGTATGCCTGAAGTTGTCAAGACATTCGTCACCACCAAACAGATGAACAGTGTTTTATCTTTACAAAGAGATATTATACACTCCTACGAGGATGAAATGGTTAAATACGCTGACTCTGCAGATAAACCGCTTATAAAGGAATGCTTCCAATCGATTCCCAAGCAACTTAGTAAAGAGAACAAAAAGTTTCAATACTCCTTAGTTAAAAAAGGCAGTACAGCCTCTAAATTCAAGGGAAGTTTACAATGGATTGAAGACGCAGGGATCATTTCTCGCTGCTACAACCTTAATCTACCCGAGCTACCGCTCGACGGAAATGCCATTAATGATATCTTCAAAGTTTACATGAAAGACGCGGGCTTGTTCGCCAGTATGCTTGAAGATGGCACACAGTACGATATTCTGCAAGGAAATCTCCATGGCTACAAAGGGGCCATCTTTGAAAATTTACTTGCGGATATCTTCGCCAAGATGGGACGAAATCTCTACTATTATCACAAGGATTCCGGACTTGAGATTGATTTCGT
>JAQVQU010000109.1 GCA_028701415.1 Clostridia bacterium | reverse complement strand
AAACGACCCAATACTGGGCCGTTTTACAATTTTTTTCATAAACTAGAAGTTATGGGATTAGATCTATTTTAAAGAGCTAACAAATTCCAAACTAATTAAATTCGTATGAATTTAAGATTATTGAATCAAAATTATATAAAGAGAGTTGTTCCTACATTCTCATTTGCGCTGATATATGTTGCAACTCCAGCATACTCTACTCCATCAAGTAGCTCTTCTTTTTTGATCCCCATTAGATCCATGCTCATAGTACAAGCAATCATTTTTACACCCGCATCCATAGCCGTCTTAATCATTACCGGTAAAGCATCAACATTTTTCTTTTTCATAATACCCTTTATCATCATACCACCCATTCCAGCCATATTCATATTAGATAGCGGGAGCTTATTTGCCCCCCTGGGCATCATTGCACCAAACATCTTTTCAATGAGGTTTTTCTTAACCTTAACTTTCTTAGGTTTTCTAAGCGCATTTAATCCCCAGAAAGTGAAAAATACTGTAACCTTTTTGCCTTGAGCGGCTGCTCCTTGGGCAATTATCATCGAAGCTAAAGCTTTGTCCAAATTGCCACTAAAAAGGACAATTGTTGCATTATCTTGAGAAATATTGAAAGCAACTTCAGCGCCCTTTCCTGTTCCTTTCTCAATAATTGCAATGTACTTTCCATTTTCCGTTGTAATATTTTTCAACGTATGGCCATTGGTTTTAGCCCAATTCTCTATATCCATTAAGAATCCGCCATCTGTCGCTGAAACCTTCAAGATTTCTCCTCTGTTCATCTCTTCAAGTTTCTTATAGGTAGCCATAATCGGTCCAGGGCATTGAAGTCCCGAACAATCCAAATCAATAATATTTTGCTTATCTTTCTCTTTTTTATCAATATGATTGGATGCTTGCATATCTCCTCCTGTTATAATAGTTTCTATCCTTTTTCCACCTGGTTTATATTTATAGTTTTTGTAAGTTATATATCCGCCCGAAAGATTATATAAGTTTGTATATCCATGGGCTTTCAATACCTTTAGAGCAAGATATCCTCTCAATCCTACTTGGCAATAAGCATATATAGGGGTATCTTTGTCTTTTGGTAGTTTATCAAGATTATCTCTAAGTACATCTATATCTATGCTAACAGCTCCTTCTATGTGGCCAAGTCCATATTCAAATTCCGTGGATACATCCAAGAGATAGCCACCTTTTTTGACCATTTCATCTATTTCGTAGCAAGTAACTGTCTTATATTCTCCAGCTTGTATATTCTCAGCTATGTAACCTAGAATGTTGACTGGGTCCTTTGCAGAAGACACTGGAGGAGCATAACAAAGCTCTAAATTTGATAAATCATATACAGTTCCGCCAAGTCGCATTACCGTGGAAATTACATCTATTCTCTTGTCAGTTCCCTCTCTTCCAACGGCCTGAGCACCATATATTCTTCCAGTTTTTTTGTCGTACATTAATTTAAGCGCAATGTTACTTGATCCCGGATAATATCCTGCATGATTCCCCCTATGAGCCATAACAACCTGATATTCAATACCTTTTTCTTTCAAAACTCTCTCGTTAGATCCAGTACTAGCCGCAAAAAGGTTAAAAACCTTAAGGATGCTTACTCCCATGATTTTTACTGGCTTAAATGAGATACCGTTTATATCATCAGCTACAAGTCTTCCCTGCCTATTGGCTCCCCAAGCAAGGGGAACGGCATAGGAAGAATCATCCAATGCGTTAATAACTTCTATCATATCCCCGATGGCATATACATCCTTTTCTTCCTTGCCCTCCTCAGATAAAGCGTGGAAAGAATTAGTAGTAATAACGTGTCCTCTTTTCCCTAGCTTAAGCTTTGCTGTTTTTGCTAAATCATTTTCAGGGCTTACGCCTATAGCTAAAATAATTAGATCGGTTTCTACAGAGTTTCCGCTCTCCAGATTTACCATCTTCCCTTTATCAGAAAAAGAGCTTACTCCATCTCCTAAAATAACGTTTACACCATTATTGTTTAGTTCAGCATGAATAATTTGGGCCATTTCAAAATCCAATGGAGCTAAAACCTGAGGCATTTTTTCAATTAAAGTAACTCTTATCCCGAGGTGAGCAAGATTTTCTGCCATTTCTACGCCGATAAAGCCACCGCCTATAACAGAGGCTTTCTTTATATTGTTTGAATCCACATATTCTTTTATGGCATATGTGTCTGGAATATTCCTAAGAGTAAACACGTTTTTTGCATCTTCTATTCCAGAAATTCTAGGTTTTATAGGTTTAGCCCCACAAGAAAGGATTAGTTTGTCATAATCTAGATCATAGTTAGAGCCGGTTTCTAGGTCTTTAACTGATATTTTTTTTAAATTCTTATCGACAGACAAAACCTCATTTTTGACTCTCACATCTACGTTGAAACGTTTTTTCATGCCTTCAACCGTCTGTACTTGCAACTTTTTCTTATCGGTTATCACGTCTCCGATATAGTATGGAAGGCCACAATTGGCATAAGAGATATATTGATCTCTCTCTATCAATATGATTTCATCTTTTTCCGATAATCTTCTAAGTCTCGCAGCTGTGGAAGCCCCTCCAGCTACTCCTCCGACAATAACTATTCTCATATACACCTCTCTATTATTCTTAAAAATCTATTATTCTTAAGCTTAGACTTCTAGTAGTATTTCATTTTATATTATCTCACTCGCGCGCACACATAAAAAGTGATAATATCACAATTATACCTCTTATTAAATACTTAGCAATACCACAGTAATATTTTTTTAAAATACTAAAGTAACGCATCAATTTTTTTCCAAAGTCTCCTCAAAACTAGTAATTTTAAAAAAACACCGGATTCACCAGTGTTTTATTAATCTACTCAATAAAATTATTATGAATTGGCCAGATTACTTGTCTTTGTTTATTTCCTGATCAATCTCTTCAATTTGAGACTCGTTGTGACTAACCTGCTTTTCGCTAGAGCAGTATGAACTATATGGACAGGAGGAACAAGTTGAACAGGAGTCACATTTTGCAGGATGCTTCTTGTTACGTTTCTTTTTATATATAGCGTAAAATATTGTAAACAGCACCAACAAAATTGCAGCTATCATTATAATTATTTCAATTGGTTTCATTTTCTACTCCTTTATTAATCTCTTCTCTGTTTCCCTCCAATTCTTTGTTAAAACCGTCTGCTATACTCATAAATTCTTCTTTTCCCACTATTTCGATATCTTCCGCCGATTCATTTTCACCCCTATTAATATCCTTCCCTTCGAAACTTTCACTATCAATTTGGTCCCCTGTTTCTTTCAAAGAATCGCTCTGATCCTTTTCTACTACTTTAATCTTTTTTGTCTTAATTATTACTGCTGTTAAAATTCCAAAAGAAATAAATATACCTACTATTGCAGCAATCCAAGGGGAGAAAACCACTAGAGTTCCAAACCAAAAGATAATTAGGGATACGCTATATGCTGTTGCCAACCAAAAAAGTATTGCACCATAAAAATATTTTCTTCCAACTTTTTTGTCCCCCAAAAGCAATTCACTTCTTGCTGCAGCAATTGCAGAAGCACAAGGAATACTTAAAAGATTAAACGCCAAAAATGAAAACATTGCGGGGACAGATACATCTAAACCCCCAAGAGTACCCCCTACTGAAAGGAGGAGGGCAGAAAAAGCACCATTATTAATCCCTGACATTCCTGAAAGTGTCCCGAGAGTTGCCACAACCATTTCTTTTGCGACTATTCCAGTAATTGCAGCAACAAGAAACCTCCAACCATTCTCTCCCATGCCCCACCCAACTGGGATAAAGGCAAAGGATACCCATCTAGATATTATTCCTAAAATACTATTTACACTATCCCCTGTATACTCGAACCGAAAATTAAACGAGGAAAAGAACCATAGTACAACAACTGCTCCGGCAATTACTGTAGCGGCTCTGGTAACATAGTGCTTAAGTTTTTCCCACAAGTGAATCATTAGTCCCTTAATTTGTGGAAGATGATAAGAGGGAAGCTCCATAATAAAAGTTTGAGGCTCTCCTTTGATGATAGTTTTCTTTAGAAGAATTGCAGCAAGGATGGCAATTACTATCCCAATAATATAGATAGTAAAAACTATAACTTCTGCAGATAGATTCATATACTTAGCTGAAAATACTCCTGCGAAAGCAGCCCATATAGGAAGCTTAGCCCCACAACTAAAAAATGGGGTTAAATAGATTGTTCTTCTTCTTTCGGCATCAGTTCCAAGTGTTCTGGTTCCCAATATTCCAGGTACTGCGCACCCGAAGCACATTAACAAAGGCATTAGAGCGCGTCCAGAAAGACCAAATCTTTTAAATGCTCTGTCCATAATAAAAGCAACCCTGGCCATATATCCCGAATCCTCTAAAATAGAAAGAAAAAGAAATAGTAATAGAATCTGAGGAACAAAAGACAACACTGCAAAAACTCCAGGTAATAATCCATC
>JAQVQU010000108.1 GCA_028701415.1 Clostridia bacterium | reverse complement strand
AGCAAACACTCTATGAAAATAGCGAAATCAAAATAGTAGCTTTTGGAGAAGAAATAGGTGTATATACTCTCGAGGAAATGTTGGAGATTAGCGGAGTTGAGGAGAAAACATTTAAAGCAGTATATGATACTAGTTCCAGCGAGCCAGTGGAAAAGAATTATACTGGTATCGAATTGAAAAACGTTCTAAGTGGGCTGGGAATAGATTTGGCATCAGCTCGGATGATAACCTTTAAAGCATCAGATGGAATGAATAAAGTATATAGTCAACAGGATGTAGTAAAATCAAACAATGTATATATTGCATATAAAGCGGAGGGACTCGAATTTAATCCAGGGATAGATCCGCTAGCTTACACAAAAATGAATGAAGATGGGGGACCTTTTGTTGTAATAAAAGTAGAAGACCCCTATTCCCAAAATAGGTGTAAATTACTAGTTGAGATTGTAATAACTTGATTATTTTGCAAATGTTTTATTCATAACAACTTGTGAATATAATAAAAATATGAAGAGGAGAAGACTTATTCATTATGCTAATAGTTAAAGATTTAGCCTTAAAATATAACGAAAAAACCATTTTTGAAAACCTTTCTTTCAAACTCGGCAAAGGCGAAATTTTGGCAGTTAAGGGTAAAAATGGAAGCGGAAAGACCTCACTTTGCTTAGCCCTCGCTGGGTTAATGAGAAATGAGGAAAAAATAAACCTTTCCGGCGATATTTTTTATGATGGGAAGAATATTTCAGGACTTTCTATCTTTGAAAAATGCCTTGAAGTGGGGTTAGTTTTCCAAAATCCAGAAAATCAAATTTTTTCTCCCCTCGTAACTGAAGAGATGGTTTTTGCCCCCGAGAATCTTGCTATTTTGCGAGAAGAAATGGCGAGAAGGTTGCAAAATACACTTAAGATATGTGGAATAGAACACTTAAAATCTAAAAAAACATCAGAATTGTCAGGTGGTGAAAAACAGCTCTTAGCATTAGCTAGTGTATTAACTATGCAACCTAAGTTGCTTATTGTAGATGAAATAACCTCAAGAATAGATTCGGACAATAAAGAGAAAGTTCATGGAATATTAAAGGATTATGCTAAACAAGGAAACAGTGTGATAATAGTAACCCATTCCGAGAAGGATTTAGAAATAGCCGACAAGTTGTTGCTTATGGGAGAAAAAACAAAAAGTGAAGATTGAAATTAAAGATTTATCTTTTAGATATAGTAAGAAATCTCCCAGGGTTCTCGAAAATCTTTCATATATTTTTGAGGGAGGGAATATATATTTTCTTGAAGGAAAAAATGGAGTCGGGAAAACTACTCTAGGAAAAATTATTATGGGACTTCTTAAGCCAACTTCAGGGTATATTTATTTCGACGGAGAGGATTCAAGTAAGATCAAACCTGCTGATAGGGCGAAGAAAATTGGGTATATGTTTCAAAACCCTGCTCTTCAATTATTTGCACCTACAGTTTTTGATGAGCTGGCATTTCCTTTTGAAATAATGGGTACTATGGATGAAAATATTAAGGATAATATCCAAAAAGCTTTAAAAAAGTTTAACCTGTATGAAGCTAAGGATAGATCTCCTTTAACAATGTCATATGGGGAAATGCAGAGATTAGCTCTTGCGGGTATTTCTTTGAGAAATGTTGATTTCTTAATTCTAGATGAACCATCATCAGCTCTAGATGAAGAGGGTAGAAATTTTCTTATATCATATTTAGAAGATTTTTCGCGTAATGGAGGTGGAGTTATATTGTTTTCCCACGATGAGGATACCCTCTCAAAAATTAATGGTGTGATAGAATTAGTTTTAGATAACGGTAGTATTAAGTGAATTAAAAAGGAAATTGAGAATGATATTGGAGATATTAAAGGGATGAAGAGAGACCCAAGAGTAAAGCTTATTTATATTCTCTTGCTAACAACTCTAGCAATATTAGCTAAGGATGTTATATATATATCGGCAATAGTTCTGGTTACTATAATTGTAAATATATGTCTTGGAACAAATATTCTGAGAGCCATAAAGAGAATAAGTTTTTATGTTTCCTTTATTGTTTTTATTACTTTAGTCCAAAGTTTGACAGTAAAAGGGGGGACTCCCCTTATATATATTGGGAGTTTTGTATTTGTTTCGACTACAGGGATAATCTTTGCGCTAGAGTTCTTGCTTAGGATGCTTGTTATTATTCTTTCCGGAATTATTGCTACTTCAACTGATGGAAGGGAGATGGCAGATGGTATGCAAAAAATGGGTGTGCCTTATGAGTTTGTTTTTATGTCGGGAATCGCTCTCCGTTTTTTCCCTATTTTTAGTGATGAATTTCGTGCAAGATTGAACGCAATAACAATGAGAGGCATTAATATCAAAAAACTTCCTTTTAGAAAAAAAATCAGGCTTTATGGATATTTGATGTCACCAACCATAAGTGGCTGTGTTTTAAGAAGTGAGCAGCTTTCCATTTCAGTAGAGGCAAGAGGATTTAGAGCTCTCCAACATAGAACGATGTACCGTGAACTGAAAATGGGCTTATATGATTGGCTTTTTTTAGCTGTAGGCATAGTTTTTGGAGCAGGATTCTTATTTGTAAACTATTATATAGGTAGTTTTATTTCAATATTATGATAATATTTTTATATTGATGTTAATAATTAAAAGGTTGTAGGATAATAAAGGAATATCTGTATAAAGGAGAAGAGATGAAAGTAATTACTGTATTAGGTTTAACTGGTTCAGGTAAAACGACTGTTATAGAAGGAATAATTTCTGAACTAAAAAGAAGAGGATATACTGTGGGCAGTATAAAACAGATACATAATGAAAACTTTAAAATGGATACCGAGGGAAAGAATACTTGGCGGCATCGTCAAGCAGGAGCAGATACAGTTACCGCAAGATCCCATCAAGAAACCGATATCCTTTATCCCGGAGAACTCCCAATATATGAAGTCTTGTCCCATTATTCAGAGGATTTTGTGATAATGGAAGGAGTAAGAGATGCTGTAGTTCCTGAAATCATTACTTGTAAAGAAGAGGAACTACCTGTTATCTCTCCGCTAACTATAGCAATAAGCGGAAGATATGCAAATAATAAAAATAAGGAATATAAAGGTTTAACTGTAATTAACGGAACCTTAGAGAACAAGCATCTAGTCGACTTAATTATAAGCAAAACACCTGTGTTGATGCCGGATATTGACCCTAAGTGCTGCTCTAAATGCGGATATGATTGTCGCACCTTCTTATCGAAGTTATTGAAGAATGAAGTTAAACAAGATGATTGTGTACTTAGAAAAGGGGGTATTTCTTTGAGAATTAATGGGGATGAAATACCTATGGTTCCTTTTGTAGAAAATATTCTTAAGAATGAGATTTTAGGTGTGGTAAAAGAGTTGAAGGGATACAAGAATAATTCAAATATAGAAATAAAATTTCTTTCAGACTAGTTAGATATCGCTATGGACCAAAGAAGATTTATAAGCAGAAAAAACGAAGTAGTTCTTCTTAACGGCAATGTTGTTGTTAAGTCATTTAAGGATACCAAAAACTTCGATATAGAATACCAGATGTTGGCTTTATTGTCAGGATTCCTATCTCCGAAAATAATAGAAACTAAGGACAATTCTATCAAGATGGAGTATGTTAAAGGGGATTTACTGCTGGATAGATATTTGTGCGCAGATACAGAAGAAGGGGCGTTACTTGGGAAGATGCTAGGTAATTCAGTTGAGGCGCTTTTTTGTCGAATGCAGTCCAAAATAGCATTTGATGAAAATTTTAGAAACTATATAGTTTGTGGAGATAGTATTTTTCGGGTGGATTTTGAAGAAACTAAGCAGGGGAAAATTGAGGAGTGGTGTGCAAAAATAGTTTCATTTGCTATTCTATATTCAGCTCCTTTTGAGACAAAAATCAGTTTTATTAACTCATTAGTAGAGGAAGTATGTATTGCAAGGGATGAATTTTTAAACCTTTTGCAAGAGGAAATAGTTTTTTTGTCAGACAGATGGGGAGTTGATTTAAATAATACGGACTACTTTTTTATACTCAATGACCTGATGAGTAAATGGAAACGACAAGGGAAAAAGGATTAAAGACTTTTTTTTAAAATCCTAATTTTTAGATAAAGAAAATAAATTTTCTTGAATATTTTATTCTATTCAGAGATTTCTTTATGGTTATTCTTTAGTGTATTTGAATATTTAATCGCATTCTTGGGGCAGACATCTTTACACTCAGTACATTGGTGGCAAAGAGATTTATCTATTTCTGCTTTTTTAGTTTCCTTTACAACATTTATAGCGTTGGAAGGGCATACTCTTTCACATAATCCACATCCGATGCAGGAGTCTTTCTCAACTTTTTTGGAAAAAATGGACAACCTGCCAAACAATCTTTGCAATGCGCCAAAAGGGCAGATCAGATTATGGAATACTTCGGGCTTAAAAAATAAAGTTATAGGTATTGCAATTACTCCCCAAATAATTAGGA
>JAQVQU010000107.1:1512-4496 GCA_028701415.1 Clostridia bacterium | reverse complement strand
TCATTATAATTAATATTTACAAAAGGGATACAGACAACCGCAATAACAGTTAGAACGGCAAAAATAATAACCGTTACTAACTTATGATTGACCACTAATCTTGCAATTTTTTTCATATTTTTATTCTTTGCTCTTTCATCTATATGTAAACTTTTAAAGTAATAATACCAATACTTAAACTAACTCATCCTTTCTTCAATTTTATAAAAGAAAAAGTTCATTAGCTTTTCCATTTGTTTTTTTTGTTGATCTTTGGGGATCATCGATGCAATTGAGATAAACCCTTCCATTAAGCTCTTTGTCATTATTTCTGACATCAAAGGCTCATTCATAGCCTGAACTCCAAAAAAACCTTTTCTAATTAATTCAGAGACTCTATTTATAACATTTTCTCTAAACGATTCATATTTGCTCCCCTGGCTATTCCGAAGCAGAATAAACATTTGGGTGCTATACTCATTGATATATTCAATTAGCATATCTGCAATATCCCCCGTGCTTGCTATGAACTTTTCTGAACTATTCTTCAACTTATCAACCGACACTTCATAAATCTCATCTATTAATTCAAAGCATCTTTTACAAGCATTTCCCACCACTTCTTCAAAAAGAAATTCTTTACTGGGAAAATATCTATAAAGATTTCCGATTGGAACTCTTGAATCCAAACTGACTTGCATCATGCTAGTTTGACGATAACCACATTTTTGAAAGGCATTAGTTGCAGCACTGATGATTCTGTTATTAACTTCTTCTTTTTTGTATTGCATTTATCCTATACCTCCGCATAAAAATATTCTGTTTCATTAAAATTTATCAATGGAATAGAACAAACAAATATCCAAAAGTGATACATCATTCTCTTTTAACATTATATATCTCTCTGTTGTTTTCAGTCAACCCATAAACCTCTTTTTTGTATCAAAATAAAAATTTCAAAAAACCTCCTGGTTTTACCCAAAAATTTCCCAATAAAAACCCTTCTCTTGTCTTAAAAATTTTCCAGAAATCAAAAAAAACCACACATAGTGTGGCTATTTTTGGTGGAGATAAACGGTCTCGAACCGATGACCTCTTGAATGCCATTCAAGCGCTCTACCAACTGAGCTATACCCCCAAATGTATTATAAAAAGCTAATATATTGTATTATATGCCATATTCTTTGTCAACAAATTAGAATTAAGCATTAAACATGTTTCATCTACTATTTCAAAGACTATATTCCGATATTAATTCTTTAAAAGCTGGAAGAGATCTCTTAATCATTTCGTAATCCACGCAATAAGCGATTCTAGCATAGCCTGGGGCGCCGAAACTGTCCCCTGGAACAATCAACAATCCTTTTTGTTTTGCCTTATCGCAAAAAACATTGGCATCTTTTTCTGGAGACTTAATGAATAAATAGAAAGCGCCATCCGGTTTAATACACTCGTATCCCATTTTTACTAATTCACCGTAAATAAGTTTCCTATTCCTGTCATATTCTGCTATATCAGTTTTTGCATCTATACACTTTTCTATGACCTTTTGGAACAAACTAGGCGCACACACATAGCCTAATCCTCTCCCAGCGCCACAAATAGACGCATATAAATTTTTATGATCCTCTGTTTTTTCAGATACTGCTATGTATCCGATACGCTCTCCAGGAAGGGAAAGGGATTTACTAAATGAGTAGCAGATTATAGTATTATCATAGTAATTCATTAAAAAGGGAACTCTTTTCCCATCATATACAAGTTCTCTATACGGTTCATCTGAAATTATATAAATAGGCTTTTTGTACTCTTGCGATTTCTTCTTAAGAATTTCAGCAATTGCCTTAACCGTCTCTTCCGAGTACACTACACCAGAAGGATTGTTTGGGGAATTAACTATTACTCCTTTGGTTTTATTTGTAATGCTATTTTCAAGCACACTCAAATTAACGCTAAAATCACTTTCATTAAAAGGAACCTCTTTAAAAACCCCACCCTGTGATTCAATAAATACTTTGTATTCCGGGAAAAAAGGAGCTAGGACAATAAACTCATCGTTTCCAGAATTTAAAGCTTTGAGAACAATACATAGTCCTGCTGCAGCGCCTACGGTGATATATATATTTTCTGGGCAAAGTTTGGCTCCATATTTTTTATTCAAAGAGCAGGCTATTGCTACTCTTGTTTCAAGGGCTCCTTGTGCTGAAGTATATCCGTGTAAAGAATTGCTTGTATTCTCTGTTATTAATTGAATCAAGGTTTCTTTAATCTCGTTTGGGGAAGGAACACTCGGATTCCCTAAAGAGAAATCATAAACTTTATCTGCTCCCATTTCTTTTGCCCTAACCTTACCATACTCAAATAATTCCCTAATTGCAGATCGGCAGTTTCCAAGTTCGCACATCTTTTTGTTATACATACATTCAACCTCTTGCCCAAACAAAATATTCCTAATTAAAAGAAATAGTGACTAAATATTAGCATTCTATGTATATTTAGTCAATTGTGGCCTTCTCTAAATGCAATAAATGAAAATAAGGAATTAAGAATAATATTTGAACAATATCCTTATATGTGTTATCCTAATTTCATTATTTAAAAAGGTGGAATAGCATGAAAACTTTAGAAGAAATGAAAGAATTTTTTAAGAGAGATCGCTTTGTCGCAGCAAGTGGGATTGAGATTATTGAGGTAAACGATAACTATGCGATATGCAAAGCAGAAATCTCCGACAAGCACCTAAATGCGGGTGATATGGTACAAGGGGGCATGCTTTTTACCATTTGTGATTTCGCTTTTGCGGTAATAACAAATTATCATCACCCCGAAACAATTTCCCAAACAGGCTTTATCTCCTTCATTAACGCTTGCGTTGGAGCAAAGTATATAACCGCAACGGCAAGAGAGATGACAAAAACACGCCACAACTGTGTGGGAGAAGTAACCGTACATGATGACAAAGGAAAAGTAATTTGCATCTCCCAGTTTAATGGTTTTATCCGCTA
>JAQVQU010000107.1:0-1412 GCA_028701415.1 Clostridia bacterium | reverse complement strand
TACGTGAATATAGTCTCTTACTCCAGTTCCATCAGGGGTATCATAATCATTTCCGAAAACCCTCAAATAAGGAAGTTCTCCAAACGCTACTTTTGCGACATAAGGCATCAGATTATTAGGAATATCCTTTGGATCTTCTCCTATGAGGCCACTTTTATGTGCTCCTACTGGATTGAAATATCTAAGAAGCAAAATATGCCAACTATTATCGCTTGCATATACATAACGAAGCATCTCTTCTATCATTAATTTTGTTGAACCATATGGATTTGTGGTAGACAAGGAACACTCTTCATCAAGAGGCAATCTCTCCGGAGTCCCATACACTGTTGCGGATGAAGAAAACACCAACTTCTTAACGTTGTGTTTTTGCATTGCTTCAAGTAACGAAAGAGTCGAAATCAAGTTATTCTGATAATACATTATGGGTTTTTGGCAACTTTCTCCAACTGCTTTTAATCCTGCAAAATGAATTACTGCATCTATCTGATTCTCAGTAAATATCCTCGCCAAAACCTCTTTATCTCTTACATCGCCCTCGTAAAACTTTATCTTTTTTGAGGTAATCTTCTCAACGTTCTCGATAGCCTCGAAAGAGCTGTTGGAAAAATTATCAATTACGACAACATCATATCCCTTTTCTAAAAGAACTACATCGGTATGTGTCGCAATGTATCCTGCTCCACCAGTTACTAGTACTTTCATTTAGCACCCCCTAAGTATTATCTTCTATTTAGTATTTTATCACTTTTTAGCTATTTAAGAAATAAAAAAGCTTTTGTGATGGAATATTAAGCCTGAAAAACCAAAAAAATTAAATGCAATTACCCTTTACTATTTCCTTCATTCTGCCAAGTAGCCCCTCCATCTCGGTCACCATTTTCATTTGAGTCTTGGCCCTATCAAGATTATGGTTTTCCCTGTGTATTTTAAAATACAAGTCTCCATTCAAGTGATCTGTCAAAAATCTCATCCCGCATTCATAGGTCATGAGTATTGCCCCAAAAGCTAAATTCTCCTTTTCGCTTTCGGTAAGTCTTTCGCCGACTTCTTTTAAAAACCCTTTTACATAAGATTCAAATAATTCTAAAGAGAAACTAACTTTTTCGAGTTCCTTTTCATCCTCTGCTCCGGTATTTGCCCCCGACCTTATACTATCCCCGAAATCATAAACTATACTCCCAGGCATCACGGTATCGAGATCTATTACCGTAGAAGCTTTCATCTCTTCGATATTAATCAAAACATTGTTAAGCTTAGTGTCATTATGAGTTACCCTTATTGGCATCTCTCCATTACCCAACATATCCACTATTTTCCCACAATATTCTTTTCTCTCTACAAAAAACCTTATCTCTTCGGCAACCGATTCTCTTCTTCCAGCCCTATTTTCCTCTATGGCCTTAAGAAAA
>JAQVQU010000106.1 GCA_028701415.1 Clostridia bacterium | reverse complement strand
GGTAAAGATATAAATGCGAAGATAAAAACAGAGTGGAAAAAGAGAGTTTAATCACTTAGGGGCAGAAATTTGAGATATATACCAAGAAACAGCAAAGTAAAAATCAGAATATACAAGTCCTTTACAGTAATGGACATTTTAGTTATGGGAGTGGGGTTATTGTTTCTTGCCTTGACTCTCTCTTCGGGAATAAAAGGGAAATGGATTCTTGCAGGGTTTGAGGCTTTAGTGGTTGGGATATTGATGGTTCCCTTCTCTGAGGAAAGGATATATACAAAACTAGGAGCAGTAATAAAATACCTCATTAAACCAAAAAAGTATGGTGGAAAGGGAGAGAGGGAAATAGGCGAGCTTATAGCGTACGAAACGGTTGAGGAAGAATACATTAAAAATAAAGATGGATCATATGCATTTGGACTGGAGATTAATCCCGTAAATCTCTTTCTAATGGACGAATATCAGAAAAGGGGATACACAGATAGGATTTTTGCATCGATAGTGAAAGCCTTGGGGCAAGATATTCAATTGTTGGTTATAAAAACAGAAGAACAGATGTCTTTTAAAGAAAGAATATTAGAGGAAGATTTAAGGCTGGAAAGAATTAAAGATAGGACAGGAAGAGAACCAGTTTTGAGGGAACAGGGGGAGATAATTACAGAAATAGTCGAGGAAAGAAGAAGCGTTTTGGAAGAGGTATCTTCAAGCGGGAAGATAAAAACCGATAGGTTCCATCTGATTTTTTTAGGCGCAAATGAAAGTAATTTAAGAAAAATACGTGATTACGCCAGGGATAGGTTTTCTGAAAAAAAGATAAAAACGAAGGATATTAAAGGGGATAGCTTAAATGGACTTGCAAATATGTATGGTGAGCTTCTCGAGATTGAATTCAAAGGAGCAGGGATGGGTGTTGGAGAGAAGACATATTCATTTAGAGAGATAGTGGGGTTTCCGGAAGAGGTCGAAGAGGGATGGGCATATAGTGTATTTTCAATTCCAGGAACTAGTGTATTTTTAAGAATTACTCAGGTAGGTAAAGAAGAAGCTAGAAAAAATATCGACCGAAGTATACTCGAAGTTAGAGAAAAAACATTTTCTGGAAGGGCGAGTGAACAGACTGCTTCTGAGATACATGAAGAGGGGCTTAGACAACTGTTATATGAAATAGAGGATGGGAAAGAGTGCATAGCAGACGTTGATATCATAGTATGCACACAGTCAATAAACATGGATAAAAGTGCAAAAAAAGAGACGGCAAGAAGGATAAGCCAAGCCGGGTTTAAGTCGGAAGAAATGTCTTTTAGACAGGAGGATGGATACACGAGAACCCTTATGAGAAAGACTGTACCCCTGGACTCAGGGAACAATCTCCCCGGGTCACAGATAGGAGCTTCTTATCCTTTTATTTCCGATGAATTGATAGATAACGGGGGAATACTAATTGGAGAAAACAGTAAGCCGGTTTTCCTCAATATCTTTAAACGGGATTCAGAGAGAATTAATTCTAATATGGTAATTTTCGGAAGGTCTGGAAGTGGCAAGTCCTATGCGGCTAAGACAATACTGACAGGGTTGTTTAGTGAAGGAGTGAAGATTTGTATTCTTGACCCTGAAGGGGAATATGGAAAGATGGTGGAAAGATTGGGTGGCAAGGTACTGAAAGCTTCTTCAGGAAGGGAGGCCAGGATAAACCCATTTGAAATACTGTCTGGACTTCAAGAGGAGGAAGAAAGTTTTGGAGCATATTATTCTCACTTGCAGTTTTTGGAGGAATTTTTTAGACATATTTTTGCGGGGGCTCCCTCTGAACAACTTGACAGGTTAGGTCGAATTACTGGAGAAATGTATAAAAGCAAGGGAATAACTGATGCCACTGAACTATCGATATTGTCCCATAAAGATTATCCAACTTTTGAGGATCTATCAGTGTTTGTGGGAGAGAAAATAAAAAAGAGTACGGACAGCATGGAAAGGGGAAGGTTGAGTGATATCTATAACCTTTTATCTAAAGTAAGAACGGGAGGGAGTTTATATGGACTATGGAACGGATACACTACTTTTGACCCATCGGATAACTTGTTGTCATATGACTTTCAAAGTCTTATAGCAGGCAAAAATCCTACAGTATGTAATGCTCAGATGTTGCTTATACTTAAGACCCTAGAAAACGAAATATTAAATAATAACGGGGTAAGAGGAAGAGGAGAAAAAAGAAAAATTTGTTTAGTAATTGATGAGGCCCATGTCTTTATAGATGAAAAATACCCTGCTTCTCTAGACTTCATGTATTCCCTTGCAAAGAGGATACGAAAATATGATGGAATGCTTATGGTAATTACCCAAAACATACGTGATTTTGCAGGATCTCCAGAAAGCACTAAGAAGACTTCGGCAATAATAAATGCCTCCCAATATTCCTTGATTTTTTCTTTGAATCCTGGCGATATGGGAGATTTGATCTCGCTATATTCTAAAGGGGGAGAAATAACCGAGGAGGAAAGAGAGGGGATAGAGAATGCCCCAAGGGGTAGAGCTCTTCTAATCGCATCTCCCTCCAGACATACATTTGTAGATATACTTGCGACAAAGAAAACAGCAGAGAAATGGGAATAAAAGATGGATGATATAGGGAATAAAGAAACTTTTCAAAAATAAAAGAGGGAGAGATATATGGAAACAAAAAAAGACTTAAATGTAGTTGAGGTGGAAGAGATGGCGATAGAAACAAAGAGGCTTTCAGATAGTGCTGATAGATACTTAATGGAGATGCTTGAAGAAGGAAAGTTCCAAGAAATAATAAATGGGATGGTAAACTTTGGATCTTTTAGTTTAAAAAACCAAGCTCTTATCCACAAGCAAATGCCCAATGCAACTGAATTAAAGGGAATGAGATCATGGAATTTCTATGGCAGATTCATAAAGACTGACCAGAAAGGAATAGAGACGCTTTCTCCGACTTTTGAAAAGGATGGAGACGGAAAGTTAGCCGGGCTCTCAGGTTTTAAGGTGCATTATCTGTTTGATATATCTCAGACTGAGGGGGCAGAGTATCATTCCCCTAAATGTCTAAAAGGGGAAGTATTTAAGTATATAGAAGGAATAAAAGAAGGCTTGGAAGGTGTTCTTTCATGGAAAACAAAAGATGGAACCCTGATTTCCCACTCATTAGAAGATACCATGAATAGGATTTTTTCTATCGATGGCTTAAGCGAAGATGAAAGGGCAGCCGCATTGGTGCTTGATGTGTCAGATAAACTCTTAAGAAGAAAAATCGGGAGCCCGGCTTTCTCCGGGTTAAACGAGGAAGAGCTCCCAGACATCAGATCAATTATGAAATCTTCTATTTTTTACATAGTACTAAATAGATTGAATCTCAATTCTGTAAAGCTCGAAAGTCCTGAATTGTGTGAAATGCCCTCAGAATATTATGAGAGATTTAAAGAGAACTTAAACGTAATTAGACAGGTTTCTCAGATAGTAGTAAACAATGTAGAAACATTAGTTTCGCTTGGAAGGAAAGAAGAGCTGAAAAGAGTGGCTAAGGAAAATTATATGAGACTTAAATCTGCAGGGAAACTTCCCTTTGATACGGAGGAATCAAATGAACTGGAAAATGATTCTCCCTATGCAGCATAGGTTTTTTGATAAGAATCAGCCGTGAGAGTTAGATTGATAAGGAGAAGATATGTCAGAAGCAAAAGTAAAAGCATTAGTAAAAGAAGCAGGTAAAGAAGCAGAGATTAAAGAAATAACAATTAAGTTAGAGGATTTGCAGAAGCTAGTTAAGGGGATGATAGAAATAATACCTTTTCCGGGAATCGAAGGATTAGACATCATACTAAATGAAGAGGGAAAGTTGATTAATCTTGACCCCAATATATTAATCCCAGAATATAACGATATGGCTGTAGGCCCAATTATTGTTTTAGGCTTTAACGAGGATGAAGGAGATCATAGATCGCTATCGGAAGAAGAGATAAAAAAGGTAAAGGAATACCTTAAGAAGAACGATGCCCGGGAATATAAAGGAAATATAGAGGACTTTCTTGGGGTTGATTTCTATATCCTATAATCTTCTTTCTGCTGGAGATAAGCTGGTTAAAGGTTAATTTTTTAGAAATTGAATAAACAATAAAATTCAATTTAAGGATACAAATTAAGTATTTTAAGGAAACATAAATAGAATATAAAGGATTTAGTAATTTTAGAAGAGACATTGGAGGGAATATGTCAACAAGAAGCATGATTTTAATGGAACAAGAGAACGGAGAATATATAGGAGTGTACTGTCACTGTGATGGATATCTTACTCATAATGGTGCGCTACTTATTGATCACTACAATGACAGGGACAAGGTAAAGGAACTGATTGGGCTAGGAGATTTATCTTATTTAGCGCCAAGAATAATACCATATCCAGATAGGACTCATTCATTTGATAAGCCACAAAGAGGAGTTTGTATCTTTTACGGAAGGGATAGAGGGGAGACTTCGACTGAGGCCACAAAAGTAACCCTTGAGGAACTTGACTCTGATCCGTGGATTGAATACACATATGTTTACGGACTTGATGATAAATGGAAATATTATGAGTATAGGGGTCT
>JAQVQU010000105.1:3455-4738 GCA_028701415.1 Clostridia bacterium | reverse complement strand
TGTGATAGTTTATTAAATAGGGCAAAACTTTTAAAGGAAATGAAAGATATTGAGAACAGAGATGCTTCTTTCTTTTCTTCCATAGTTCTGTTTTTCCCCGATTCTACTGTTTTGTTCGCAGAAGGGGAAGCAAAAGGAATGATATTGAAAGAGGAACAGGGTACGAATGGTTTTGGATATGATTCTCTGTTTTTTTCTTATGACTTAAAAAAAAGTTTTGCCGAAGCAACCCCAGAGGAGAAAAACTCAGTTAGCCACAGAGGGGTTGCCCTGAAAAATTTATTGAAAAAATTGTCTGAATAGAAACAAGGAAGTCTAGCGTATTATGCCAAATAAGGTATCTATAGATACAAAAAGATTATTAATTTTTATTGGGATCTTTTCTTTCCTAATAATTTTTTTGTCAAGTATTTTAACCTCTTCTCAAGAAATGACGAATCAATTTGAAGCGCGCGGGTACATCAACCAAATCGATCAAAAGGATATTTATTATGTTAGGCAGGGACCAAACCAAGAGTTTGGGCTAGGCTATGAGACTCCAGATAATCAAATTTTCCAATATTCTACTTTATCTTCTTTAATTGAGGATGTCCTTTCTCAGCACGCTGAGGCAACCATTTTTTTTGAGGAATCTGTCTCGCAAGTTAGCGAGGCAATTATAATAGATAATTCCAATAATAGACTCAACGAAAGTGATATACACCTTACGATGAAAGGAACATTAACAAGTATTCTTCCTGGGGGCGCCTTTTATGGGGAGGGGGACAATTCAAATACATATGCTCTTCAATTTTTAGGCTTAGAATTATCATTTGATAATCTTACTTTTAATTCATCTACCGTTTCTGTGAAAGTTGCTGATTTGTTTACTTTGAATATTTATAATAGTTCAATCTATGCGAGACCTGAATACCGGAATGAATTCGATGGAGGCGCTATAATAAACAATGGTACAGTTAATATCAAAGAGTCAACAGTAGAATGGATTGATATGAGTTCGAACAAACCTAAATTGACAGATGGCATTACTCCAAATCCTCCCGCAAAAGGTTATGCTATTTTCAGCTACGGAAAAATAATTGTTGATCAAGGAGTAACTGAAAATTACAGCTTGATTCGTGGTAACGGGGGTATTTCTATTCAAGAGGGAGGGGAATTATTGATGTATAATGGATCCCTTCAAAATACTAACTCAGCTTCAGAAGAAGGATATAAAACCCTGTTGGTTTTCAATGGAAAAGCAGATATTTATGGGGGAGAGCTTACTGCAACAGAATCTTCAC
>JAQVQU010000105.1:0-3355 GCA_028701415.1 Clostridia bacterium | reverse complement strand
ACTTTGACTAATATTCAAAGGGACTATAACTTAGAGGAAAGATTGTTCTTAAATGATTTTTCCCTAGATGAGTTGAACGATTTGGGGGGTGATATACCAGAGAATGGATATTATGTGGTTGCAAATCTTTCGGATTATCAAGATGAGTCTGTTTCATATAATTTTTCCTGGTACTACAAATCTAATGAGTTGGAAACATATTCTTGCTTAGAGGAAGAAAACAATGACAGACTATTTTTCAACGAAGATACTCCAAACGGATATTATAAAATAGAAGTTTTCGCCTCCCTTACTGCCCCAGAAATGTCTGGGATAGGATATATCACTGAAAGTAAGCAATCTGAATTCATTGTTAATTATAACAAGGATCCAGTAGACCCTAACGACCCAGTTGATCCTAACGACCCAGTTGATCCTAACGACCCAGTTGATCCTAACGATCCGGTTGATCCTAATGATCCTAACGATCCGGTTGATCCTAATGATCCTAACGACCCAGTTGATCCAGTCCAACCAATAGAATCCCGACCGACAACATTGGAAAGGAACAATTCGATAGCTACTGCTGCAATAGGTCTGACCACAGGTATACTCGCCCTAATTAGCACAGTATTTATTGCTTTTTCGAAATTTCTTGTACCTATTTTATTAAGAAAAATATCAAAAAGATAATATTATTTTCGTATATTTTCTAAAATAGCTGGTAATAAAAACGCAAAAATTTTACTTACAAAGAATGATTTTTTACTAAAATTTTATT
This sequence comes from Clostridia bacterium, assembly GCA_028701415.1. Taxonomy (GTDB): domain Bacteria; phylum Bacillota; class Clostridia; order Christensenellales; family DTU072; genus MWEH01. The sequence continues at coordinate 2,595 of JAQVQU010000105.1, read as the reverse complement.
TTAAAGTTCATATAGTTTTCACTGCCCATCCATTGATGGACATATTATACGCGTGTATAATAAATACATAAAGAGAACCAGTTAAATGTAGGTAAATATTGAACTGTAAAAAATCTATTTTCAAAAAGACTTATACGATTTTGCTAATAGCACCAATCCTGATGGTGTTGTTTGTTTTTCTTTTTACTGCTAGCTTGCAAAATGTATCTGATTACGAATCTTCTCTGAATATAGTTGCTGAAGCTGCTTTGTATAATTCATCCGTCTTTAACTCAACGCCTCTCTCCGTTTCAGACTTAGGCGCCACTCAGACTATTCTAGTTGATAGTGCGGCTTCCGATAAGGTTAACATCAACAACGCTGCAAAAAATAAGATGGGTGTCCAAAACGAATGGGGAACAACGAGTTGGTCCAGGTTTGAGATTGATTCTAATGGACGTTGGATTCTTGAAGGCGATGGGCAAGATGGAAAAAGAGTCTTGGTCTGGGCTAGATTTCAGATAGATGATGATATGATTAATATTAGAAGGTCTGGAAGCCTATATGCTACTTTGTATAGTGAATACGCTTCTCTTGGAACGGGAGACTATTTGCATACTGGTATTGGAAAGGCAGGCTTGACCGATTCAGCTATTTCCACTTCTAGTACTAGAGATAACACTTCAGCTTTTTTATCATCTCAAGCTAACCCAGGATGGGCAATGTTTTGGAGCACGGACAATGCTATGCCAGTTGCGGCAGGAACGGTCACTAGCGATGGGTCTGCAAATGATGCATACATATACTTTTTCTTTTACGCCGTTGGAGGAGGGAATGTTGCTTTTGGAATTGAAAACATGCGTTTTGTGCTTTCTTATCAAACTGGTAATGCCGTTAAAGTTAATGAAAATCATAGTAAAGTTGGCGGGGTGACTCCCTCAAGCATTGGCTCTCTGGGAGATGCCGAGTATCTCAAGAACGCAACCTCTGGAACATATACAGATTTAGGAAATTCAGCAACTAATTTTAGCTTCGATGCATATAGTGATTATTTTTACATGCGTGCTGATGAGATAGTGACAGGATATCGTTTTGCTGGATGGCTTGAAACGACCTCAAGTTCACCCCCTGTGGCTGATATGGATCGGGCTGATTTTACTTACAATACTACTTTAGCTTCAGCAAGAACTGAAATACAAAGCAAGATAACTGGTTATGTTACCTGGCATAACGGTACTTCCTCGAGCGGATATAATACTTTAAAAATTGGTAGAGTAGCTGGATCTGGAAATACAAGGATTATAGGCGGCCATAATATTACTGCGGTGTATGTTCCTTTGCAATATGAAATTCGATTTACTAAATCTGGCACGACAGAGGAATATGATCAATGGGTCCCCAGCAGTATACTTACAAATTTACGAGTTAACACGATTACTAACGGCGATTCTATCTACTTGGGATGGAAGTCTAATCCCGGAGGCAATGCTTATGCCGATGAAGCAGCTGTAGTTAATTTGATTTCCTGTCCTGAAGCAAATATAAATGCTACAGACTATTTTAGGTGTGATGTTTATATAATTATGGAGGCACAGTGGGGAAACTATAGCGTTGGATCTGCGAGCAGTATAACTGTAGCTAGCTATGCCCAAGTTAGTAGAGGGGATTATGTGGACTATTACTACAATGTCACCCTTAACGACACTACTAATAATACTCTTCAGGGAGTTTACGCTACTTACTCAAGCGGTCCGTTATCGGGAAAGAGTGTTGTTCTTGACAAAGACCCAAATCCTTCCTACCCGAATGGTTACATCCTTCCTTACGTAGCAGGCCAGGCAACTATACACGGCGATATTTTGCGAAAAATATACACTATAACTTATAGTTATTCGGGATGGACATGTTCCCCAACTGCCGAACAGCAAACGTTAATAGCTGGGGTTGGTAAGAGCTTTTTGGATCTTCCGGTTCCCACTAGAACTGATTATATTTTTGAAGGCTGGACATATAGTGGAACTATGGTGAGATACAATTCATTAACTAGTGTTACGGGAAATATTACTTTGAGTGTGCAAGGATATTATAAAAAAACTACCTCTTATAACCAGTTCACTAGCGGCTCTTCTTCTTCGAACATTTACCCGACAATGACCAGCACTGCTTACTACAATACTTCTCAACATACTACTGGGGATTCTACAGCCTCTTTTTCATACTCAACCATGAATTGGGGCGGCTATGGAAGTTTCATTAATTTTAAAGATACTTCCATATGTGATACTGATGTTTGGCAATACCGTCACGCGGCAATGCATATTCCGCTTACTGGAGATGCCCTTAAAGCATATATGCTGGGTGCAACAATAAAAGTTACGGTTTCTGCTGCAGCAATTGCTGCAGCGGATGGCCGTCGGGCGTGGTTTACTAACTATAATGCTCGAGCAGGGGCTACTATAGGGGTTGCAAATGGGTATTCTTTAAAAACCGGTACCTCAGCCGTGGATAATGCTTCTTCAGAAATTTATAAAGACCAAAATGGGGATGGTTGGGGGGGCTCATATGGGACGATAACTTCCGCACAACTTACCCTTAATCAACCTAGTTTTACTATCC
>JAQVQU010000027.1 GCA_028701415.1 Clostridia bacterium | reverse complement strand
TAAGGTGATTAATATGAAACAAAAAGAGCTACGTATTCAAAAAGTGAAACAGGTAATCGATGGTTGGAGAGAGTGTGATTAATATGAAACTAAAAGAGCTACGTATTCAAAAAGTGAAATGGGTAACTGATGGTTGGAGAGAGTGTGATTAATATGAGACTAAAAGAGCTACGTATTCAAAAAGGTCTGACCCAAACAGAAAGTGCAAAATACTTAGGTATACCTCTCCGCACTTATCAAAACTATGAGAATGATGAACAGAAATCGGGGTCTTACAAATATACTTACATGCTTGAAAAACTATCCTCATTTGGCTTTGTTGATGAGGAAAATGGGTTATTAACAATTGATGTAATTAAAGCTGTGTGCAATGATGTTCTTTCCAATTATGATGTCAGCTATTGCTACTTGTTTGGCTCATATGCAAAAGGGAAAGCGAATGAAAATAGCGATGTAGATTTATTGATAAACACAACGGGCTCTGGACTAAGTTTTTATGAATTAGTGGAATCCTTAAGAGAAGGCTTGAAGAAAAAAGTAGATATATTAAATCAGTCACAGCTAAAAGACAACCTAGATCTTGTTAATGAAATACTGAAAGATGGGATAAAGGTATATGGATAATAAAAAAATAATGAGTACTATGTCGCACAAATGTTAAAGAATCTTGGTTTTCTGATTGAGCACACTCAGAAAATTACTTTAGATAATATAAACAAAGATCTTGTGCTTCTCGACTCCATTATGTTTCGCCTAATCCAGATTTCAGAAAACTCTGAAAGATTAAATACTTCTTTCAAATCAAATCATACAGATATTCCTTGGAGGGCCATTAAAGGAATGAGAAATAAAATTATTCATCAATATGGAGATATTGACCTTACAGTAATCTATGAAACCGTTAAAAATGATATCCCAAACCTATATAAACTTCTCAATAATATACAATAACCCTCTTTTTCTCTCTTAAATCCTTCTTTTTCCGATTTATATGTCCATTTTTCAATGAACATCTATAACTAATCTCACTTACTCAATAACATCATGGCTATATATATTTTTCCTTTCTCTTTACATCTTAGCCCTTTTTTGATAAAATACACTTACTTTAGGGCAATTGACTCAGCTGGTAGAGTGCCTCCGTCACATGGAGGAAGTCAGGGGTTCGAGTCCCTTATTGCCCACCACCAAGACACACGAAAAAGGAGCGTATAATCTCGCTCCCATCGTGTGTCTTTTTTGTTGTTTTTCGTGTCTTTTTACCTATTTTCAGCTACCCTCTCAAAAACTATTTGAAAATATTACTTATCGTTCGTTGTCCCTGCCTTCTGTTAGGGACTTGTTCCCCCTCCCAAGCTAACGAACAATATCGCTTTTTAGGGTACCCCTAACGAACGATAAGGCTGTTTTTCCCTTTCGTCGCTTTTTTAAAAACTTGTAATGAACGATAAGGCTTTTGAAAACGTTCGAAAAAAGTTGCCGAAAGTTATTTCACATAACGCATAAGTAGTTTTGCATAAGTGATACAAAATTCCATATCTTTAAGACCTAAATTGCCTTTATAATAATTATTTATCGAGTTAACTGCTGTAATTTTATTCAGCAATTCTTCGGCACTTGCTTTAGCAAATGCTAATGCACTTTTATATCCTGCTTCAAAAAACATTTTAGCCGCTACAGGTCCTATTCCGTTAATTCTTACCAAGTCACAAAGACAATATAACTCGTCAGTTTCAGATTTAATTTTGCTTTCAAAATAATCTTTCGAAGTCTTAATACCCTCCAGATACAGCTTAGATATTAATTCGTTCTCCATATCAGGAAAGGTCGAAAGCAAAACAGGTTTTTGTTCAAGACCTCCGATTTCCCTTTTTAGAATTATCAAATAGTCTTGAGGAATCCCGCTCTCTAACGAAAATGCGTCGATTTTAACTGGCGTTGACAAAAGCATTTTTAATTGATAAACATTATTTATTCCCTTTTTATCTAAAATGGCGAAGTACTTATCAATATTCGTTAACAAACATCTTCGACTGGGAAGTAAATTCTGGTTTTTTAAAATTTCTTTATAACTTTCAATCGATATATATTTTAAATCTAAGTTGTAATTCATATTAACCTCCACTATTTTTTATTATTAAGCCACCCTTTTTTTAATACATACCCGCCTTTATCTCCTCCATCGGGTCCCATCTCGATTATGTAGTCTGCTTTTTTAATGATTCGCGGATTGTGCTCGATAACAATCACAGTTGCTCCGTTCAAGGTTAAACTATGAATGATATCACTGAGTTTATCCGTATCGTCATCATGAAGTCCGGAGGAAGGTTCATCCATAATATAAACGGCACCTTTGGTTTTTCCGTCACACAGCTCCTTAGCTAGTTTTATCCTTTGAGCCTCACCTCCAGATAGTGTTGTTGCACTTTGTCCGAGTTTTATATACGACACTCCGACCTTGCAAAGAATATCTAGTGTTTTAAAAATTTTGGTTTAACTCTGCAAATTCCGTAAGTTTAGAAAAATCGTGTGTACCATGTGTATCACCTGTAATAAATATCATTATAGTTCCGTCCTGAATTTTTTATTATTTTCTACTAGCTCATCAAAATTTACAGGCTTGTATTCATTTATTTCCACACTAGCATTCAGGGCATTTTCCATTGTCTTTAATAAAGACCAATAAGTATCATTTTTGTTTCCGTGAATATGTCCATAAATAAGATACTTACCTTCAAAAGACATCATCGGATAATGGCATAATGTAATTTTGCCGTAGCTAGTTGCAATTATTTGCACATTTTCTACACTTTCAAAATATTTAGTGGCATCAATTTGATTTAACCAAGATTTGTCGTGATTTCCAATTATTAAATGCTTCTTACCTTTCAAGCGATTCAAATAATCTTCCGGTCTAGTATTTGTTGTGCGAAACATTAAGTCACCGACGATATAAATTGTATCATCGTTATGAATTGCTTTATTCCAATTATTTATCAAAGCTTCATTCATTTCTTCTAAGCAGTAGAATGGCCTGCTACATAATTTTATAATATTTGCATGTCCTAAATGCAAATCGCTTGTATAATATATCACAATAACTCAACCTTTAAATCCACAGCAGTAACAAACAAAAATACCGTTTTCAACCAAGATTCGCATCTCGAACATGACACATTTGTTATACATTCTCTTGCTATTCTTAAAAAGTTATTTTTCATATTTTATACTCCTTTCCGTTAAGATATTGAGCCCATCGACAATCACTCTCCGAACTGTCTCAGCATGCTATCTACTTTCGACATCTATACCGAAAATTTCAATGATGTTATTGACCGCACGTTTTTCATTATCATTACAAATTCTTAATAATTCATTTATGGACTGTTCAATCGTTATACCATCAAATGTATTAATCGTATGTATTTTGCCTATAAACGTTAATCCGGTATAATCGCCATTTAACGAATTAAAAAAATTAATATAATATACGTCATGCATTTTTATTAAATTTTGATCATTTATGTATTTTTCTCTATTCTGCCTATAAAACTGTTTAGTGTCTTGAACGTAATAAACGCTATCTTGATCTTTATTTAATTCTATATATTCTTTAAAAACATCATTGGCATTATCAAACATATAATTATAATGATTATCGTTATCATATGCAATAATATTTTCGATGAAATACGAACAAAAGCAGCACAGGAATTCATCAAACCATTTTATCGTCTGAGGTAATTGCCTCCTAAACGTTATGCAATGACATAATTCATGGCTTAATTGATAAACAAATTTACACCAATGACAATCTGCAACCGTAAGACAAATCTGCGAACCATCATAATGTGCACAAGGCAATTTATGCGCATAACTGCACTGAATAGCTCCTAAGTAATTGATTTTTAAATCATATCTCAAAATATAAGAGCAATCAAAATAAATTAGTAACTTTCCTAATATATCGGAAACAATTTTTTTCCTAATTTCATTTGCTTTGTCATTCCATCCAAATATTTGAATTCTCATTAAAAAAGCTCCTTCTGCATTGTATAAAAAAAATAAGTTTCATTTGTCATTTTTCTGCTTTGAAATTGTAAATAGGTTTAATTATATCAATGATTTCCACGGTGTCACCGATCAAATCAATTATTTCTTTCATCGGTTTATACGCCAACGGCGCTTCGTCCAACGAATGCTCATTGACTGTTGATGAATAAATTCCTTTCATCTGTTCGCTATATTCTTCCATAGAGATCAAATCGTGCGTCTCGCTTCTTTTAAACAATCTTCCGGCTCCGTGGGGCGCCGAATAATTCCAGTCTTCATTACCTTTTCCGACAGCGACCAAACACCCATCCCTCATATTCATCGGAATAATAACTTTCTGCCCTTTATAAGCGGGTATTGAGCCCTTCCTGATTATGTTTTTATCGTCTATAAAATTATGTACGGTTTCAAATTGCGACACATTGTTCACACCTATGCATTTAATTATTTTGTCTGCAATTGTTTGCCTGTTTAAACTTGCAAATTCTTGGCAAATTCTCATATCGCGCCTTTCTTGGCGGCAAGTGTCGCATTTATCTTATCGATATACCCATCGTTCGGGCTTTCGTATTTATACATCATTACTCCGTACCCTCGTCAAACTTTATTCCATGCTTTTTGCAGAGGTCGTCAAACCTCCGCCGTACTAAAATCGTTGCCTTGTGGTATCCCTTTTCCCAACGATTCACGGTCGTAAACGAAACACCAAGCATTTCAGCAAGTTGCTTCTGCGTTATTTGCAGTTGTCCTCTTAACTCTAAAACCTTTTCGTAAAATTCCATTTAACCACCCATTAGCAAGATATTAAGAATTATAGCACTTTTTATCGAATTAAGCAAGACCCAATAAGGAAAAACCTACATAAGCCTCGAGCTTTGCTTTTTCGCCGCAATGCCTCTTAATTTACCTATAAACAAAAAAGACCCAACAGGCGCGCAACGCTGCCGTCAGGTCTGAATGTCGTATTTATGAGTATAACCTTAGTCGCGAAATCAAAAGGTCTTTAGCCCAACTTGTCGCGAAATCAAACGTACAACTTGAATTCGCGCGTATGCAATTTAGATTGACTTTTAGTCCTATTGTCGCACCAAGACACACGAAAAAGGAGCGTATAAACTCGCTCCCATCGTGTGTCTTTTTTGTTGTTTTTCTCTCGATTTCGCCTATTTTCAGCTACGCTCTCAAATACTTTTAAGAATTATTACTTATCGTTCGTTGTCCCTGCCATCAGTTAGGGTCTGTTTTTATCTCAGCGCCACGTATGTTTCGCAATGTATCAATCACAATAAATCCTATGTCTGGGTGATTCTCAAGAACTTGTTCTAGCTTTTCAAAAAATCCTTTATCCGTCTGATTGGCATCAGTTATCAAATATGCATTATCGGGACTAGCCTGCTGCTCTTGGTTATTGAATATAATAATGGTATACTAAAAACAATTAGATTAATCTAGAAATAATTTGGACTTTAATGAATAACTTATCTAATTAGCGGGATAATTAATGAAAAAAAGTAGAGCACCAATATTCATTTTATTAATTATTATTTTTTTTGCCGTAGCTATTTTTTCTGCATGCGTGGCCGATACACATCCAGTTAATGGTAAAAATGGGGATTTTATAATAACTAACGAAGTTTTAACAAGGTATTTGGGAAAAGATAGCATTGTTGCCGTTCCGGACTATGTAAAGGTCATAGGTCAATCGGCATTCTATGAGGTTAATACTTTAGAGAAAATCATAATTCCCAACTCGGTTACCAGCATAGAATATAAGGCATTTTATAAGTGTACACAGCTAGCAGAGGCCACAATACCGGATTCAGTTACCGCGATAGGAGAATACGCATTTGCTTATACTACGATTACTGGTGTATCGATACCAAAATCGGTGACCGCAATAGGGAATTGGGCATTTACCGGCTCTATCTACCTTGAAACGATAACAGTAGATGACGATAATCCTATATATAGAAGTGAAGCGAACTGTCTTATTGAACGCGAAAATAAGAGTATTATTCAAGGATGTAAAACAAGCGAAGTGCCGCAATCTGTTGAGAGGATAGGAGTGGGCGCTTTTTCCGAAATTAGCTCACTTGAGAGCATTACTATCCCTGATAATATTAAATATTTGGGCGACGGTGCGTTTTTGGGTTGCACTGCTTTGACGCAATTTTTCATTCCGCGGTATGTAAGCTATATTGGTCATAGTTTATTTAACGGCTGTTCGTCGCTTGAGAGCATTTCGGTTGCAAGTGAAAATCAAATATTTCGCAGTGCAGGGAATTGCGTCATGTGGATTACCGATAACAATAGCTTGATTATCGGTATAAAAACAAGCGTTATTCCACACGACGTATCAAAAATAGATAGAGCAGCATTTATCGGTAGTAGTATAACAAGTATTGAAATTCCTAACTGTGTAACTAGAATCGAACCATCCGCATTTGAGAGCAGTGCGCTTACAGAAATTAATATTTCGCCATCAGTAAATTATATTGCTACAGGTGCTTTTTTTGACTGTAATTCACTAGAAACAATAATTGTAGCGCCCGAAAATGCATTTTATAAAAGCGACGGCAATTGTCTTATAAGGGTTGAGGACAATGCGTTAATGCTTACTACCAAACAAAGCATTATACCCGATTATATTAAAAGCATAGACTCAGGAGCGTTCGGCGCTTCAGCAACAACTAACATAAATATCCCTGCGTTAGTTACGAGTATTAGTTCGGGAGCCTTTAACAATTGTAATTCAATAGAGCAAATATCTGTTGATAGTAAAAACGAGGTTTATAGGAGCGAAGGCAATTGTATAATTAAAAAATCCAATAATGAATTAGTGGTAGGCATCAAAACTAGTATTATTCCCGATTCGGTCACTAAGATAGGATATGGTGCATTTTGGGGTAATTCTGAATTGGTCTCAATTGAAATACCGAACTCCGTGACAATAATTAAAGATAATGCTTTTTTTGATTGCACTGCTCTTACCGAGGTTATAATACCGAACTCAGTTAAGAGTATTGGTACGGCTTTTTGGGGGTGTAGTTCGTTAAAGAGTATTAAGCTGTCCGACCAAATCACAAATATTGGATTGTGGGCGTTTATGGATTGCACTTCGCTGACGAACATAGAAATTCCTAATTCCGTGCAAACTATAGGCAAACAGGCATTTTACGGCTGTATTTCGTTAACAAATATTACAATGTCAAATTCAGTAGAAAGTATAGACGAGTCTCCATTTTACGGCTGTATTTCGCTGTTAGACATTTACTTTCTAGGAAGTCAAAGCGAATGGAATAATATTAATACACCATCTGTTCAAATTGCGTCAAGTATCAACATTCATTTTATAGACCCATTACAGGACTAAGTAATTGTGCCCTGCCAAGTGAGACAGTTTTAAACCATATTGAAGAAATTCAAAAGGTTCAATGCTGTTTTTTTAGCTATTATTCTTAAGTTTAGGGGAACTTTTCATTTGTATCAGGGCATAAAAATGGTACCCGATCTAACCTTTTGCCGGATAAAGAATCATCGGCACAAATGATTACCGCATGCAATACATTTGATTTAATAATTTTTTTCCGCATTTCAGACAGAAAGCTAAGGGTGGCTGACACTCTTCCACGCAGTGAAGAAGGATGCCCGACTGATGAAAAACGGTTGGGAAAGAAAATGGAAAAAAGTGTATTGCGCGGGGATTATGCTTTTGGACTTAGAAGACCCGTCCAAAGTACTGGGCATCTGCAAAGAACCTCTTTTGATGCCCGAAGCTTCTTATGAACTTTATAACGGTTTTTGCAATAACGTTATATTCCCCTGCGGGATGGTGGAAGAAAACGGAATGACTAAAATATATTACGGTGCCGGAGATACCGTAACCTGCCTTGCTACCGCAAAGACGGAAGATTTGATTCGACTCTGTTTAGAGGGAAATTGTGAGTTTTAACAATGTTTGCCTTGTTTTATGGCGTTGTTGCAGTGGGAAACGGATAGATTTGCCGATAAGTTCTTTGAGTTTCCGTAAAACGTCGAATTAGGCAGGCTTGTTTCTCATTAAAATAAACTTATTTACTGGGAAAGCTAATAAAAAACCAGCAAACTGACAAATGGCTTTTGCTAAGGCTCCGGCCAAGTCAACATTTGGAATAACTTTACATAGTGCGGTGTTTAAAATGCCCCCGACATAAAGGTTAAGTCCCACTACTATGATTACTGCCATAACTGCAAAACCTATTGCGCTTAGAAGAATATTATTGGTGGACTTGAATGTCTTTTTGAAATTAGTAATAAATTTCAACGCTTGTCCTATGATAGAAGAAACCACAAAAGCTATCAAAGCCCCTAATCCCCCTGCCTCGGTAGGATAAACGAAAAGAAACCAACTTACCTCTTTATTAATGCCATTCTTAGGTAAAATATAGTTTAATAACATGAAAGTAAGTAATTCCGTCCAGCCAGCAAGTAATGAGAAAATTGTGTATTTAGCAAATTCCCAAGCGGTCGGATTCTTACTAAAAAATTCTTTTATTTTTTTAAGCATTAATTTACCCCCGATATTCATTAATTAACTTTGCTTTTTTTAGGAAAAAGTAAAGCCAGGGTATTATCACAAGTTGAATAATAATTCCCGGCCAGGCAGTTATGAAAGCTGATGTAATAAAAGCAGTAAATGTGTAGCCATCCCCTAACACCCCGTATAGTATATATGACACCGCACCAAGTACTGCCCTACCTAAAAGCATTGCACTGACAAGTGAAATATACAACGCAAGGATGAGTTTGAGTTTTTTTAATAAACGAAACATAACACCTGCAACAACAGCATAGGTTGTCAGCTCAAAAACCATAGCTACAGCTACTGGATAAATTACAGGCATCCCAGTTATTATAGAACTTAAAAGTGGTGTTATTATTGCTGCAACTCCACCCAACAAAGGACCGCATATAAAACCACATAGAATGACTGGAATGTGCATCGGCAAAAAAACTATACCAAGAATATTTATTGAATGAAAAACAATCGGAAGTAAGACTCCTATAGCCACAAAAAGCGAGGTAAGCACTAAATCCTTTACTCTTATTTTTTTCATCAAACAAAACCTTATCAAATAATAGACCTATTTTATCACATAATAAATTACAATAACACCATTGGATGCATTCTTAGTTGCGCTCAATGAAACGATAGTATTATTGAATATAGTTTTCTAAAAATTCCTCTATTTGTTCCATGGACGGGATCCCTTCTAGGCTACCAAGTTTTTGCATCTGAATTGCGGAAGCAGCGGTAGAAATATCTAATATTTCTTGATAATTATATATGGGTTTGGAAAGAAGTAATACTGCAGTGGCAAAAAGGCAATCCCCTGCCCCTGTTGTATCAACAACGGGTGTGTCATATCTTCTGGAATAAAATACTTCGCCATCTCTGGTATAAAGTTCGCTACCTTTTTCTCCTTTTGTCAAAATAACAACACTCAACGTTTGTGAAAAAGCAAAAAATGAACTGATTATTTCTTCGAGTGACTTATTTGAGAACAACCAAAGATCTTCTTCGGATGCCTTCAAATAATGTGTTCTGGCTAACGCAGTATTAATTGCGACTTTGCATTCGCTTACATTTTTCCACTGTCTTAATCTAAGATTAATGTCGAAAGCAATTTTACCGCCTTTAGATAACATATAATCTATTGCTTTTTGTAGGGAATACTTTGTCGAACACTCCCTTAGAGCAAAAGAACAAAAATGCAAAACATCTCCGCTAGAAAAACTATTTACGTCGATCTCTTCTTCAGAAATATAGCAATCAGCACATAATTTTCTTCTCTCACATAATGAGTTGCCATTAACCGAGGATATGATTACTTTTCCTGTAGGATGAATCGGGTCAACAATAATTTGTGAAGTATTAACACCGAGGGATGTCAGTTCCTTGATTATTTTCCCCGAATCAGCCTTACCTATTTTTGTAATAATTGATGCATTGCCCCCTAGTTTTGAGATTGTAGCGCAAAAATTAGCTGAGGTTCCACCTAATAGTTCTTGGCCCTCTTTCTGAAATATGTCTATTAAAATCTCTCCTAGAGAATAAAACATAAGCATTCTTATCGATTAACCATATAATAACATAAATATTGTAAAAAAATTTGCGATAAAGTATGATAAAAAGAAGGAAGGGAAAATATGAAAAAAACTAAATTCATAAGTTACGACGGCGCGGAGCTTACTTGTTTCGTGTGGGATGATGTCCAAAATCCCAAGGGCGTAATACAAATTATTCACGGAATGACTTCTCATATGCAGCGCTACTCTGAGCTTGCAGAAGTTTGGAATGGGTACGGATACATAGTTTTTGGGGATGATCATAGACCGCATGGGGAAACTGCAGGCCTCGAAAACTTGGGAAAAGCTAGCAAACATAATTTTCAAGAGAACGTACTCGATGAAATATCCATCACAAAAATGTTAAAACAAAAATATAATTTGCCCGTCCAAATTTTCGGCCACAGTTACGGCTCTTTTCTTATGCAATCCTATATCGAACAAGAAAACAACCTAATTAACGGAATAATTCTTAGTGGTTCGGCTTATATGGGTAGGCTTAAATTGCTTTTCGGGAAAATACTAACTTCCTTGCAAAGAATTAGTTATCATATGGATGAACCTAATATGATGATGTTCAAAACTACCTTCATAGCAAACAACAAGCCTTTTCTGTCAGAGAAGCTAGAAAATGCTTGGCTTAACCGTGATCCTAAGATGGTGGAGCGCTACAACAAAGACCCTTATTGCAACTTTTATATGAGTCACGGGTTTTATTATTCTATGATGAGAGGCTTAGGCCCCGCCTACAAAAAAGCAAATATGAAAAAAATAAGAAAGGACTTGCCAATATTTATAATAAGTGGATCCCGCGACCCGCTCGGTGGGATGGGAAAAAAGGTCGAACGGCTGTACAATGTATACAAAAAAACAGGCCTCAATGTAAAAATGAAGTTATATGAAGGAGCCAGGCATGAATTGAACTCCGATATAGACAAAGAAGTAATTATTCGTGAAATGACAGATTTTTTCGATAAAAATATATAGGTACAATTATGAAAAAAGTAAAACTAGACTATGGCATAACAGGACATATAATTGAACTTGATAATGCAGATATATTTTACCCGCAAGATCAAATTGCTCTAAATAATCCCGAAGAAGTGATACGTCAAAAACTGCAATCACCCGATTTTGGAGAAAGCCTAGGCAAGCTAGTTATCGGGAAAAAAACGGTTGCGATAGCACATACAGACATAACCAGAGCAACCCCCAATCATATTATTATACCTGTACTTATAAAAGAGCTTTTACACCTGGGAATAGATAAAAAAGATATAACACTGGTCAATATGACTGGGAGTCACCGTCCACAAACAAAAGCGGAGCTAGAATCCATGCTTACTAAAGAAGTGGTGGACAACTATACTTGCATCCAGCATGATAGCTTTGATTATAGCACTATGACTTTTGTTGGCAACATGAGTGATGGACATCCATTATACATAAACAGCAAATTTTATAATGCAGATTTGAAAATTGCAACCGGGTTTATTGAACCACATTTTTTCGCAGGTTTCAGCGGCGGGCCAAAAGCAATATTGCCCGGAATAAGTGACATTAAAAGCATAATGCATAATCATAACGCCCAGAGAATAGCTTCAGAAAAAGCAACCTGGGCAATAACCGAAGGTAACCCCGTGTGGGAAAATATTCGGGAAGGCGCTCGACTTGTTAATCCAGATTTATTGGTAAACGTCGCTCTAAACACTGAAGAAAAAATATCTGCAGTATTCGCAGGCGCATGGGAAAACACCCACCAAAAAGGCTATCTGTTTGTTAAAGAACACGCCATGCAAAAAGTAAACCAACCATACGATATAGTAATCACTACAAATAGTGGTTATCCTTTAGACATGAATCTATACCAAGCGGTCAAAGGAATGAGTACTGCGGCTCAAATTGTTAAAGATGGCGGAACTATTATTATTGCAGCAGAATGCTCCGATGGCATACCATACGGCAGTCATTATCACCAAATCTTAAAAAGAGGTACTACTCCCTCAGCGCTTTTTGACTTAATAATCAACAATAAAGAAACCGAACCCGAACAATGGCAAGTTCAAATACAAACTCGCATACAAAAAAGAGCAGATGTTTATTTGTATTCAAATCTTTCCGACAAAGAAGTTGAAGAAGCAATGCTAAAACCATGTCACGACATAGCGAAAATTGTAGAAGAAAAAGGTGGAAGTGTCGCAGTTCTCCCCAAGGGTCCACAAACAATTCCTTATCTTGTAAAGGGCAATAAGTAATTAAATATTTTTTCTTTGCGGAAAATATATGTGCATTACTCTTTCGGTTTGCTCAAGAAGACTAGATTGGGTCCTTGGCCATCACAGTTTCTATTGACCATATCCCAGCAGAAAGCATATTTGCTGTCGGCTTCAGCCTTTGATCCGAGAGGAATATAAACTGTCTGTGAAGAAGTCCAACCTGCAAAAGCGAACTCGCCGATATAATTGCAGTATGGTGGGACGACAAAGCTGTTTATCTCTAAACAATTCCCAAAGGCATCTTCTTCAATGGTAAGTATACTGTTTGGCAGAGATATATCATTAAGGCTTATGCAATTTGAAAAAAGCGAAGCGCTAATATGCTCTATTTGACATCCTTCTTCAAATATTATTTTTTCAAGTTGCTTACATCCCGAAAAAGCCGCTCCCCCCATTTCTATTATACTGTTAGGTATCATGATACTTGACAGATTCAAGGCACTGAAAGCATGCGCTCCTATTCTGGTTATATAATTTGGAATCGAGCAGTAGATTGTACCAGATACAACTTCATTCGTATCAATTTCAATAAGACACCCTCCATCTACTTTGTAATGAGAGTTTCCTTCTTCAAGGCATATATCCGTCAAACTTGAACAGTGCGCAAAGGCACCATCACCTATTTTAGAAATTGTATTAGGTATAACTACTGTTTTTAGTTTTAACATCCTGTAGAAACCCAGAGGCTCAATTTCAGTAACTGGTTTTCCTTTGTGAAAAGCTGGGATTACTATTTCTTCATCTGGCTTCTCAGTGTACTCTAAATGAGCTCTTACAGAATACTCCTCACCATCATTCTTGAGGGTGAATACCATTGGATCGTCACTTGAAGATAATGCGGCATTTCTTATAACATGTGTTTTATAACATGTTAAGCAATATCTTGCTTCTAACCCTTCTGTATCCTCTGTAGATTCAAAAATGGTATAGAAACCACTCCAGTCTTTATGACAGTCTACAAAAACCTTATCGGGGTCTTCTACTCCTATGCGATACTCCATCACTGCCCAATCTGAATCTAAATAATCCGGAATACGGCTCTCAGCCCTTACTAACAACAAATATTCACCTTCGTTTAATTCGGGCAAAAATAAATAGGGACTATCCGGATCACTACTGAATGCTTGGTCAAAGATAATACCATTAACTCTGTCAATTCCAACAATTCTTATCATGTAGCTTTTTACGTTTAATGCATTGTTCCAACTAAAACACTCTCCATTTTCAGAGAGTCCTTCAAGCAAAGGAAGTTTTTTCTCTGTTTTTGGGGACTCAATAGGCTCCGTCCCTGTATTTCCCTCTTTGGGCTCAATTGTTTTGAACTCCTGAATCGATGGTTGTAATCCATCCTCAGACTCTGCCACTGCAAGTACAGTAGGTATCGCGCAGGAGACAATAACACTTGTAAGAATTAAGAAAGAAATAAAAAATGTTATCTTTTTCATAATATTCTCTAAATTTCCCCTTCATAATCAGCAACTTTTAAACAATAAACTTTCTTTGCCCATTTTAGACATTTCTATATATTAAGCATATTACTATTAATTTAGTAAGTCAATTTAGGAAAAAACTAATATAGATTAAGCTGCAAGGTATACCTTAAAAAATCACCTTTAAGCTCGATAATTCACCTTGTATTAGATAAGTATCGGAAAAAATATAAGTAATGAAAATAAAAATTAAGGTTATGGATCGCCTTTCCTATTTGCATTCTACAAATAGTCTCCTTGCTCATGCAGAAAGGAAAGAATCTATGCCATTGCTAATCTCGAGAATCTTTATTCAACTTTCACATATTTTTGTTCTTTTTCGCTATTACCATAGACCTTTAATCCAAATAAGCCCATTTTTTGCTTTGCAAATAAAAGAGTTTCTTTTTCATCGATAAACCATGAATAAATAGCCAGATCTTCCGGGATAATTATTTGTTCATTCAATTTATACTTTGCTTCCCCGACTATCTTTCCATCAAGAATAAACTTAATTTTTCTTTTGTAAAGAAATAACCATAGGACTAATAAAACAATTAGCAAAGCACCCAAGACACTTATGACTATCCATAGCCATAATAGATTCTGTTCGGCCTCTGGCTCTATGGTAGAATCTATAATTGGAGTAGCAGTAAACTGTGCATTATATGTTATGTCGCCTTGGACAGAACCTATTTCAGGACTCCATCCACTGAAAGAATAGGTATACCCTCCGTCAGCATCTTTTATGGGATTTTCCCCGGTGTAAGTTAGAATTGTTCCAAATTCAACATCTTCATCAGTTTCTATTACAGCATCCCCATTTTTCCAAGTTACCGTATATTTATTAATTGTCCATTTTGCGTAAAAAGTTTTATTCCCAAAGTCGTTAACGTTAACGCTTGTCACATAAGGATTTGTGTTTTCATCCCATTCACTTTCTTGTAGAGTCCAACCATTAAATGTATATCCTGTTTTTGAAATATTTGCAGAAGTTGGCAGATCAACGGAAGTTCCTTCTAAGTAATTAGCAGGTATAGAGTAAGCAGGATCAAATATGCCACTGTCCTCACCAAATGATATCGTACGAATACCTGCGAGAGTCGGGAGGGGGCCCCCCACCCATCTTTTCAGATTCTGTATCCCTGTCTCTTCCTCTGGATATTCGGCATTATACCAATCCACAAAAGCGTTCAGTGCAGTCCTTAATGTAGTTTCCTCTGGAACAATGCTAACTTGATTATTTTCATTATTGTTTGCAGTCTGAAAAATACCGTCTTCATCAAATTCATCAACCATTAGTTCTGACGCTTCCCCTCCCGAGCCAATAAGCCAATAGCTGTTCATTACAACTCCTTCAAGCGAATCGTCATTATATCCTACTATACTTCCTATATAGTCCGAAGAACCCATAATTGACCCCGCGTTATAGCAGTTCAAAATTGTTCCTATATTATAACCAATAATTCCTCCTGTACGGCTATGGTTTCCAGTAGTGGCAGAGCCTACCACATGGCCTAAATTGTATGAGTTTATAATAAATCCTGTATCATCGCCTGAGCCAACTAAACCGCCTATACTGTCAGTAGCATCAATCGAATCACTGGATATTCTCCCATATCCAGAAAAACAACCCATTATATTTCTTTCGTTATAGCCGACAAGAGCCGCTGTAGGCGAGCCTCCTTTAATGAGAAAATTAGTTACCCCTAGGTCATAAATACTTCCATCATTGTATCCGAATAAACCTTGATAATCATCCGTTGTATTGATATATACCCCACTTATTGTATGTCCCAGCCCATAAAAAAAGCCCCGGAATCTATTACTGTCTGTACCTATAGGGGTCCAAGTGTTTGCGGGAATATCCCAATTCCAAGAATCCCAATTCTCACTATTTTCGTTTAGCTCTATGTTTGTCATCAAATTAAATGATGCTAATAAACTTATTGGGGTTCCCCCACCGTTTACAAAATCTCTAAAATACCCAAGCTCCTCTGCGCTATTAATTGTTACGGTATCAGAATCATTAATCACTTGCCCGTTATGTACTTGTGTCATGGTATACTCTTGTGGTTCTGGTGGCACATCCGCATTAGCAGAAACAAAACCTACTGTTATGCAAAGATAACAACATAGGAAAATAAATATAACCCCAAAAGACATTATCAGTATTTTTTTACTCATATAACCCCCCAATAAAATGAATGTATAATCATTATTTCAAAATAAATCCTCCTAAACGCTCAGTTGTTCCCAAGCATTCGGAGGCATATACAAAACATACCCGTGTCTCATATAAACCAATAACTTCAATACTTTCAGTTATCCCTTATATTATAAAACTCATATTGGAGTGCTTCAACCCCTATTTTTAGCAATATCAAATCATTACTAAATGTAAATTATTAAATTTAATTTTGAGTTTTGAGAATCTACATATAACACTGTCCAAATGTTTTCTATTCTGTCATATATGATATCAATACAAACAGTGATAAAATAGTAATGGAACAATTCTAAATTTTGCAAATAAGCGAAGTTAATTCCCAAAGCAATTTAAAAAATGGGAACCTTAAAAAAATCTAAATGGTTTAGGAGAAATTACTTAAGTGAATAAGGTTTTTATTAGTCCATTTTTAATTATTATTTTTATCTTTACTTCTATTTGCCTATCAGCATGTAAATCTCAAGGAAGTGATTTTTCTAATATAGAAGTCGCTCCATATTTTGATGAGGATCTTCCGAGTGGGGTTCTTGAGTTTACCAATTTGGTATTGGATTCCGAGAACTGCAATAGAATCATACCTCTTGGGGCGATTAATCCCCCCGGTCATACATTCCCAACCGATCACATCTATTTGCTCCAACGCGTGACAGATCTACCCGTATATGCTCCGGCAAGTGGAAAAGTAATCTATATTCATGAACCAAGCGCTTATGGAGACAGGGCAATTAGAATTGGCGTAACAAATACTATGTCATACTATCTAGGGCATATAATTCTATCTCCGGATATGAAGGTAGGAGATACCGTAACTGCAGGGCAACAAATAGCTACAACTGGAAATACTTCTTGCGTCGATTTTGGGTTATTAAATAAAAATATTGTTAATGGATTTATCAATAAAAACCTTCCCCTCACCACTATTTATGGGGACAAACCTCTTTCATATTATATTGAACCGCTTCGGACTCAATTATATAGTTTGGTAATGCCTCCCGAAGCAATCGATAATCCTGCATTTATATACGATGAAGGGGTGACTGATGGCCTTTTCACTCAAGATAAAATTGGTTCATTAAGTGGAAATTGGTTTGAAGAAGGATCATTTGCGGATGGGAAATACTTCCAGTGGGAACAAACTTTAGCCTTCACAAATGATGTTTATTACCCCAATCAAATAAGAATTGCGATTGGAAAAGATATCCCATTCCAAAACTTAGCTGTAATAACCCAAGATAGTCCCATAAACCCAGGGGATGTAACTATTGAATCGGGCATTATAACTTATTATCTGTATAATGCAAACAATACTTATGCCGGAGTGCCAACTGGTTCTCGGATAGGATTAATGCTAGTTCAAATGTTAAGTGATACCCGAATTAGAGTAGAAATCTTTTGGGACACAGTCAGCGAAAACAAAGAATTTACAGATTCATCTTGGTTTTATGAAAGATAGAGGGTTTTCCCCGCTATCATTATGAAAGCTTTTTACTGTTTTTCTAATTTCAGCACTATTCTTTTATGCCAAAATATTTAATTGCATTTGAGTAACAAATGTTTTTTATTATTTCACCGACTAGACTTAAGTCCTCCGTTATTTCTCCGTTTTTAATTAAAATCCCAAGGTAATTACATAATATACGTCTGAAATAGTGGTGACGCGGATAGGACAAAAATGACCTACTGTCTGTTAACATTCCTATAAAAGCTCCTATATGAGATACAGAAGCAAGATCAGACAATTGCTTTTCCATACCTGGCTTATTATCCAAAAACCACCAAGCTGCTCCGTACTGGATTTTCCCCACCACCGATGAATCTTGAAAACACCCTATTAGACTAGCAAATTCAAGGTTCATTTTTGGATTTAGATTGAACAGAATTATTTTTGGAAGCAAGTTTTCACTGTTTAGTCTATCAAATAATCTTGATAACTTTGAGGTGGAGTTTTCCTCAGAAACACTGTCAAACCCTGTATCTAAACCTAATTTATCAAGCATTACCGAATTGTTGTTTCGCATAGCGCCAATGTGAATTTCTGCTACTATGTCATATTTCGCATAGAGTTTTAAAAGAAAATATGTTAGATACCCCTTAAAGGCTTCTATTTCAGAAATATCTAACTTTTCTTGTATAAGTCTTTTGGCAAAAATCTTTTCTGCATCCTCTTTGCTCGTTATGGGCAGGGCCTTTTCCAGCGCGATGTCCGCAGCCCTACATCCAACCGATATAAAAGCAACTAACCTCTTTTCAATTGAATTCTCAAGCTCGGATAGCGAGGAAATTTTAGTGCTGTATTCCCCAAGTTTAGCTAAGTAATTTAGATATGAATTAGCCTCTATATTCATAATTTTATCAGCACGGAAGGCAGGTAAAACGGTAAATTCGTTAAATTTATTTTTTAACGATGAAAAAATTGATAAGTCATCAAAGACTTCATTTGTAGTGAATATATATCTTACATTAGATTTTTTTATAATATCCGAGGGTTTTGTATGGTGTTTTTTAATGTAATCATTGCAAGAATCCCAAATGTATTTGGCATTATTCTCATTAATCTCCACTTTACAGTCAAAATACTCTTCGAGCTCCATTTGTGACCAATGATAAAGCGGGTTACCAAAAGCAGTACCAACCGTTTTACAATAAGCGAAAAATTTCTCCTCATCACTTTTGCTGCCCGTTATATATTCCTCGTCAACCCCAAAGTTTCTCATCAAGCGCCATTTATAATGATCACCTTTAAGCCAAACAGCATATATGCTTTCAAACTCTAAGTCAGCTAGTAGCTCCTTTTCAGACAAATGACAGTGATAATCAAATAT
>JAQVQU010000104.1 GCA_028701415.1 Clostridia bacterium | reverse complement strand
TACTTATCCCGGTTCTTCTACAGGCTTCCATAGTATTATCCACAACGTAACTTACTGCAGCATGCTGAAAAGAAAAAGCTAAATCTGCTTTGTTAATATTCTCTCCTCTTGCAGATGCGTTAGACAGTATATTTATCACGGCTGTCTTGATCCCACTAAAAGAAAAATCTAAATGACCTTCCCCTTTAAATGGTCTAGTAAAACTGAAAGTAGGCTTACCGTTTATAGCTAGTTTTTCTACCTCAGGGCCTCCAGGATACCCGAGTCCAAGTACTCTAGCGACCTTATCAAAGCTCTCGCCAATCGCATCATCCCTTGTCTCTCCAAGCTTTTTCATATCTTTATCTAAGAACCCTTCAACCTTATATATACTACTATGCCCGCCACTTGTTACTAAGGCTATGAACGGTGGAGCCATATCTGACCTTGTTATATAATTTGCAGCTATATGTCCTTTGATGTGATTAATCCCTATGAATGGGATGCCTAACCCATAGGCCAAAGCTTTAGCATAACATAATCCTACAAGTAAAGCTCCAAGGAGCCCCCCGCCATAGGTTACAGCTACTACTTCTATATCCTTTAGTTCTACTCCTGCCATTTTTAGGGCTTCATCCGTAATGCTATCTATTGCTAGAATATGATTCCTTGAAGCAATCTCAGGGACAACCCCACCAAATCTCTTATGGATATCAATCTGAGAAGAAATAATTGAGGACACCACCTCACGCCCTTTAATAACGGCACAAGCAGTCTCATCACAGCTACTTTCATACGCAAGTATATAATAATCCTCTCTTTCTCTTAGAGATTCAAAAGTTTGCTTTGCTTTTTCATAATAATTCATGAGTTCCTCTTTTCTGCTATTTGCCCTCTTCTCAATAAATATTTTTTCTCCCTATCCTCTAGTAATTCACAGATTCATTTAATAATTTCAATTTTAGTGAAAAATTCCTTTTTTGGATTTTTAAAGGAATTAGTTCGATAGTTATTATATTCTCATCTATACACAGAATCAAACTTCTTGTATATGGAAAGTCACTTGCAAGTTCATTTTCTCATCTACAAATATTATCCTATCTCTTCTTCTCAAAGGTGTCTTTAGAGGATGATTCTCTCACCTAGTTATATTATCATATTTCTTCGTCAGGCAAAGAGTTACCATCATAAGGAAATATATTCTCATTCATCCTCTTTTTTAATATTTCTTTTATCTTGGAAGCAGAATTCATATTAGGTGCATCAGCTTCCTCTAAAAGAAAGTATTTAAGCAGAGTCTTTCTTGATATTATTCGAACATTTTTCACCATTTTAGCGAGATCATTTTCAGAGCCGACTATTACAACAGCGTTTCTTGCTCGGGTAACTGCTGTATAAAGTAAGTTTCTGTTCATCAAAAAACTACTCCCGCACAACGCTAGAATAACAATAGGAAACTCACATCCTTGGCTTTTATGAACACTGACTGCATATGCAAGCATAATGTCTGAGTGATTACCTGGTCCATATATTGCTTTCTTGCCATCTTCAAAAAGAACCTCAATCTCTCCTCTCACGATATTTGATATAAAGCCTATTTCCCCATTAAAAATACCTTTCCCATCCTCAACGAAATTCCCCTCATGTCTAACCCACTCAATATCGTAATTATTAACAGTCTGCATTACCCTGTCCCCAACCTTAAAAGTAGCCTCATCTAATATTAGTTGTCCCTTATTTCTGTTGAGCAGTGTTTGTAACTCCTTGTTTAGGTTAGAAACCCCTGCGAAACCCTTTTTTGTGGGAGAAAGTACCTGCATATCTTTCCAATCAAGTGAAAAGTAAGAAGGCAATCTGCTAGTGATCAAATCTTTGATTTGCATAACTATTTCTTCTTGGGTATTTGTCCTTAAAAAATAGAAATCCTTTGATTTATTGTCTAAAAGGGGCATATTACCCGAATTTATTCTATGAGCGTTTTCAACTATCAAACTCCCAGCCTCTTGCCTATATATCTCAGTAAGGTATATTACAGGTAGAACTTGTGTAGAAATAATATCTCCTAATATGTTTCCTGCAGCAACGCTGGGGAGCTGATCCTTGTCTCCTACTATAACTAGTCTGCCACCCTTTTTCATAGCCTTAATTAGGGCGTTAAAAATAAAAATATCAGCCATACTGACTTCATCCAGTATTACCATATCAGCTGTAAGTGGGTTATTCTCTCCATGTATAAATTTCAAAGAACCTGAATTCATATCGACACCTAATAGTCGATGTATAGTTGAGGAAGCCTTACCGGTTGCCTCTTCAAGTCTTTTGCTTGCCCTACCTGTGGGGGCAGCTAAAACCGTTTCTTTTCCTATACTCTCATTGATTTGAATAATACATTTTATAATAGTGGTTTTTCCTGTTCCTGGGCCACCAGTTATAACCATCACTCCTTCATTTATAGCTTTTGAAATAGCCTCTTTTTGAGTTTGATGTAAATATATATTTTGGGCATCTTCATATTCTTTAATCTTCGGAAAAACATCTATACTGAGGGTCTCAGCCTCCTCTTTAAGCTTCATCAATTTTTTGGCAATAGCTTTTTCAGTGTTAAAAAACAGCGGAAGGGCAATCAATTCTTTTTCTTCATCTTCTGGTTCAGGGTTATAAGAAATCACCTCTCTTCTTTTTAACATTTCTGGAATTATCTCCGAGATAGAATCATATGGAACATCTTGAAGGAGTTCTCCTGACAATCTAATTAATTCTTGTTTTCCTAAACAAGTATTTCCCTGAGAAGAAGAGTTGGTGCCCAATATATACCTAATACCGGCAATAATTCTAAATTCACTTTGCCTGTCTATTCCAATGGTCTCAGCTATTTTATCTGCAGTAATAAACCCTATTCCCTCAATGTCTTCTATTAAACTATATGGATTTTTCTCAATCTGGCTTTTTACATCTTCACCATAGAACTCACAGATTTTAAAGGCTTTACTAAGGGATATACCATACTTTTGCAAGAAAAACATATTGTCCCTGATGCTCTTATGCAGCCTGTATCCAGCAGCAATCTTTGCACCCTTTTTTTCTCCTATGCCCTTAATTCTTTTTAAAATATCTGGAGTTTCGTCCAAAACGGATAAAGTTTTCTCTCCAAGGAAATCCACAATCTTTTTTGCTGTTACTGGTCCTATTAATGGGAATAACCCACTAGAAAGAAATCTAGCAATCTCCTCTTTTCCTGCAGGAGCAATAAAATTAACCGACTCAAAAACAAATTGCTCTCCTCTTTTCGGTTGAAAAACAACATCGCCAGTCAGCTCTAATACCTCTCCCTCGGTGATTTGAGGAAGGCAACCTACCGCAACTATCGGAGTCCCATCCTCACACAAAAACTGCATCACTGTATATCCGTTCTCTTCGTTCCGGAAAATAATATATTCAACTGTTCCTCGTTCGGTACTCATCTATTCCTCTAAAAAATCTCTATTTCCTCATGCTTTGCTTGATTTCCTCTTGTATAATTTCGTTGAAGTATAAGAACCACGTAAATTCTTTATTCCATTATTCATTGACACTATAGTCTTAAAACTGCAAAGATTTTTTATCCACCCTTCTTCGTTCACTATGAATGAGATTGAAAACAGCATTCATTACTTGCGTTACACTATTCTTTGAACATTGGTATAAAAGCATATATATTTTCTATCTGCCATATACAATGACTATGGGGTTGAAGATCTCAGTAATTACTTATCTTTCTATTATACAATGAAAATGGATTATATAGAACATAAAACCGCCCCAAAAAAAGGCGGCATTTTTACACAAGAAAATTAAATACAGTTCAATCTTTACTTTAATCCAAGATATTTCTTGATCTCGTCTACTTTGTCACATTTTTCCCATGGGAAAAAATCTCTGCCAAAGTGTCCACAACTAGCGGTTTTAAGATAAATTGGGCGGCTGAGAGCAAGCTTATCTATCATTGCCTTGGGTCTTAGATCAAAAATTGATAATATTGCCTGTACAATTCTTTCCTCAGAAACGATTCCAGAACAATAAGTGTTAACTGAAATTGATACAGGCCTCGCTTTTCCAATAGCATATGATGCCTGAATCTCACACCTTTTAGCTACTCCAGCGGCAACTATGTTCTTTGCCACATATCTTAGAAAATACGTTGCACTCCTATCCACTTTTGTCGGATCCTTTCCACTAAAGGAACCTCCACCGTGAGCTGCATATCCCCCATATGTATCTACAATAATTTTTCTTCCAGTTATCCCACTATCTCCCGCCGGGCCTCCAAGCACAAATCTACCTGTAGGGTTGATAAAAAACTTAGTATTTGCGTCTAAAAGTCTTGCAGGAACAATGTGTTCTATTACCTCTTTTTTTATGTCTCTCCGAAGAACCTCCATAGAAATATCTGGGTTATGCTGAGAAGAGACTACTATCGCCTCTATCCTTTTTACTTTGTCCCCTTCATATTCCACAGATACTTGGGTTTTTCCATCCGGTCTTAAATATGGTATTATTCCCTTCTTCCTTACCTCAGTAAGTCTTTTCGCTAGATCGTGAGCAAGTTGAATAGCCATTGGCATATAACTAATTGTTTCATCAGAAGCATATCCAAACATTATTCCCTGGTCGCCAGCTCCAATTCTATCATACTCTTCATCAGTCTCTCTGTGCTCCAAACTGTTGTCCACTCCAAGGGCAATGTCAGGGGACTGCTTTCCCAAAAGGATCTTGATTTCGCAAGTATCCCCTGAGAAGCCAAGTTCAGGTCGGTTATACCCAATCCTATTTATAGTGTCTC
>JAQVQU010000026.1:12956-19472 GCA_028701415.1 Clostridia bacterium | reverse complement strand
TTTATCGTTGGCAATTCATCCCATGACTAAAGTCACAGGTGTTCTTGCTATATTGAATAAAATAGGGATTGAACTATTTTTCTTTCATTTGAATTTATATGTTTCTCTTCTCTACCTAAATTGTATTTTTTCTGCTTATGTACTAATTTATCCTTCATTTGGTTTTGTATGTTTCCCTTCTCTGCCTAAATTGTAACTTCTGCTGATTGAACTAATTTATCCCCCTTTGAATATATTTGTTTCCCTTCTCTACCTAAATTGTAACTTCTGCTCAGTGCGCTATTTTCCTCCTTTCAATCTATATCTCTTCTTAGTTGCTAAAACTCGCATTGTAAAATATAATTGACTTATAGGTATGAGGGAGGAAACATGTTTTACACAATTGGTGAAGCACTTATCGATTTTTTGCCGGAAGGAAATGGTTATATCCCTGTTACTGGAGGAGCTCCATTAAATGTTGCAGCTTGCATAGCAAAATTAAAAGGAAGTTCTCATTTTATTGGAATGGTAGGGAATGATCTTTTCGGAAAAAGAATCAAATCCGACCTTGAAAAAAGCGGAGTTGGAACAGAGTACTTATACTTTACCAACAAAGCAAACACTGCCCTTGCTTTTGTAAGTTTAGATAAAACTGGCGAAAGAGAGTTCTCATTTTATAGGAATCCCTCAGCAGATATGTATCTCGAAGCTGAACAAGTTAAAATTATACCCTTTAAAAAAGGGGATGTTTTGCATTTTTGCTCGGTGGACTTAATAGATATGCCCGTTAAGTATGCGACCAAACAAGCAATCTCTTGTTGCAAAGAAGCTGGAGGGATAATATCTTTTGATCCCAATATCCGTTTATCCCTTTGGGATGACCACGAAGAATATAAAAATACTATTCTAGAGTTTTTACCCTACGCAGATATAGTAAAGCTATCTGAAGATGAAATTCCTTTTATTCTTGGGGATATCTCAAAAGAAGAGGCAGCAAAAGAATTATTAAAGACAGCAAAGGAAGTAATTATTACTCTAGGGTACAGAGGAAGTCTTCTATATACAAGAGAGAAAACATTGA
Organism: Clostridia bacterium; assembly: GCA_028701415.1. Taxonomy (GTDB): domain Bacteria; phylum Bacillota; class Clostridia; order Christensenellales; family DTU072; genus MWEH01. The sequence continues at coordinate 18,412 of JAQVQU010000026.1, read as the reverse complement.
AACAAAAACCTCTTCAAATCCGCTGTGTGGATTCAACAGGTGCTGGAGATACTTTTATCGGTACTTACCTTAGATATCGCGCTATTTCCTCCCTAGAAAACGCTCTCAAGCTTGCTAGCATAGCCTCCGCAATTGTTTGTACAAAAAAAGGAGTAATGAGTGCTCTTCCAACCGAAGAGGAGGTCTTTAGCGTATTGCTTAAAGATGAGTTTAATGTCGTTTGACATAATTTAATCAATAGCTTTTCATTAATACTTAATAAACCTGTTTTATCAGAAAAATATATCAAAAAGGCTTTCCGTATTTTATTATTCTTTTCCTTCAATAAGCCTAATAAGTATTCCGCTTAAAAGGAGATCCCATGAAAAAAGAATATACCAGAAAAATAAAGCCAAACGATACTTATCGTCCACTTTTTCACCTTACAGCTCCATTTGGTTGGATTAATGACCCGAATGGTTTCTCCTATTATAAAGATAAATACCATTTATTCTATCAGTACAACCCAAAGGGAGAAAAATGGGGAGTAATGCACTGGGGGCATGCAGAATCAAGTGATCTCGTTAACTGGAAAAACCTCGGTATTGCCCTATACCCGGATACAAGATACGATAATTTTTTAGGTTGTTTCTCAGGATCGGCCATTGAAAAGGATGGTTCATTATATCTTATGTATACAGGAGTTCCCTTTCTTTCACAAATCCAATTACTTGCAGTAAGTGAGGATGGCGTTAATTTTACAAAAGAAAGTAAGCCTGTGATTGGAAGTTCTAAGAGACCCCCACACTCGGGGAAATTTGCCTTCAGAGACCCCAAGATTTTAAAACATAATGACACATTTTATTCAGTTATAGGAGCCTCATATAATAAGGGTCGACAAATAGCTTTATATAAATCAAAAGATCTTAGAAACTGGTTTTTTATATCCCCCATTAAGTTAGAATCAATAAAAACAAAGGGTATATTCGAATGCCCAGATCTTGTTCTTACGGATACGGATGACATACTAATATATAGCATTATGAATACCGAAACTGATGGGATTAGATACCAAAACATACATTCTTCAGTATATGAGTTGGGAAAAGCTGATCTTGATAATGGTTCTTTTACTCCAAAAAATGAGCCCCTGGAATTTGATGCTGGATCTGACTTTTATGCCCCTCAAACTACTACCCTTCCAGATGGAAGAACTCTTTTGGTTGCCTGGATGCAAATGTGGTTTCGAAAAATTCCGACCTCTTATTTATCACACGGTTTTGCAGGAATGATGACTATACCAAGGGAAATCTCTGTATCAAATAACAAGCTTATACAAAAGCCCGCCAGAGAGGTTCTTTCTTCTTTCCCAAGTTGTACTTTTTCTCTAAGTGAATTCGTGAGTGAGGAAAAAGTTCTCCCCGTTGCACATCCTGGGGCGCACATGATAAAAATCTCCTCAAACTTCGATTCTTCTTTTACCCTTCATATCCACAAAGGAGATGCTTGCTACACAGAGATAAAATACAACAATGGCTTCTTATCATTTAATAGAGAACTGTCTGGACACTATATTTCCGGAAGTAAACTCTGCGGAAATCCAAATATCCGTCAGATGGAGATTCCTCCTTCATCTAACCTTGATTTGTTAGTATTCACGGATAAAAGCTCTATAGAAATTTTTGCAAATAACACTCAAACTATGAGTAACACCATTTATCCCTTCCCTGATTCAAACAATATATCTATATCTTCCGAAGAGGGAGCAGAAATCACTTTGGAGTTTTATCCATTCATAAAAACACCTTCTATTTAAATTGCTTGTCAATTTTTCCTACGTCATTTAATAACGAAAGGATTTTAAATTCCTTGGAGAAAAGGGTATTTAAGGATTTTTCTATATCGGGTTGACAGAGATTATATCGGAAAAAGAAGTCCAGCTTGAATCAGCCTTGTAAGCATTTGCAGTGGTTTCGTCAGGAACATAGATATGAGCAAGGGAAGTGCATCCCAGAAAGGTATCTGTGCCAAGAGATATAATTCCCTCTTCAGACGTAGCGGTAATTGAGAGGACATTCATACCGGTACAATTTTCAAAAGCTTTTGTTCCAATATATTTTACCCCCGATGGTATTACCACACGAGAAATCGATGTGCAGTTATCAAAAGCATAGTCATATATACCCACAGTTTCCTCATAAATATTTACTACTGATATCGAGTTATTATTTGCGCCTATAAGCCACTTGCTAAGATATTTCAAGGTTAAATCTTCATTGTATTTGTCGTAATTTAAGCTTCCACATGTGTTGAAGGCTCCCTGCCCAATAAATACCACACTGTCTGGAATGGTAAGTTTTTTGAGTTTTGTGCATTCTCTAAAAGCATATTCACCAATTTGAGTAACTCCTTCGGGTATGATGAGTCCTTCAATAGCTGAACATTTTTCAAATGCGCTATTTCCTATACTTGTCAAAGTCGAAGGCATAATTACCTCTGCAAGTGTGGTTTCTTCAAAAAAGGCATTGTTCCCAATTGAAGAAACAGCTTTTCCATTATATGTATCTGGAATTGTAATTGATGTCTCTTCTCCCGAAAATCCGATTACCTCATATGTATCTGATTCCAAAAGATTATATATTATATCTCCGTTAGCTGAAGGAAGAAATGAGCATCCAGAAAAACAAAGTAAACAAAAAACTGTCAGTATCCCGACAAATAAAAAACTTTTTTTCATAAAAATTTCCCCTTGTTTAATCAATCTATATTTTAACTATACCCCAATCAAGCATGCTTTTACAATATTTAAAAAGAGTAAACAACTATTCATATATCAGTAATTCTATTTCCAGTATATTATTTAGGGTCATTTTCACGAACAATAATTAGATATTCTCTAAAATTTCAGGGATTAACTAAGCGTCCTCTACATGATATAATATATGATAATGCTTTGAGGTTTATGATGAAAAAAATAGTAGTTTTGGGTGCCGGTCACGGCGGAGTATTAGCAGCAATTAAACTTGCAACAAATGGATATGATGTCACCATTCTTGAAAAAGCCGAACGAGGACAAGTAAGCCACAACTGGGAAGACGACATCCGTTTTGATATCTTCAAGTTTTTAGAAATTGATCCTCCACCTGAAGAAGTATATTCTCAAAAACTAAAATGGCGCTTTGTTTCTCCGGATGAAAAAAGTTTTTTACGTGTTCCTCAGCTTCCCCCTCTTGAAGAAGTCTCTGTTTCCCGGAGAGGTCTTATTAACTATCTTATTTCTCTTGCTGAAAAAGCTGGAGTTAATGTTAAATTCAAAATCAAAGCTGTTTCACTTAACTTTGAAGATGATATGGTTGTTGGGGTCTTAACCGAAGATGGACAAGAGTTTAATTGTGATTTAGTTATCGATGCTTCTGGACTTAGGTCTCCTTTTAGAGGTCAACTTCCCGATTCATTCCTAGTACAAAAACAACCTGATGAGGATGACTTAATGCAGGCATGCCGTGCTTTTTATCAACCCGCAGATGGTGTTGCTAAACCCGATCCAGACAACTCTCTTACTATACTTCACTTGGATTACCCAGGCATAGCTTGGTGTAACCATAATCACCTTGGAGAGGTAGATGTATTAATTGGACGAATAGGGAGTTTAACAGAAGAGGAAGCTAAAAACGCGATAGAAAACCTTAGATTTTCGAATCCTATACTATCTGATATTGAGCTTAAGCCCCCTACTTTCGCGGAAATTGGGGTTAGAAACCCTCTTCCAGTCCCAGTAGCGGATGGGTACGCAGCAGTAGGCGACAGCGCATTTCAAGCAATGCCTTTAATGGGTAGCGGAATAGAAGCGTCGATGAAAGCGGGGAAATACCTTTCAGAGACAATAATTTCAGCCGGGGAAAGTAAGCTCACCGCATCTACTCTTTGGCCCTATCAAGTTCGTTTTATGAATGACATAGGAGCTGCATATATGTTTATCGATGTTCTTAAACGCTGGGCCCTATCTCTCCCTCCAAAACAGATTAACTGGCTTTTTGCTTCAGGAGCAATCTCCGACTCGGATCTAGCTATGATATCTACTGAAAAAGACCCCGAAGCGAAACCTGGCTCTACTGGTATAGCCCGTAAAGCAATGATACTTCTTAAAAATCCACGCTTAATAGGGCTGGCGGCTGGATGTCTTATAAGAGCCTCCCTCGCAAAATCAATTGCCTCAAAAATCCCTGAGAAATATGACATCCAAAAGATCTCAAAATGGAAAAGTAAATATGATGGATGCATAGATCACAAAATTTAAATTTAAAAAACCAATACAATGGTTATCTTTATACATAAATCCTTACCGTGAGTAATTATTAAAGGAGAAAATTATGACAAAAATAATCTGCAAAATTGATGCTGCTTTTCTTGGAATGATTGACGCAAAAAGAATGAAGACTCAAAAAAAACCAGAAGGGGTTAAATCATTTAAAGATATCCCCTATATTAACGATGGAAATCGGTATCATCAACTAGATGTATATCGTCCTGAAGGAAACGAGGAGGTCCTCCCAGTTATCATAAGCGTTCACGGAGGTTCTTGGTGTTATGGAGATAAGGAACTGTATGAAAACTTCTGCATGGATCTTTCAAAACGTAATTTCGGTGTTGTAAATTTCAGTTATATTCTATCCCCGAATGCATCATATTCGGAGCAGCTAAAAGATGTATATGCTGTATTTGCTTGGGTAAAGGAAAATGGCGATAAGTATAAACTTGACCTCAATAACATCTTTGTTACCGGAGATTCTGCTGGAGCACATTTATGTGGTATGGCAGTAAATATCATCTATAACCAAAGCCTTCAAGAATTATTTGGTTTATCCCCAATTATTACTCCTAAGGCAATGTGTCTTAACTGTGGCGCGACTGAACTTAAGGATCTTTCTAATCAATTTGGTAAGCTCGTTTTTAAATATATGATAGGACCAGGTTTCAAAGAATCTCCCTACTATGAAGTTGCAAATTACTCCGATTCGGTAACTAAAGATTCTTGTCCGGTATTCTTTATCTCTTCTTACGCTGATTTTATGAGACACCAGGCATGTAGAATTTACAAAAAAGTTTCCGATATGGGCATTCCCACAGAAATGCATTTCAGGGGAAAAGGAGATCATATAAAGGGACATAAACCCCTTCACGTATATAATGTTTTGCAACCATATTGGGAAGAATCTATAGAGGTAACCAACAAGATGTGTGAATTCTTCAGGAAGTACATTAAGTAACTATATACAATTATTTAACAAGTTGTTATATACAGTCTAAGTAAATATATATTCGAATAAGGAAAAAATTATGGAACAAACTTTAAAGCGTTATGCGGAACTAATTATCAAAGTAGGAGTTAATCTCCAAAAGGGAGAAGACCTGGTCATTAATGCTACAACTGATTCAGCCTTTTTTGCCCGATTTGTGGCAGAGAAAGGATATGAAGC
>JAQVQU010000026.1:0-12856 GCA_028701415.1 Clostridia bacterium | reverse complement strand
GCAAGCATGCCTCTGTTTTATAACGGAAACCGGATTGAAGACTTTTATTTTGTTTTTAAAGATGGGAAAGTTACCGAGTATGATGCGAAAATAGGCAAAAATATACTTAAAGAACTACTTGCTACAGATGAAGGTTCTTCCTATCTTGGTGAGGTTGCTCTAGTTGAATACGATTCCCCAATTCAAAATCTTAAAACACTGTTCTACAACACTTTATTTGATGAGAATGCCAGTTGTCACCTTGCTCTTGGCAAAGCCTATCCTTGTATTACTGGAAGCGAAAAAATGACTAAAGAAGAGCTTTCCTCTCTTGGACTCAACGAGAGCTTAGAGCACGTGGATTTCATGCTTGGAACACCTGATTTATCAATTATTGGAATTGATAAAGCTGGCAAGGAAACTATAATCTTTAAAGATGGAAATTTTGCAATCTAAACTAACGATAATCAAAACATTTTATAAGCCATATTTCAAAAAAAACCGCCAATAAAAAAGCGGTTTTCTGAAATATATGTGTTAACTTGAGGGAATAGTGACTAGTTTTTTATACTATATTCAGTACTTTCAATACAATGAGTGTAATAGCCAATGCCCCCAAAACTATCCATAATAATAGTCTTATTCGTTTTACAAGCTTAATATTAGAAACATTATATTTAGGGGTCAATTTACTCTTGCAAAATGGGCATTCCTGCATATGGTCCAACGCTTCTTTACCGCAATTTGGACAGATGATAATATGATTTTTAACAAAATCCCTTTTTCCCATTTTATCCTAGCCACACAAATCTAATAAAAGCATAAACAAGAAAAAATCCAACTATTAATGCTATAAACATAGGCAAATACGCGAGATATGCCCCGAATATTATCTTCGTTTTTTCTTTTCCAGTCAAATTGAGATCGTTTTTTTTCTTATTCTTTCTAAAAATACCTCTTATACCACTTGGGATCCCATCAACTCTCATGTTGGCTATAACTATATCATCATAATTACAATCATTAATTTTTTCGTCGATTTTGGGTTCAGACTGGGGAATGTCAGGATTTCTCTGGATTAATTGTTTCATTTTTTTGTTCTTTTTGACCATCCATTATCTCCTTATCATACAAATGGCACACAACCATATGGCCAGGCTCCACTTCAATGCTTTTGGGTACTATTTGTTTACAAACTTCCATACATTTTCTACATCTTGTGTGGAATTTACAACCAGATGGTGGATTAGCGGGGCTTGGAATATCTCCCTGTAATATTATCCTGTTAGTCTTAATTTTGGGATCAGGCACAGGTATTGCACTAAATAGTGCTTCCGTATATGGGTGCATAGGTCGTGCAAATATATCTACTTTATCGGCCTTTTCTACAATACTTCCTAAATACATAACTGCCACTTCATCAGATATATGTTCTACAACAGAAAGATCGTGTGAAATAAAAATGTAAGTTAGTTGGAATTCTTTTTGAAGATCCTCAAGTAAATTAATTATTTGGGCCTGAATAGAAACATCCAAAGCAGATACTGGTTCATCGCATATAACCAGATCAGGTTTTAAGGCAAGAGCCCTAGCGATACAAATTCTTTGTCTTTGACCTCCTGAAAACTCATGAGGATATCTTTCATAATAATGTGTTTGTAATCCACACTTTTGCATCGTTTGCAAAATATACTCCTTGAACTCTTCTTCAGGGACTATTTTATGTTCTCGCACTGCTTCTCCAATAATTTCGCCCACTGTGAGTCTTGGAGAAAGGCTTGAATATGGATCCTGGAATATTATTTGCATTCTTGGCCGTAGTTTTCTTAGAGCTTTCCCCTTAAGCTTAACTATGTTATTTCCATCATAACACACCTCTCCTGAGGTAATATCGTACAGTTTCAGTATAGTCCTTCCCAAGGTAGTCTTCCCACATCCTGATTCTCCTACAATTCCAAGTGTTGTGCCACGTTTTATTTCAAAACTTACATCATCAACCGCTTTCACTGAAATTATAGGTCTTCCTAGTAAATCCTTTTTTATAGGAAAATATTTTTTTAGATTTTTTACTTCAAGAATTGTCTCAGACATTTTTTCTCCATTATTTTTCCTTGGTATTATTTTTCACCATTTCTTCGTACAAATAACAAGCCACCTTATGTGTTGGGGATACTGAAATAAGTTCAGGATATTTTCCAGAACACTTAGCAATACATTTATCGCATCTATCTTTAAAGTAGCAATAATTAGGGAGATTGATTGGATTTGGTACAGTTCCTGGAATACTATACAACCTATCTATCTTTTTGTGTATCGATGGTTTACTCTTTTGAAGGCCTATTGTGTATGGGTGCATAGGGGAATCAAATATCTCGACAGCAGTACCTTGTTCCACAATCCTTCCAGCGTACATTACAACAACATAATCAGCCATCTCCGCAATAACCCCAAGGTCATGAGTTATGAGCATAATACTACTATTAATTTTTGTTTTCAAATCCCTAAGTAAGTCTAGAATTTGAGCCTGAATGGTCACATCAAGGGCCGTGGTTGGCTCATCTGCAATTATTAATCTTGGATTGCATGACAATGCCATAGCTATCATTACTCTTTGTCTCATTCCCCCTGAAAGTTCATGAGGGAAGCTTTTATATACTCCTTCAGGACGAGATATCCCTACTAAGTTTAACATATCTATTGATTTTTGCTTTGCTTCTTCTTTTGACAGATTCTTAAAATGTAGGAGTGTAACCTCATCAAGCTGGTTACCTATTGTGAAAACAGGATTAAGACTTGTCATCGGTTCTTGGAAAATCATAGCAATTTCTTTACCACGAATCTTCCTCATTTCATTCATTGGCATCTTTGCAACATCATATACTTTTTCGCCCGCATTATATCTAATCGCTCCACTGACAATCTGGCCGTTAGGTTTTTGAACTAGTTGCATCAAAGATAGGCTAGTAACTGACTTTCCGCATCCAGACTCGCCCACTACCCCAACTGTTGATTCCTTGGGAATAGAGAAAGACACCCCATCAACGGCCTTAACGGTTCCTACATCCGTAAAAAAGAAAGTGTGCAAATCATCAAATTCGACAATATTATTTTCATCTTTCATTTCCGTAAGATACTCTTTTTCGTCAACATTCTTTCTCTTACTAATCTTCTCGAATTTTTTTATCTCCTTGTGATTATGCCTTGATATAGCCTTTGCATCTTTTCCCGAGATATAATGAGGATCATTCTTCCTGTTTTTGAAATTAATAAGTGCCTGTTTTATCCTAATAATTCTTGCCTTAAAATAATTAGCTATTCTTAAACCAATCTTTTTAAAAAAACACGCTATTTTTTTGAAAATTTTTCGAATATTTTTCGTTAAAACTTCTTTTCTCATATGATGTCACACTCTACCTTTTTGCTTTCGGATCAAAAGCATCTCTCAAACCGTCACCAACAAAATTAAAAGACAAAACAGCCATTACAATTAGAATTCCAGCAGGCACCCACAAATTGGGGAATGATTGTAAAATTTCTCTTCCGCTTCCAGAGCTTGGACTTGCAAGCCCTATCATTGAGCCCCAGGCAGCATAAGGAAATGGAACGCCCAAATTTAGATATGACAGTGTACTTTCATATAATATAATACCTCCAAGACCTAATGTGGCACTTACTATTAGTTGAGGCATAACATTGGGTACAAGATGCTTGAATATCTTTCTCTTGGCTGTCAATCCAGTGGCCTCAGCGGCTACCATAAATTCCTGCTCTCTTAAAGATAGTATTTGACCTCTAACAAGTCTTGCAGTTCCTGGCCAACCAAATATAGTCAATATTCCCATTAAATAATAGATTCTTACTTCAGGAGCTATCTGCCAACTATCAAGCAAGGATGCGGCTATAAGAAGGATTGGCAAAGTTGGGATACAGTTGAATATATCAACAAGTCGCATAATGAGCTGATCGACCCACTTTCCAAAAAAACCTGCTAAACTTCCTAAAAAGATTCCAATTCCCATTTCGGCAAAGACAACAATAAAACTCAAAATAAGAGAAATTCTACCTCCATACATAAGACGAGTAAGTACATCATAACCGTATATGTCGGTGCCCAGCCAATTTTGCCAGGTAGGTGGAGTTTTATTTGTTACTATCGCTTCCCTTATTTCATACATTGTAATTTCTTCACCAGTACCGGGATCTGTAACTGTATAACTAAAAATAGTTTCAACCACACGAGTTGCTCCAACTTTTTCAATTTCTCCATAGGGTGAAAAAGCGGGGCCCAAAAAACAAAATAAAAATAAAAAAGCTAACCCAATTAATCCAGCGATGCTAAGTTTACTTCGGAAAAATCTCTTTAAAATTAGTTTCCCGGGAGTCATTATCTTAATGTTATCAGACAATTTATTAGCCTTAAGTTCTTTCTGAGCGTTAATACCTAGAGATGGATCATCTCCCTCGGTATCATTTAAGGTACAAGAACAAGACTCTGTTTCTTCTGAAATATTACCATTTTTTAATTCATTTTCGTCGCTCATAATAAGTCCCCTATTTTCCTAATTTTACTCGAGGGTCCACTACTGCATACATTAAGTCGGATAGCAAAACCCCGACTATTGCGAGAAAGGATCCGAAAAGATTATATGCCATGATAAATGGTATATCGCCTTGAACGGTCGCCTTGTAGGCGGCTTGACCAATTCCAGGAAGAGCAAAAACTGTTTCGGTAATCATTGCTCCACTGAATAAACCTGGCAATATACCAGCCATCATTGTTGTTAATGGAATTAATGTGTTTCTAAATGCGTGTTTATATATAACCGTACGTTCCGAGCAACCTTTAGCTCTTGCAGTACGTATGTAGTCAGAATTAAGTACTTCCAGCATGTTTGTTCTTGTATATCTCATCAGTCCTCCTATGCTTAGAACAACCAAAACAGTCATAGGTAGAATGAGATGCATAAATCTGTCCATATGGTACTCAGGAGAATTGATTTCAATAATCCTCGTTGCGTCAATCAACCCTTGAAGGGGCAACCAATTGAGTTCAACAGAAAATACCTTCATTAAAAGTGCGGCAAAGAAGAATGAGGGTAAAGAAATACCCATCATTGCAAAAACGGTAACAGTATAGTCCACCGCTCCATACTGCTTAGTTGCAGAAACAACTCCCAAAGGAATTGCTATTACAAACTGTAAGATAGTAGCTATAAGAGATATCAAAAAGGATATTTGCATCTTTTCTACTATTACATCAGCAACCGGTTTCTGATAAATAAAGGAAAGCCCAAACTCCCCTCTTACTGCATTCGAAATCCATCTGAAGTAGCCTTCGATAATGGTTCCATCTAAACCATATAAACTCTTCATTCGGGCTAAATCAGCTTCTGTTATATTTCCCATCGCAAGTTGCGCAGAGAATTTCATTTCTACATAATCAGTAGGCATCATCCTAACTAAAGAATAGATAATTACGCTTGCTCCGAACAAAATTAAAACAGATAAACCAATTCTCTTCAAAATGTATCTTAACATTCGAAAACTTCCTTATATAAGCATAAGTTTGAGGCTCAGCTAATGCCAAGCCTCAAACAAAGCAATTCATTTGAATCTTTCACAAAATAAAATTGTGAACTCTATTTAAAAGCCGTATTAAATTAGCCGTTAAGTTCAACCTTCCAAATCTCAGCCATCGGGCCCCAATAAGGAGTAACTTCAGCTGAAAGTGAAGATGATTTAATTACTGAATCATCATACACAAACAGATTCTTTCTCTGATATGTGGGAATCTCGATTACTAATTCTGCAAGAAGATCTAAGGCTTCTTCATAGATGGGGGCTCTTTCGGCAGGATTCATATAGGTCACCGCTTCATCAATTAAATCAGCTAGCTCCTCGAGCATTGCTTTTTGAGTTGCATCCCCATTAGTGTACAACCATTTAATACCATTAGAAGTAACTGAACTAGCTTGAGATTCAATATGGTACACCTGGTACATGTCAGGATCAAGAGCTGCTTGCCATGCAAGGGCATATACTCCAACGCCCGCGGGTTTCTTGATGTTGGCGATTAAGTTGGGGTCAACATTAACTCTTGCAATTGCGCCCATATCATCCAACATTTCTTTTGCTCTAATAAATATCTGTCCTGCAGGGTGATCAGCCGCTCCGGAAGGAATAGAGAATACAAATTCTGCTTGTGCACTTGTTGCAGGATCAATCATGACCTCCTCTTCGCCTTCGCCTTGCCAGGTATAACCAGCTTCCGCAAATAATGTTCTAGCTGTTGCACCTGTTGCATCGTAAGGATTGAGGCTTTCGGAACCTTCAGGATATGCCCAAGAAACTTTTGACATTGCACGGTGTATTACCTCGGCAAGACCACTTGGGTAGTACTCAGCAACCAAATCCAAATTAAATAGAGTTTGAAGTGCTGCTCTAGCTTCTATCGTCGGATAGAATTTCGGATTCACACAAATATATCCGTATCCGAGATTATCAACCAAGACCGCAGTAAGTTTCTCTATTGTAGATACTTCATTAACAACATCTGATGTAGCAGAAACTGTTGCATAATGTACCTCTCCAGATTTAACTGCATCATACTCTTGTCCGCCAGAAATAACTTTCATTCTAACAAACTTAATCTTTGCATTCCCAAGACCAAATGAAGCAAATTGCTCATTTCTCTCAAAATATACAATGTTATCTTGGAATTCAATAAATTTGTATGGGCCAGCGCCAACAGGAGTAGAGTTCTTTGTTTTTAGGTGTGCAATAAATGCAGGACTATTTAACTCGGCACCAGCATTGTTCATTTTTGTTTCGTCATATGTATAACCAGCTGTATAGTATGCTTTTGGCGTTACAGTAATTCCCATTTGTAGAATTGTCTTCGGGCTTTGTGATGTCGTTTTTACGGTGATTGTCTCATATGTTACACCTTCAACATCTTTTGTACCCTTAGTGATTCCAGAGATAGAGGATATTCCTCCACCTTCAACTTCTTTAGAGCCTTCTCCTGAGATGAACAATTCTTTCAAATAAACCTGAATTAGTGTTCCTGCTGACTCATAGTTAATTCCAGCTTCTTCCGAATAATCCGTTCCATAAGTTTCTCTAATTTCTGCCCAGTAATCCTCTACAGTGGGCTTATCCTCTCCTTCCATAGTCCACAATGTTTCAGTAGTTGCACTTTCAAAAGCGATAGAAACATTATATCTGGTAAGCCCTGCATGTTCTTCGGCATCATAATCAAAATATCCCTCAGATTGGGTCTTGATATATTCGCCCTGAACAGGCATACCAAAGTCATCATAGTTAACTACATAGTCTTCTCCTTCGAGAGAATAAATGGCATCTTCCAAAGTGTAATCTGCATGTTCAGGATTTTCTGCGTCATAAAGTTCATAGGTATCTTCAAAATACACAAAAGCACCTTCAGGGTCTTCAGTTACAGTTTCAGGAAATCCTCCATAGCCCCACATTCCCATACCGAAAGCAATAACTAATCCTGGGTTTTCGGCAATCTGGCCGTAAGTAAGCGCTGGATGAAAATATGCTTTGACATATCCATCACTTCCATAGTTCGCCATTACATAATTTACTATTTCTTGTGTAAAGCTAACTCCGGCTACATCAAGGTATGTCCAATATGCGTCATATAACTCTTGTGTTACTCCTGCCGCGATATCATCTTCGGTTACTACGTAATCCTCGACTTCACCGATGGCAAAGATTGCATCCGCAATTGCCCCATATTCTGTGGCAATTTCTGGAGTAACCTGATTTCTGTACTCCGTCAAGCCCTCAATGGGAAGGGTATACATTGTGCTTGAGCCATCATACTTAGGGTCAAGGTAAACATACATGTTGAAAAGAACATCATCAGCAGTAATTGCTGTTCCATCCGAAAACTTTAGCCCATTTTTAATGACAAATTCATACGTTGCAGAACCATCATTTTCATCGGGGGTTATCGTATAGGACTTAGCAACTGTTGCATACTGATCTCCTGCAACAATCTGTCCGTCCGCACTAACGGTGAGTAAACTTGCGTTAACAAGACCCACAACTTCTCCGTCATACGCACTACTGTAGAAGAAAGGATTGAAAACCCCATCAAATTCAGAAGTTTGGAGTACAAGCGGAGTAGTTTCATTAGCTGAGACTGTTGGGTCTGGGTCATCATCTATAATCTCTTCCTCAGGCTTACAAGCCATTACGGTCAAGGCAAGAATGAGAACCAGCACCAGTGTCAAAGTGACAACTAAATACTTTTTCATAAACTACCTCCATAAATATATAGTGGGTTTAAACCCATCTATTCCTTATTAATCGGCATATGTAATTATGCCTTCAGAAAAAAGGGACCATATTCTAGCATCATTATATTCTGAATTCTCTATCAATGTAGCTTCATCCCCCTGGGCTTTTAGCCCTACAAAAGCTCCCACATATAAGTCACTTTGTGTTGTCCCTCTGTTTTCAATTGACATAGAGGTGTCCACATAACAATTGGAAATCAATGAGCCACCCAAATCTTCGCCAGCTAAAGCTCCTAGCTTCAAAGGTTTAATTGAGCTTTCGGAGACAATAAACTCTATAGAAATAGTAAGATTCTCAATGGTTGCATTTTCTAAATAAGAGAATAATCCATAAGCTTTTGGTGTTCCCAATTTGGTTTTATTATAAACTAACATTGATAACCCTGTCAAATTATGTCCATATCCATTAAATACTCCCGAAAAAATCGTCCCTTCCTCAACGAAGCTATCTTCAATTACTAAGTCATTCAAAAGGAGAAATGAACCCGAAGTCTTATAAGCAATTTTTCTTAAGTCATTAACATCTAGGATTCTTTCATAATCTCCTTCCACGTATCCGGCAAACAAATCTACTTTTGTTATCGCCTCATCTGTTGGAAATACGTCTGTACTAAAATCCCATCTATCAGTGCCTTCTATGTCTTTATACCAATAGGTAAAAGTGTACCCATTTTTTTTGGGAACTATAGCCGTTTGTTCGAAAATCTCTCCTCTGTTAATCACTGTTCCTAAAACCCCATTTTGAAAAGTTACAACAGTATCCGAACCATTATTATATATCCAATTAATTAGTAGGTTTTTCACCCATTTTGCATATAAAACTAAAGGTTGATCGCTAATCTTATTGGTCGCAAAATCCCATTTATCAGCGGGGTTGAAAGTCAGACTAGCCATATATTTGGCTAAACCCTCATGTTCAGGATTTCTCTCATCATAAAGGGAATAGTCCAGTTCTGCAGAATACCTTTGGTATCCATCATGGGCTTCATTCTCTTCATCGTATAATTCATATGTAAAAAACATACCGTATCTATTTAGAAGTTCATGAGTTTCATCTTCTGCATTGAATAATTCATACACTAGTTCCTCAGACCCAACAACTTCTTTCCCAACGTAATCTCCCTCATTATCTAAGTAATAATTTGGGATTCCGACATAACTCCCCGCCATGTCCTTTGAATAAATGTTGGCATAAACATACTCTCCTTCTTCAGCAAGAGTAAAATCCCCCGAAATATAATCAGTGTACCAACCTTCTAAAGTGTATCCCACCTTTTTGGGCTCAACAAAACCCGAAGTTCCTTTGGGTTCTATAATAAGTGAATTAGGTTGTGATAGAAGAGTTCTTGTAGGAAGTTTGTCTATATTCCCACCCATGCAATCATAGGTAACAGAGATTAAACTATCAAAATCTATTTCATCTTCTCCACTACATGATGTTAATATCATGGATGATAAAAAGATTAATAAAATAGTCAAAAATATTGAAATTTTACTATTAATTCTTTTCAAACTGGTATCTGCCTCCAAATCATCTGGCTCCTAGCCTTACAATAATAAGTGTACATAATTATACTATAATACAGTAAGGTAAATCAACATAAAAAAATGCAAAATATGGTTAGTTACCCTGTTTGTTTTTCTACAATTAACGGCGCTTGACTTCAACTTTTTCCGAAATTAGTTAATAAATAGTAAATAAATGGTTGTTTGAACCCCCTTTAAATGAAGCAAGTTTGAAATAATTAAAAAACCTAATTTTCACCTATTTCTTTTTCAGCGTATGAAATATTGCTAATAATTATAAACTCAAAAACACAGAAAACCTCAACTAAAATGGCCAGTAAGAGCAGTGTAAGTTCTAAGCCAAAAAAATATGAATCCACTGTTTTGATAACAATAATAATTCTTCCTATGATTGAGGCAACTAATAAAGCCATTTTCGAAATAAAATATCCTTTCGTGGATTTAGTAACATCTTCGACATTTTTTTTCTGTAATTTTTCTCCTTTTGCATAGAGGGGCAAAACAAAAAAAATAGAAATCATCCCCATTAAAAAAGAAAGAAATTGGGGAATGAATATGTATAGAGCCACTGATGATAATTCCCCAAAAAACAAAGAGAAAAAAAGATAAAAATTAGTTATTATACTTAAAAAAGCGATTTTTATTCTCACTGTTTTTTTTTGAGAAGGGGTCAGACAAAATACATAATATTTGGGTGTATTATTTTGATTGTTATTTTTTTCTTCCATACTTAAAGATTTCTCCTTTTTTGAGTTACCAGCTAGTATATCGTTAAACCATAGAAAGTCTAATTAGCATATTGGCTATTGTATATTTCTGCGTAGAATCCGTTCTTTTCAAGAAGAGATTTATGTGTGCCAATTTCCACTATAGAGCCATTGTCTATGACTAGAATGAGGTCAGAATTTACTATGGTAGAAAGACGGTGGGCAATAACAAACGCAGTCTTATTTTTCATTAATTTATCCATAGCCTTTTGTATGAGAATTTCGGTACGGGTATCTACGTTAGAAGTCGCTTCGTCAAGAATGAGAAGAGATCTTTCTGAAAGAAAAGCCCGCGCAATAGTAATAAGCTGCTTCTGCCCCCCAGATATGTTGGATGTCCCTTCATCAATTTCGGTGTCATAACCCTTGGGGAATGTTCGGATGAAATGGTCTGCATATGCGCTGTCGCAAGCTGCAATAACATCTTCCCTTGTTGCCCCATCTTTTGCATAGGCCACATTTTCAAAAATCGTTCCTTTAAAAAGCCAGGTATCTTGTAAAACCATAGAAAACAGATCTCTTACACTCTCCCGGGAAACTTTAGATATATCTACCCCGTCAATAGATATTATTCCTTTCTGGATGTCGTAGAATCGCATGAGTAAATTTACTATCGTAGTCTTTCCCGCTCCGGTTGGGCCCACTATAGCTACTTTTTGTCCCTTTTTAACCTCAAAATTTAAATCTTCGATCAAGCTTTTATCAGGGGAATAACTAAAACTCACTTTATCAAATTTTACATTTCCCTTTATTTCTTTTGGCATGTCCCCCGAAATTTCCTTCATCTCTTCTTGATCGAGCATTTGGTATACTCTCCTTGAAGCAGCCTTTACTCTTTGCATACTTGAAATTCCTTCGGATATCTGTTCAAGAGGAGCCGCAAACTGTTTGGAATAAAGAATTATTGCAACAACTCCGCCAAGAGATATGCTTCCTTGAACAGCAAGATATCCTCCTATCAGGCAAATTAAAACATAAGCTATACTATTGGTCAGAGTAATCAAAGGGCCCACCATTGAAGAAATTGTAATACCTTTCTTCTCTGAATCATATATCTCTCTGTTTATCTCCCTTGCTTGTTTTTCCCTGGCTTCTTCTACATTGTAAGCCTTGATGGTTGCATATCCTGAATATGTTTCCTCCACGCAAGTGTACATCTTTTCCACTTTTGCCTGAAGTTTCTCAAAATGCTTCTCACTTCTCTTGCTGATTAGAATTGCCAAAAATATGGAGAGAGGAACAATGGCAATGACTACAAATGCCAGTTCCCAGTTGACAATAAACATCATAGCCGCAACTCCTACTACTTGAATTACCCCCATCATTACTGTGTCCACAATGTTATGAATGGTATTACCCATAATGGAAACATCCGAGGTCATTCTAGAAAGAAGTTCTCCTGGCTGAGTTTTGTCTACGTAACTAACTGGAAGACTCTTGATTTTATCCGACATTTGTATTCTTATCGCACAGGTAAAATGACGACTTACCGTGAAGTTCATTACTAACATCTTCAAATATTGAAGAACTCCCTTTGAAGCATACACAGCAAAGGTTATTAAGAGAATATCCGTAACACTTGCAATCAGAGAGCCTACAACTCCACCACTCTGTCTCAGAAGGTAAAATTTATTCATTTCCTCTATTACCATACTTACTAATCTTGGCGCAGCCATGTTGCAAGCTATTACGAGTACAGATAAAAGGGAGCCAAAAAGAATCCCGGCCCTGATTTTCTTGGCCTCTTTCACCAACCTTAATAATATGTGGTCATTAACCTTCTTCTCTTTTTTCATTTTATTCTTGTTGTTTTTGTCGTCTCCAGAAAAATCTTTATTTTTCACTGATTCTGCAGTTTTATTTCCATCCTTCTCTTTTTTTATTTTATACTTGTTGTTTTTGTCGTCTCCAGAAAGATCCTTATCTATTACTGATTGTGAAGTCTTATTTTCATCCTTATCTATTCCATTTTCTAAAGAGGTATTCTTAATGTTATTCATTATTATTACCTCCTGTCTGAGAATTATATATTTCCCTATATATTTTTGATTCGGACAGCAACTCTTTGTGCTTGCCTGAGGCTACGATTTTTCCTTTGTCAATAACATATATCTTGTCACAGGCCATAGCGGAAGCAACTCTTTGAGTTATATATATTTGGGTCTTGCCTGCAAGAAGTTTAGCCAGTCTAATTCTTATCCTTGACTCAGTTAAAAAATCTAAAGCCGAAAAACTATCATCAAAAAGATAAAT
>JAQVQU010000103.1 GCA_028701415.1 Clostridia bacterium | reverse complement strand
CATAAAAGAAAAGTCTTTTGTTTACCAATGCAAGGGTGCGTTCTTTGTAAAAAGCTAAATTGAAAAGAAAAATGTATTATAAATAATAGCGCGGCAAATCAGAATTTGCGGAGGAAAAAGAACAATGACACAGTATGAACGTATGATAAAAGGACTTATATATGATCCCTCAGACCCGGAAATAATGAAAAAGCAGGTTCCGTTTCAGGATAAACTATGGGATTTTAACAAATTAAAGCCATCTGATTACGAGGCTAAGGAAGCATATATGAAAGAAGTTTTTGCCGAGTGTGGAGAGAACAATTATATCGAACTTCCGTTACGTGCCAATTGGGGAGGCCATAATACACATTGGGGTTCAGGTATATATGCTAACTTTAACCTTACACTTGTGGATGACGGGCATATTTATATCGGCGACAAGGTTATGCTTGGGCCAAATGTTACCATTGCAACAGCAAACCATCCAATCAATGCTGAACTAAGGGCAAGAGGATTGCAATACAACAAGGATGTGCATATAGGCGAAAATACATGGATTGGAGCAAATGTAGTGATTTTACCCGGAGTTCATATAGGAAAGAATACTGTAATTGGTGCTGGGAGTATTGTTACTAAAGATATACCCGAAAATGTTGTTGCGGTCGGCAATCCATGTCGTGTTCTAAGAAGAATTGATGAACATGACCAAAATTATTTTTATAAAGACGAGAAAATAGACTGGGAAAACTTTTGAAAAAATCTAATTTGTAGAGAAAAGAGTAAATTTAAAAAACAGTTGTTTCGGACAATATAGACAACTGCAAAAAAAGGCTAGTAAAAATTTTTAGGTTCTAAACAGCCCATTTATATTTCCAATATAAAATAAGTTGAAGTAGAAAAAGGTTATGGAAGAGTACTCCCCATGGCTCTTGCGATAATTTCTGCAATATCGGTGTTTTGAATATTTTCAGGAATATTATTGGCTCCGGGGCCCCAGATAAAATACGGAACATCGGTTGTAGTGTGACTTCCTGAAGAAAACATAGAGTTTGAAAGCTGCGCTTTTGTCGTTCCGTCCGGAACGTTGAGTCCGCCTGTTTCGTGATCTGCAGTTACAATAAGAAGAGTATCCGGATTAAGCCGGACATAGTTCATTGCTATCCCAATTGCAATATCGAAGGATAAAGTCTCTCTGACAACATATTCTATATCATTCCCGTGACCGCCTGAATCGATTTTTGAACCTTCAAACATAGCGAAAAACCCATTGTCATTATGGAGAATCTCTAGGGCCTTTGTGACCAGTAGTTCAAGATTGACATCAGATGTGGGTGAAATGGAGTCAAATCCAGCATATAGTTTGTTTCCTGTAGCATAAAGAAGCTCATTTTTTGTTGTCGCAACCTGGTATCCGGCACTCCTGATCGCGTCGATTTTTGGCAGATAATATTCGGAGTATCCCGCACCCATAAGTACATCTATCCCAGAGGCAATCTGCTGATTAGTAATTTCCGGACCAGCATATCTCATGACTCCGCGGGCGCTAAATGCGGCCGGGGTTGCATCGTTTAAGTTTTTAGTGGCAACAATACCTGTTTTCATACCTTTAGAAATGGCTATATCTACAACATTAGAAAATACTATTTTATTGTCAGCAACCTCATCCAAAGGAAGGGACAAGTCCAGTCCCATTCCGATCATACCAGTCATTGTTTTATGCCCAGTTGCCATGGCTGTTGCTGCAGCTGCGCTATCAGTTACTATTGGTACACCAGCTAATACTGCAAGTGTATCTACAAAACCACTATATGGCAGGGTTTCCATGTTGAGTGAATCTAACCCATAGTAAATCTTTGTAGCTTCTATATGCTCTGCTCCCATTCCATCTCCGATCATAAGAATAATATTCTTTGCTAAATAGGGGTTTTCTGGCTGCTCGACTTGAAGTGGAGCGCAAGAAACCAAAGCTATTGCCGAAAGGCAAAGGATTAAGAATACAGAAGTAAATTTTATTATGGATTTCATTATCCCTCCCAAGATGAGAAAATTTGCATACAAATCACAGTACTTTTAATATTTTATAATAATTAATGCCCTTGTACAACTTAATATAAAACAACCTATTTTCACCCCGGTTTTTTACAATGAAAAAAGTTAGAATGATAAAATAGCATGATATAATAATTTATGATAAATACTGATTATTGACTTTTGCTCTCGTTAATAGGACTATTGAAACCAAGAGTGAGTAGTGATATAGTATATCTACAGGGGAAACCCGAGTTTAATACGGAGGTATGTTGTTATGGCAGAGAGAAATAGACCCAAGAGGGAAGCAAAGAAACCGAAGAAACAAAAAATTGTGACAGCGGCTCCAACACAGGTGTTACAAACACCTAAAAAGCCTGAAGAAAAGTAAGGACAGCGCCTGGGAAACCGGGCGTTTTTTGTTGGAAAGAGAAAAATTAAGACTCGGGAGCTCCCGAGTCTTTGCATTATTTTAACATAAAAACCACTTACCCCGTGAAAAATGCGCCTTACCCTTTGAGGTATTGATAATTATTTGTCCTCTAAATAGAATGTAATTGTCGATAGGACAAAGCGACAAAACAAGGAGGAATAAAAAAATGAAAAAGATATTAATAATTACAATATGCTTGGCACTAATAGCAGGAGTTACTTTATCGTTGGTGGCATGCGGAATCCAGGATGAATTTTCTGCATTCGAAAAAGCGTTTGCGTCCGGAGTAAAAATACTTGAAACAGCCGAAGAAGGAAAGACGGAGGATCAGGGAACTGCTGAGATGGTCGAATCGAGAATTCTGTTTGGAGCAGAAACTGAGGAGATTCCCGAGGAAACTGAACCGACACTATTATCGAAAGTTGAACAAGCTCTCGGATATTGGCAATCCATCAAAGATAATCAGACAGTAGTCGATGAAGGGACAATAGCAATAAAAGAAACATTTACAGCTTTAAAGGAAAACTACAGGTTGTTAAGAGAAATGGGTGTTGCTTTGACCCCTGAAGAAAAACAGTATTTTTTAGACAAAGCATTGGAGGCAGCAGAAGCTAAGGATGCGATAGAAGGTACAATAGGAAAGGTCTACCAGGCAATTAGGGATTCCAGGAGCGTAATAAAGTTTTCTACTATTGATCAAGCGTTACCAATTTTGATGTCAGCTTCTGAAAATATGCAAATTAGAACTTCGAATGTGATATTATTAAGACAAATAGTAGAAGAAGCAAATAACATCCTTCTAGCCAAAATAGCAGGAATACCAGAAGAATAGAAATATTAATCCTCTTCGGAAAAGACTTAAATATTGAAAAGGGATACGGAGACAATATTGAAAATAGTTATAGAAGAAATTCTTAATATTTCAGAGACCGAGATAGTCATTAAATGCCGAAGGAGAGATGATTATGTAGATAGCATAATTACCTCTCTTAGGCTTTTTGAACGCAAGATAACCGGGAAGAAGGAAGGAAGTTCCTTTATTCTTACTGCTGCGGATGTTTATTACTTTGAAAGTGTAGATGATAAGGTATTTTGTTGCGCTGAAAAGGAAGTATACGAGACATCTTTTAAACTATACGAGATAGAAACCACCTTTAAAGGGAGCCCATTTTTAAGAGTAAATAAAAGCATGATCCTAAATATAACAAAAATAAGAGAGTTTAAATCTCTTCTCAATGGGAGAATGGAGGCGGTTCTAGATAACGAAGAAAGGGTTGAGATATCAAGGAATTATGTTCCGGCATTGAAAGTGATGCTTGGAGGAAGGGCAAAATGAAAAAGATAATTTTTCCATTTTTAATTAAATGGGCTGTAATATATGCGATAACAAACATTATTTTGATGGTTGTTACATTTTCAGTTGTGAGAAGATTCGGGGTAGATATCGCTTTTTATAAAGTGAGTTTGGGTGCTCTAATTATGGCGTTTTTTATTGCGTTATCTGTTTCATTATTCAGAATTAGAAAGGGTAATCAAATATTAAAGATATTCTTAGGTTTCATATCCCTTGCCCCAGTTGTCTTTTTGGCACGTTTTATGTTCGGAACCACAATTTTTAGATACAGTTTCGCGATATATATCTTTGCTGGTGTTTGTTCAGTAATATATGGACTGGCAGTAATAACCGTTGCAGCTAACGCAAAAAAACAAGAAAAGGAATTGAATTTGCTACTTACAGCAAAGGAAAAATCTGAAGATTCTGATAACCCAAAAGAATAGTTATTGAAGATACAATCAAGTAATGATATCTAGATAGAAAAAGCTCTTAGTTTCAATCATCAGATTTTGGCATTTTTTGGAAAAGCGCAATATTTATTACAGAAATCTATTTGATATTCCGTTTCCATTTTCTATTATTTCCACTTCTTTTATAGTCCGCGTTTAGATGCTTTGCAAGCTGGTAAAGTACATCATTTAGCTTAGCGGGAGGTAGATTAAACTCTATGTATTTTTGTTTTACAAAATCATAAATTGCCTGGCTTTGCATAGGGGCAGCTGATCCCTTTCTTTTTAAGCCCATCGATATATAGTATTTTCCAAGCTCGTAAAAAAAGAAAAAAGGGGAGCTGGAATACAATAAAGGAATAATAAAAGACAGCGAGTTCTTGAACCGATTACTATTATGATAGAGGTCAAGCATATCCTCCGCTATCTTCAAATCAGCCAATTCATTTTCGCTTAACCAAGGGGTTGAAAGTATCTCATACGGGGGATCTGCGGATATGCGATAATTATCGATATTCTTTTCTATGGGCGCCCCTTTAAGTATTTTAAGGAAACCTAACTGGAGCACTCCTGGACCTAACAAATACAATTTATTGAATCCATCGACAAAGCTTTTATACCCTTCATGGGGTAGCCCCGCGATCAAATCGGTATGTATTGGAACATTTGTTTTCGAGAGAAAAGATATATTCTTT
>JAQVQU010000102.1 GCA_028701415.1 Clostridia bacterium | reverse complement strand
TTAGATTATTGAGTACTTAAAAAAAATAATACTACTGTAGGGACTACAGGAAGTTACGCCTATGGAGATGGAGAATACGAAGTCTATGAAGTAGGAATCTCAACACTTTAGTGATGAGAAGTTCAAGGAAGATCACAGGGCGTGTTCATTGGAATTATAAAGCCTACTTTAGGGATAGCCAGGAGTTTGAAGAACTAATAAAAAGAGCCTACACTCAAATGTATAATCAAAACGAAGATTTTAAAAAAGCTCTTGCGTCCACAATAGGTAAGACCCTTACTCATGACATAGGGAAAACGAGAAAGATGGAGACAATTTTGACCATCAAAGAGTATATAGATTGCTTGAACATGCTCAGAGAAAACTTATGAGATATCAGAGCATATTTTTTTGCATTAAGATATTTAGATAATTATTTAGGATACACCGTGAAATCCGACCTTGAAATTACAAAATCTTGTGTTTGTGTGTAAGGATCAAACAGAATTCCTTTCCCAATTACCGTATAAAAGTAATTCTCTATCAAAGCACCGAAGTTTAGTTCTCCAGATAAAGCTTCTTCAGCTGCAAGGGGGTCAAGAGGCATAAAGTCAAGCAAATCAGCCTTTAGCAGGGCGTTAATTGAAGGCAGGAGGGGGATGAGAATAGATAGTATTTCAGATGCACTTTTCTCCGAAAGAGCAGATAGTATAGGATTATCCGAAGCAGAAAGAAGACCTAAGCTAAGAATATTATCAAGGATGTTTGCATCCATAAGATCTAATACACCAGTTGAATACATTGCTGTAATTACATCTTGTGTATCTTCAACTTCCAGTCCTTCTACATACAGACTTACAAAAGCAAAGAAGTCGTGCTCAGCAAGATTTGCGATGAGACCATATAAACCATATTTAATTAATTCTAGCTCGGGAGCACCTTGGCGATACTCAGCTTCTCCTGCGCAAACAGCTTTGAATATTATCTCGGTTACAATATCGAATATATTTTTGTAATCTGTGTCTGGGAAGGACCCAGAAAATCCATAGGCTTTTGCTAGAGTTTCAACTGAAGTAGAATCCTCTTCAGTCATATCTTCTTCATATATCGGGACTTCTAAAACATAGTCTAAAAGCACTTCTTGAGCATAAGAAATTATTGTTTCGGCAGGGATTTCCGGGCTATTTAAATCAATGCCTAGAGCAAATTCTGCAAAAATAGCTGGTATTTCTTGGAGAGTTGAATCAAGATTTTCTATAAAATCTCTTTTTCCGAATTCAAGAGAAAACTCCCTCCAATTATTCAATATTTGATTTTTATCTTCTGCCTCAAGATAGGACGGAAGATGTTCTTCCTTGGGAACAGATATATGTTTTAAGGTAAGATCTACATAATTCTGGGTAAAACGTATCTCTCTGTATGTGCTGTCATAAAAAGAGGTGCAGTTTCCCATTATATCAATTAGATTCTTTTCCACTCCCCCTGGTTTATGCCCCGAAGGAACAAGCATGACATCGTTTGAGTGGACATGGCCGGTCAAAATATAAGTAAGCCCGGCTTCGGCAAGGGATTTTTTCATATATGCTAATGTTCCTTCCGAAACAGTGAATTGTCCTGAAACAGAAACTCCCAGAGTTTCATATAATCCAGTAAATCTTTCTCCAAGAGGTTTATGCATCATTAGTATTGGAGTTTTGCCTGCAAAGAAAGCGGATTCAGCTTGCTCAGCAATCCATTCCACCAGGCTTCTGTCTACTAATCTGCTTACGTTGTCTACTCCAATAAGCACATATTTTGAATTTATGTTTGTCACATAGCTTAGTGTATCCTCATAGCGAATTGAATTAGGACCGTAACCATAATCGGCATATATTTCGGCGAATTTTTCTTCAGTAGCTTTGGGAATAAGTACGGGGCCCTCCGAGGTATACCTATATGCTTTTGCTCCGGTTGTATATAAATCATGGTTTCCGGGCACCACATATGTTTGTATGCCGTGTTCTTTCATTCTATCTAAGCTCTCAGCTACTCTTTGGTGAGAGATCTCGGTCCCTCTTTCTGTGAGGTCTCCACCAATCAATACAATTTTTTTGCCACTAGCAATAACATCATCACAAAAAGTTTCAAAAATAGCTTCTGAAATGAAATTCATCTTTTGGCAATCAAACTCTCTAGCCACAAATTCAGGGTGTTGATAGTCATTAATCTCAGTGTCTGCTTCCATTACATGAATATCCGTTGCATACACTATATCGAGTTCTGCCTGCTCAGCAGCTGCTAATTGCACTGTAGTAAGCTCAACTACCTCTTCTTCTTCCGGCTTACATCCGGAAAAAGCTATGGCAGATATAATTACCACTAAGATTAATCCCAAAATCAAAATTCTTTTTCTCATTAAATTCTCCCCAATCATTTTTCCCAAAAAATACTATACTGAATATGCATCTAGTCTGAATATTTAACTAACTCAAAGTTCCCCCCAAATTTCTTTTTTGCTTTTAGAAAAAGCTTGTAAGGGTTTAGATAAAATCTGTTCATATGTTCTTTTGAAGTGCAAAGAATCAACCTATTGGTTTGAAGAGAAATTGCCATCGGGATGGTATATTTTGCATTTTCCTTTGTCGTCATAGATTCAGTTTCTTTGATGAGCTTTTTTTCAGGAACGCCATTTTCTACTAAAAAATCATACATCTTTTGCCCTTCGGCAACCCCGGCTTTCGGATTTGCAATTCCTCCAGAGACAATTATGTAATCGGGCTTTTCTTGTTTGTAAAGTTGCAAAGCAAGGCTCATTCGTCTTTGCAGGATCTCAGAAAAGGACCCATCATCATTCAATCTCTTTCCAAGAATTACTGCTACTACCATAATTTTCTCCCAAACATATGTAAATTATATCATAAGAATGCTCAAGTGAAAAAGCATTCCGCTTTTTCAAGTAAATTGCAATTACTGGGGCTATGTTTGTAAAAAAGTTTTTAGGAAGAGAAAATCGCGTGCTTCTCATTAGGTAAAACAAATTAAACACAATTATTAACTAAAAACTCGTGAGATAAAAAATATTTTTAAGGTTTGGTCTTTTCATGAAAAACTCACCCCCCAGCTTTTGAGGTATTAATATGTTCTTTTTTTAGTAATACTATGGATGAAACCAGTGAAATAAGAAGAGAACTAGAACAAAATATTACCAAAAAAATAATGTTTACTTCGTATAATAAACCAATAATGGTACTTCCAATAAACCAAGAGGTTCCGAATACGCCCCCGAAAACCCCATAAGCACTTGCACGATGGTCTTTATTTGTGTATCTGCATACAATTGCTTTAAATATGGATTCTTGAGCACCCATACATATTCCCCAAATAGCGATACCTGCAAAAATTAAATAAATGCTCCCTCGTAAAAAAATAAACGGAATTATAAGGATGCTTACCGACACCGCTCCAATAAATGCGATCAATCCTTTTTTATCATAAAGATATCCAAAGAAAAGGGCAGAAACGGCATCTATCCCCATGGCAATTGAGTAAATCAAAGGTATGAATTTTATATCAAGGAGGCTTAAAGTTGACAAATGGAATGATATAAATGGAAAATCTACAAATCCTAAAGCTAAAAAAGAAACACATACTAAATAAAGAATGAAATGTGGATTGTCCTTGATCTTTACGGATTGTTTATCTTTGGAAATATCAATGTCTTTAGGAGAAGGATATTTTATTTTTGAAATTACCAAAATTACAATAGTCACCAATGCGAATATTCCAAGGATGAAAAAACTATATTGATAGGTTTTAATATCTGATGAGCGTGAAGAGATAATTGAAAAAACTAGTAAAGGACCCAGAAAAGCTCCTAGTTGGTCTAAAACCTCATGAAGGGCAAAGGCTTTTCCTGCCCCGAAATAGGAGGAAGTAAAACTAGTCAAGGCAGATTTTGCAGGGGCTCTGATGGCTTTTCCTACCCTCTCAATAAGGATCAAAACCAAAGCGAGTTCCCAATATGTTGGGTTAATAAATCCTAGCAGGGGGATTGCCAATAGGTTAACGCTGTAACCCAAGATCATCATCAGCCAGTATTTGCCCGTTTTATCAGCGATGTAGCCAGTCCCGAGACGCATAGCATGCCCGATAAACTCTCCAAGCCCCGAAGTAAAGGAAACATAGAAAGCGCTGACACCCAATAATCCTAAATATTGGCCATACATACTTCGCGCCCCTTCGTGCGTGAAATCCGAGAAAAAGCTTACAAAACCCAAAAACAGCAAGAAAATCAAGGCCTGCTTTCTTTTAGTTTCCTTGCCATCAGGAAGTATTAAGGGGGTGATAGGACGTTTTTCCATAATATAATTATACTACTTAAGTTAAGAAACGATAATATTTTTCATCCTCTGGCGCAAAAAATAGTGGATTATACCCTTAAACTATCTTTGAAACAGAGGCAGAATAAATAGCATTATTATTTGATTAAAACTACAAAAAAATATATCATTAAGCAATGGTCTTTTTACTTTTAGCAGTCATTTATTTAGCCTTTATATCCTTGGGTCTACCCGACTCCCTTTTTGGTGTGTCATGGCCTTTAATGCATTTAGAACTTAATCTGGATGAGGGGTTTGCCGCCGTATATATGTTGATAGTCGGGGTCTGTACTGCAAGCGTCAGCTTTCTTGCCGGGCCCATAATCAGAAAACTTGGGACTGAGTGGGTTACTTCTGTATCAGTAACTTTGACCGCAGTGGGTATGTTAGGAATAGGTTTATCTCCCAACATTTGGATAATGATGATTTTTGCCATAATGCTGGGAATAGGGGCAGGCGCAATCGACACTGCACTTAACGATTTTGTTTCAAAACACTATAAAGCCAGGCACATGAGCTGGCTGCATGGTTTCTGGGGTATTGGTGTTACACTTAGTCCTTTGATTATGTCAATATTTCTTGAAATGGGAGGCTGGA
>JAQVQU010000101.1:2768-4953 GCA_028701415.1 Clostridia bacterium | reverse complement strand
AATATAAAATAGTGTTTTGCATAAAATGAGTTGTTTTTTCAAAAGAAATTAAGGGGCGAAAGTAACATTTTTGGTTTTCTAAATATTATTGCGTTCAAAAAATTTATAAACTGATATATTTCAAATATATTTTTAAATTAGTCTTTTTTATTATCCTCATCTTCCGGCTTTTCTTTTGACAAAAGTAAAGAATTCAATTCTTTTTCTTCTTTTTTTGCTTTAGCTGCAACAGTAATAACGGCCAATGCATATATTACCGAGCAAATACCAGCAAAGATATAAATTGCAAAGCTGTATCTAAATATAGTGGTGCCAAACATATACCTGGCAAGAAATACTACCGGAGCTAAAGAAATAAATCCTAAAAAGATTTTCAATATTTGGTTGCCCTTCCTAATTCTAAACAAGAAAAGAGACAACGCTATAAAAAAGGACATTATGAGCCCTCCTAAACTCACCTTGTAAAAGGCTATTTCTACCCCAAACCGTCTAACAACAATAAATGTCGCAACCAATAAAATAATGTTTGTTATCGCATATATTACTGCCCATTTAGTCAAAAACGGGATAATCGTTTTTTTCATTTGTTCATCCCTCCCAGCATTACCTTCAAGGCTGGAACATAATTTCTTGATATCTCAATCCTTTCTGAATTATCTAATACCGCTTCCATTCTCCCATTTAAAAGAGATTTGAACTCCCTGATCTTAGTTACGTTTAAAATCATGCTCTTATTTACTCTTAAAAATGGACTCCCTCTAAAACTAGTTTCTATTTCATACAATTTTAAAGATGTCTCATATACTTCCTTTTCGGCATAACAAAAAACTTTATCATCTACGCTTTCAAAGTAATAAACCTCGGCAGCAGTTATAATAAAAGAGCTGCCCTCTTTTTTGCCTGTTACATTTCGTTCAAAAAGCCTAAGAGAGGCAACTATGCTTTCCACATAATCGTCTCTCTTGCGGCATTTTATTACGATCTCGGTGTCGGGAATATTTCGGATTTCCTCAATTACTATTTTCACCCTTTTCTCCGTATCTATTCGTATATCTTATACTTCAAGTAAATTTTGGGTGGGGCTAAATACTCCGTGCGATTGGACTATTCGGCTGGTATTTCTGCAATTTTTGCAACAAGCATAGCATTTGCTTCTTCTACTATTTGTCTTAATATTACCACATTTGAAGTACGAATTTGCATATTTTCAGATGCAGACATCAAAATTGGCAGGGCCTGGTCGATAGTTGAGAATCTAAATAAGCTTCTGGATTCACCAATTACTATATAGACTTTTTCAATCGTTCCTTCAATGGCATCTTTTGCTCCTGCTGCTTCTAAAGCTTTGTCTAGGAAATACTGCTTTTCTTCGGGAGTCAATCCAACGCCACTTTCTTTTAGTAACTTATAGTTCTCTTTTAAAGCTGCAAATGTTTCTTTTATGGCGATTGTTCCTTCATCCACCACCACTTGATTATCCTTAATGGATTGCCAGTATCCAAGAGCTTGTTCTACTTTAGACAAAAGTGTGGGTTCGTTTTCAAGGGGTAATTCTTCTGCTTCTGCCCCAAACAGTATTCTAGATTGAACTAGTTCCGCTGTCCCCTGATTTTCTGTTTTCCCTTCTTCTGCAGTCTCGAGTGTTTTTACTCCCGATTCAAATACCTTTTCGAATTTTGAAAATTCATCTGTAACACCACATGCAACCACCGATAAAGTAACTGCAGCTATAAGGGCCAGGCATAATGTAATTATAACAATTTTTTTCATTTTTTTGTTCCTCCTTGTTTTTTGTCGCTTTGTTCTATCGACAATTACATTCTATTGGGAGGAAAAATTTTAATCAATACCTCAAAGGGTAAGGCGCATTTTTCAGGGGGTAAGTGGTTGATATCCCTATATTATGCAAAAAACTCGGGATACCCCGAGCCATTTTTTGTTCATAATCAAAAAGACCCGGGATACCCGGGCATTGACCTTACTTATCTTCAGGTTTTTTTGGTGTTTGTAACACCTGTGTTGGAGCCGCTGTCACAATTTTTTGTTTTTTCGGTTTCTTTGTTTCCCTTTTGGGTCTGTTCCTATCTGCCATAACAACTTACCTCCGTATCATACTTGGGTTTCCCCTGTAGATATACTATACCACTACCACCTTATAGTTTCAATAGTTCTGTTAAACATAACA
>JAQVQU010000101.1:0-2668 GCA_028701415.1 Clostridia bacterium | reverse complement strand
TTTATCTGAAGGAATAAAGCTCGATTGAATAAGCCTTTCGTTTAGATGTTTAAGATTAACGGGGACACCATGCGACAAGTAAAAAACATAATCATAAAGATCCCTGCCCTTGACACGGTTTTTCCAGCCTCTACAAATAACCGCATGAATCTTTCCTGCGAATAAAGAAGACTGGTCATATAGTCCGACCTCATAAGGATATGGCAACAATCTATATTTCCGCTCAAATGTTGCATATGCCGGAGGATTGACATCCACCTCTATCTTAATTTTTATAAGTTCATCCTGAGATATCCTTCCCTGAATATCACTATTTGAATAAAACATTAGCAAGTGCTCTTTTGTATTTCCTTTTAAAAAGGCTGACCTTATATTGGAATCAAAAGTTTTCTCTTTTTCTTCTGTCTTGAAATCCAAGCCAAAGGCCCTAACTTCCTTTTCAAGAATAGGTAAGAAGCGACTCAGTTTAAAATCTGGATCAGGCTGCGTTAAAGAGAAGTCCAAATCTTCGGAAAATCTGTCAAGTCCGTAAAAAATTCTTAACGCCGTTTCTCCATACAACACGGCTGAATCGAAAAACCCTGCGCGTGATAATCCGCATAAGACGATCTCCTGTATTACTTCTTTAAAACTATTTTTTCTCTCCTCAACTGTTTCGGAAGAATATTTTTTTACCATTTGCTCGATAAGCTTATCCATTTTTATATCTCCTCTTTAAATAAGCGCACAAAAGATCTAAATTGACACTGCCGTACTTTCCCGATAATTCAATCATATCAGCGTGGTTCAATTTATTAAATTCCTTTTCGTCAATTCTTAAATCTTCAAATAATACACGTTCCAATTCTTTTTGGCTAGATATCTTTGATATTTTATATAACTGATCACAAACAGCCTTTTCAGCTGTTGCGATTTGGTATACATACTCTCCTTCCTTGCAAACATTTATACAAAAAGGATAGGCTTCACTTGGCACATCTCTGAATATGAATAAGCCGAAAGGCGTTTCATACTTCTTTATTTTTCTCTTTTCAAATGTTGCAGAAGTACAAGCATATACCGCCTCAGGTATCAAAGAATGATATGCGAGAGCAAACTCAAACGATAAATATGAGGGAGCATATATGCTTGCAGCCAAATAGTAAGCAGGCGTGTTTCTGTCCGTTTCATATAATCCCTTAACTATCGGAATATATGTTCCCTCCTTTACCAATCGTGCGATTTTACTATGAGGATTGCAATATTCTTTCAGTTCATTCAAAATCATTTTTGTAGTTTTTATCATATTCGCTCCACTAACTGCAATTATATTGCATTATCTGGAGAAAATCAAGGGTTAAATAATTTTTCCGGGGTTTTCAAACATCCGTTACATTTAAGAGTAAATTCCCATACTAACTTCCACTTCAAATTCCACTGTGGAACTTACTTTGGGAATTTACTGTTCATCAAATGTTCTATCCCCATAGAACTCTATTATTATTTAAGGTTGTACATAGTTAGTATTTAATATAAAATAATAAATGTACTGTTTTAGTATATTTATCATATCGGGAGGGATAATGAAAAACATATTAAAAATTACTTCTCTTTTCTTGGTCCTTTGCCTATCGGCAATAGCTTTAGTTTCTTGCGCTCCTCTTCAAATTGAGCAGCCGGATAATCCCTATTTAGCAAAAAATATAATCATTATGATCGGGGATGGAATGGGTCTAGAACATATAGAGGCGACAAAAATCTTTTATGGGTTAGATTCTTTAAACATGGAATCTCTTCCATACAAAGGTCTTGTAGATACAAGAGCTGATGCTGCTGGAACACTGGTTGTTACAGATAGCGCAGCGGCTGGAACCGCTTTGGCAACTGGTCACAAAACAATGACTGGGATGGTCGGAATGGGGGTTGATTGGTCACTCCCTCTTGATCAAGCCGCAGAAAATCCTATCATCTTTTCTAACGTTACCGAGCTTGCCATTTCAAAGGGAATGAAAACTGGAATAGTGGCAACAAAGAACTTAAACGATGCAACACCCGCTGCTTATAGCTCTCATGTATTAATGAGATATATGTTGGATGAAGTAGCTGTGCAACAAATTTCCTCAGGTATTGATGTTTTAATGGGAGCAGGCTATACTGACTACTATTTGCCTAGAATAGATTCCATTTTGGGAGCAGGCTATCAAGTTTGTACCACAAAAAACGAACTTCTGTATGCTAATGGGGATAAGATTTATGCTGGTTTTGATTCTATAACCCCTTCTTCAGATGTTAACCTTGAGCTTATGGTCACCAAAGCTTTGGAAAGCCTGCATAATGATAATGGGTTTTTTGCAATGTTTGAAGGTTCGAAAATTGATTCAGGTGGGCACGCTAATAACTTAGAATATGTCGTTAGCGAGACTCTCTCCTTCGATATCGCGATTGGAATAGTAATAAACTATATAAGGCTTAACCCAGATACCCTCCTTATTGTAACTGCCGACCATGAAACAGGAGGTCTGAGTATCCCTGATGGCACAACAAAGGAACAGTTATCTAATTCTATGTTTTCAACTGGTAATCACTCAACTACCCCCGTCCCATACTTCATCTGGGGACCAGGGGCAGATCGCATTCCAGATAATATAGACAACACCGATATTGCCAAGATAATTGCAAGAGCAATGGG
>JAQVQU010000025.1 GCA_028701415.1 Clostridia bacterium | reverse complement strand
TATTTTCACTATAATTTGAATCAATGTAGTCCTTATAATTAAACCCTAAACCATCTGATATTCTTTGAAGTTCTAATCTAGATTCTTCCGCACGTTTTTCTTCAAGTTCTTGTTGCATTAGCTGTCTCTCTTCTGGAGGGAATTTAAGTAAAAGCAAGGGAATAATTTGCATTAAAGAACCAATTGCAGGGCCTAAACTATGAATTGGCCAAGCCCACTTGGTAAATTCTACTGATAATGGGGCATTTGGATTATCAACAAACTTTTGGGGTTCAAATTTCAGGAGTGTTAATGTTAATCCTGAAAAGACTGCAGATATGCTCGAAGTAATTTTTGCCAAGAAATTTTGCATAGAGAAAACTGTCCCTTCATTTCTTTTTCCGGTCTTCCATTCTGTATAATCCACACTTTCGCTCCATAAGGCTGTAGTGGCAATACTAACCATTCCACTTGGGATGCTGATAAAAGCTTGGATTAGAGCCATACCTATAATTCTCCAACCCTCGTACCCTACAAAAAACATCAAGATTCTTCCCACTATATTTGCGGCGCTTGCGGTAATTAGAACTCTTTGCATACCACCTAATTTTTTAGCTAAAAATGGCGTGAACATCATGGCAACAAACCCTGGTATTCCTGATATAATACCATAGGGTAACAATATAGTAGCTCCGTTATATATTTTACCACCAATATTTAAACGAACCAAAGTTTGAAAAAAATACATCTGGGAAAGATTAAAAATGCAAACATTCAATATATTCCCCAAAGCTATAAGCAGTACTATTTTATTTTTTGCAAGAAGCTTGACTCCCCCTAATAACTTTCCATCAGGGGGTTTGTTAGGAGCTCTCTCCACAACTTTTACTTGAGCTAAAGAAATAATCATTCCACCCAAACCAAAGAAAATTCCTAAAAATATAAATAATTGAGTAAGACTAATTGGGATTATTCCATCAAGCACCAATCCAACTACGGGAGAAATAAGCCCTGGAATAAGACCACCAAAAGTTCCTCCTAACCGTCCCCAGTAGGCTGCTTTAACTCTCCTTTCAGGTATTCTGGAAATTCTCGCAACCAAGCCCCATTGCGCAGTATCTTGAAAACTATAGAATGAGTCCCATAAAAAGTATATGGTCGCTACGTATGCTATTTTTGCCGCATATTCCTGAAAACCAAAGTTTATAAAGAGAAACATTGCCAAAACACCTACCGGAATTGCAAAAATTTTTAGATAAGGTTTTAGCTTATCTCCGCTTTTAAAAGTATGCCCATCTATAATTGCCCCTGCAAGCGGATCATTTATCGCATCCCAACCACGCATAACACCAAGAATCAATCCTGTATGAATAGGCTTAATGAAGAGAACAAAATTACAAAAATATTCAAACCATCCGCCAACTAGGTTATATGTATGGTTCTGTCCTGCAACGCCTAAGCAGTAAGTTACAAGTTCTTTATTTTGAACATCATAATTGGGATTATGGGCAAAAAATCTTTTCAGAAAATTGGGTTTCTTGGGTCCTTTAATACTTTCAGATGCCAGTGTCTTTCTCATTTTATCCCCATTTTACGTATACTTTATAGAAGTTAGTCTATCACAATTTGATTTGACCTTCAATATGGCCGTTGCTTAAACATGTATGTTATACGTATAAGAAAATTTAATCGTTATCTTTGATAAGGGACAATAATTATACATTAAGTAAATAATAGTTAATCTAAGTTGTAACATCATTGACTTTTAGTTCATTTATGTTAATATCAATTAAATGAAACGCGAATTAAAAAAATGCTTAATATGGATTAATAAACTTGCTGGAAGTTACAATAAACTTGATGAAAAGAAAATTGTAGCCGTATTTGGCAAGGGATACGATGTTCATATTAAGTATCTTCAAAAAAAGGGGGAGCTTCTAGGTGATATAAGCGGTTTCTCAAGGGTTGTTGGATGCGGAGGAGATGGAACTCTCAGCACTCTTCTTAACACTCCTAATGTGGAAGATTGTGAATTAGTTTTTTGCCCCTTTGGAACTATGAACGAAAAATTTAAGGGTGCCCAAAAAAGTGTTTTCTGTTTTGATAAATTAGGGATGGCTGGGGAAAAAGCTTTTTCTTATGTGCTAGCTGCTGGGTCATTTACTCCTCTTGGCTATCAAGTAAAAAGTAAAATTAAAAAAAGATTTAAAGCTATTGCTTATTTATCTCAAGTTTTAAGACAATATAAGGTTGCTTGCATTGAAGCTGATATAATCGTAGATGACATAGAGTATGCCGACAAATATTCCTTAATAATGGTCATAGATTCTCCTAGGTGTTTTGGGTTTAAATTCAATCGAATGTTTGTTCCAAATTCCCAAGATATGCATTTATTATTAATTCGCTCTCCCGGAGAAGATAACATTAAAAATCGTTTTAAAATATTTTGGCCTTTTTTTCGGGCATTCTTCATTGGGTTTAATAAAGAGTTTGAAAACGACAACATTTTATTTAAACCATTTACAAAAATGGATATCCAGCTTAAAAATACTGAAGTGTTTTGCCAAGATGGTGAAAGACTTGAATTTACACAAGGAACTTACAATATTGAACGAACCAGTCTAAACCCAGGAGTTACAATTTACTCCAGGGGTACTATTAGAAAGCTTCATCGTTTAAAAGCTTTTATTTAAGAAATTTTTTAAAGAGCTGTTGATTAATTTTTTTAAAACTTTAATAATGAATTTTAAAAAACAATCTATTTTTTTTCTAGTTTTTTGTATGAATTTGCTACCCTTCCATAAAATACCATCATTCTTATAGATATTCTCAGTATTCCTGCCATTGAATAAAATAGTTTTGATCTGTCCAACCGAGTAAAAAATCCCTTTTGTGTGTTAGGGTTATACTGCACTGTGCAATCTGCTTTAAACATTGATCTAGGAGTTGAGGAAATCATATTAATAAGTCGAAAAGAATCTTTTTCCTCTTTGGGATATCTTTCTTTTCTAATTAGATACCCATTAAGCGTTAGAGCGTGGTATAAATAGGACTTTTTCTTACCCTCGATTTTATAAAAGTTTTTTCCTTCAATATCGTATCCCTTCTGCTTCAGCTCTTCTTTTGAGAACTGCTTAATAGCCCTAGACCTTAATTCTTTATGAAGGGACTCTGAGTCAATAGTGCTAAAGAAAGTTGCCCCTTTAAGGAAGTGATCGTAAGCAAGAAAAATATCATTAATAGTATCATATCTATGAAAAACCAGTTGCTTCGCAACAGATCTAATCAATTTAGTTAACTCTCTTACCCTTCCAAAATTTCTTCTGTGAATTGAATTAACTATTAGTTCATTTCTTTTTATGTAGTATTCTAACTCACTAGAATACTTAGAAGTAAAACTCTCATGCCAAACAGCGATTCCGTTCGTTAACAATATCTCATTTTGTGCTCTTAACGAATATTCTATATCATCCCCTTTTATGAATAGTTGGAGGGGTAAACCTATTCTATCAACGGTAGAAACAGGCATACAACAACACCACCATGCGTTGTAATCAGAATTCAATTCAACTTCATTTCTAACTAAATCCCTCTTACATTTTACATTGTACGCAAATTTATTTGCAAGATTGTTTTTTGCGTTCCAAACAGCCCCCATCTCATACTGAAATGTTGGATTTTCGGCAATAAGCATAGTACCCCCAATAGTCAACCTTTCAGGAGACAAGGAATTCTCCGTCCAGAATAATATCCTTCTCAATACTTCTGGTTCGAACTTAATATCATCGTCCATTAATAGAAAATGCGAATATTCTTTCCGTGAACAAACCTCTTTTATCCCTCTAGTAAATCCTCCAGACCCACCCGTATTTGCATTCGGGAATAACATCGCTCCCTCTATTTCCTCTTCTTTCAAAGTTTTCCCGTTATCAATTACAAAAATACCAAACTTATTTACAATAGAAAAGTCTTCCTGCAAATACATATTTATTCTCTTAACGTTTGCAGAGACATACTTCTCCCTTTTGAATGTACAAAATACTATTCCTATCTTTGATTCTCTTTTTGGAGGTATTGTACTTAAATACATCAAGTCAGAAATCTCTGCACCCTTTTCTCCCTCAATTTCCGGATATAGTATTCCCTCACCTTCTACCTTAGAAAAATCAATAGGTAAAAAAATGGGTTTTGTTCCATCTCCGGTTACAATTCCTTCATATAAAACTAATGTAGTAAAATTTGCAAAATTTAACTCTTTTTGTACTGAGTTATTAGGGATTTCGGCGATTGCTGCTTTGATTTTTATTCTAATTTTCCCTTTTAACTTAAAAGAGAAAAGAACCTCCCTCATCCCACAATATTTGGCTAACTTGCTGTATGAAATGGAATTATAATAGGAAAATAACGAAAGAGAGGCTTCGTTTGAAAACTTAATTCTTTTCTCGGAATAGTCAACCCCCCCACTATCGCGAAAATATAGTTCTTTTTCGGAACAAATATCATAACTTGATGGAAAAATTATTTTTGCGATAATATTATTGGAAGATATCTCCCCCAATTCAAGTTGATTTGGATTCATCTAATCTCCCTTTTTACAGCATCAAGTGAAGAGCGAATAACTTTGTCCATGTCATAGTACTTATAATTTCCCAACCTTCCCCCAAAAATAACATCCGGAAGGTTTTTTGCAAGTTTCTCATATTTTAAAAATAGCTCAGTATTCCGCTCATCGTTAATCGGGTAATATGGCTCTTCTCCAAGTTTCCATTCACTTGGATACTCATAACTAATTACTGACTTTGGTTGTTTTCCAAACTCAAAGTGCTTATGCTCAATAATCCTTGTGTACGGGACTCTAGATGAGGTGTAATTCACGACAGCGTTTCCCTGAAAATTATCTTTATCAACTACTTTATTATCAAAACGAACGGAACGATACTCAAGAGCTCCAAGGGAGTAGTTAAAGAATTGATCAATCATACCCGTAAAAACAATCTTTCCCCAGTTTCTCTTATGGTTTTGTGTATATTCAAAATAATCTGTGTTAAGTATCACCTTGCTTCCATATAGTAATTTCTCTATTATTTGAGTATAACCCCCAACAGGTATGCCTTGATATTTATCATTAAAATAGTTGTTGTCATATGTAAATCTTAGAGGAAGTCTTTTAATAATAAAAGCTGGTAGATCCCTACACTTTCTCCCCCATTGTTTTTCCGTGTACCCCTCTATTAATTTATGGTATACATCTCTTCCCACAAGTTTTAAGGCTTGCTCCTCTAAATTTCGAGGCTCCACTATACGAAGATCCTTTATCTGATCTTCAATAATTTTTTTTGCCTCATCCGGGGTTTTAATTCCCCACATTTTCGAGAACGTATTCATGTTAAATGGTAAGTTATATAATTCTTCCTCAAATATTGCTACAGGAGAATTAACATAATTATTGAATTCTGCGTATTTATTGACATAATCCCATATCTCCTTATCCGAAGTATGAAAAATGTGCGCACCATATT
This sequence comes from Clostridia bacterium, assembly GCA_028701415.1. Classification (GTDB taxonomy): domain Bacteria; phylum Bacillota; class Clostridia; order Christensenellales; family DTU072; genus MWEH01. The sequence goes on along the minus strand of JAQVQU010000025.1, from coordinate 14,470 downwards.
TATGGACATTAATCCCCTCTATACTCTCAGTATAGATATTCCCTCCAATATGGTCCCTTTTTTCCAAGACCAATACAGAGTATCCCTTATCCATCGCTTCCCTAGCAAAAACAGATGCAAAAAGGCCACTTCCTACGATAAGATAATCATATATATATCCCATAGAATTCTCCATAATCTTTATTTTTACTCTAATTTTAAGCATAACAAATTATCTTAATAAAGACAATACAACCATAGCTACTTGCGACAATGCTTGTAGGATTAAAATACACTTATTACACAATTGCATAAATAGAGAAGATATTTATAGAAGGAAGGAATCTGCGGTAGATTTTATATTTTTTTACAAGCAGGTTAAAACAGGCTGTTAATTCTTGTTTACAATTCCGTTCAATCTCTGTCCTTAATTGACAGTATTTCCCTTAAATGTTATTATCAATTCAATTTATAATAATATATTTCAGTTGAGGTATCATGGCATTTCTCAATAATAATAAAAGTAAAGCAAACATTGTTATGCTGAAAAAATCTGTGTTTGTACTCAATTCACTAGTTAGCAAGAATATACGAGCTCAATATCGCAACTCCACTTTAGGGGTTGTTTGGACCGTTCTAAACCCTCTTCTTAACATGCTTGTCATGGCGTTAGTTTTTGGTCAGTTTTTCGGAAGGACAATGCCTAATATCGATTATCCTGTTTATGTTCTTGCCGGCAATACTGTTTTCGGCCTTCTTAGAATGACTACAACCAGTGGTTTAACTTGCATGGTAGAAAACTATGATATGCTGACCAAAACTAGAATTCCTTACTATGTCTTCCCTGTCTCACACTTGCTTTCTGCAGTAGTAAACTTTGGGTTCTCATTTATTGCATTACTGATAGTAATGCTCATTAGAATTCCAAATGGGGTCAAGTTTTATTGGACAATGCTTATGACAATAGTCCCATTTTTACCCGCCCTAATGCTTTTTTCTTTGGGAATAGCTTTAATCCTTGCCACAATGTATGTTAGGTTCAGAGATATAAAACATTTCTATGGAGTTATATTGACATTATGGACATATTTAACCCCTCTGTTTTACAATGATGCTATTCTATCCCCAAAAGTAAGATACTTAATGAACTTTAACCCAATGTATCATTTTGTAAAGTATTTTAGGGATATAGTTCAATCAGGGATTGTTCCTTCCCTTGAAAGCCATTTAATAATATATGGTTGTGGAATTGCAGCATTAACTATTGGGTTGTTGGCTTTCGGGTCTCAAAAGAAAAAGTTTATTATGTATATTTAAGGTAAATATGGAAGATATAATAACTGAAATTCAATATGATGACCTTATCGAATCTACAGGAAATACACCTATTTTAAGCGATTCGTATTCAGAAGTTGAAAGAGAAATCCTTATTGATGTTAAGGATGTTTCCATGCTTTTTAGACTTCCTGCGGAAAAAATAGACAACCTAAAAGAATATTTTATTAAGTTTTTAAAAAGAAAGATTAAATATAAGGATTTTTGGGTTTTAAAAAATATTAATTTACAGGTACGTAGAGGAGAATCCCTTGCTTTAATTGGCAGAAATGGAGCGGGGAAAAGCACCCTATTGAGACTTATTGCTGGGATAATGGAGCCTGCAAAAGGAGAAATTACTACAAAAGGGGTTATGGCTCCCTTATTGAAACTAGGGGCAGGATTTGATAGTAATGCGACTGGAAAGGAAAATATTTTTCTCAATGGAGCTATTTTAGGATTCAGCAAGAAGGAAATGGCTAAAAAATATAACAGCATAGTCGAATTCTCTGAACTTGGAGACTTCATGAATGTTCCAATAAAAAATTATTCTTCTGGGATGATGGCAAGACTAGGATTCTCAATTGCTGTAGATGTAAAACCAGATATCTTAATTGTCGATGAGATTTTAGCGGTAGGAGATGCTCCCTTTCAAAAAAAATGTAGGACACGTATTAAGCAACTTCAAGATAGCGGCACTACTTTTATAGTTGTTTCACATAGCATGGAAACACTAAAGAGTTTGTGCCAGAAAGCTATTTGGCTTAAGGATGGAAAAATTGAATTAAGTGGTAGTGTCGCCGAGGTGTCCTCCTCATATCTTAAATACTGCAATGAAGTTTCTTTAGATAAATAATGATTGTTTTTCTATAGTATTTTATCGGTGAGCTAAATGGAACAACACAAAAAAATTAAAGTGGCTCAGGTTATTGGGAACTCAACGTGTGGAGGAGTCCCTAGTTTTATAATGAATTATTTTAGAAATATCGATAGAAATAAAATTGACTTCTATTTTTACACCTACGGACCTTCTGAGTTGGATGCAGAAATTCTTCACTTGAATGGAAAAATCGTACACATGCCGGATGTAAGAAATATTCTTAAGTCTATTCCTTTCTTAAAAAAATCATTTTCTGAGCAGAAGTTTGATATAGTGCACTCACACATGACCACTCTTTCTATTTCCCCCCTTCTTGCAGCAAAACTGGCGGGAATAAATATAAGAATATGTCACGCTCATTCAACTACAAATCGGAATGAAAGTACGTACATTATAAAAAATCTCTTGAAACCTTTTTCTAATCCCTTAGCTTCCCACCTTTCTGGCTGTAGCCATCTTTCAATGAATTGGTTGTTTGGAAAAAAGAAAGGAGCCTCATCTGTATTAATACCCAATTCAATTGATTTATCTCTGTTTCATAAGAATGAAAAAAGATCTAACGAACTTAAAAAAACTCTGGAAATTGAAAATAAATTCATTATTGGCAATATTGGAAGATTTGAAACCCAGAAAAATCATTTATTCCTTGTTGATTGTTTTTTGAAAACGCTAGAAGCTATACCCAGTGCAGTTTTAATCTTGGTGGGAAAAGGCAAAAAAGAGAAGCTTATTCGGGAAAAAATTTTATCATATAATATTGCTGACAAGGTTATTTTTCTTCCTGAAACCTCAGACATAGTAAAATATTACGAGATTTTTGATATTTTTTGGTTACCTTCTCTATATGAGGGTCTTCCTTTAGTGGGCGTGGAAGCTCAAGCCATGAATTTACCCTGTTTGTTTTCTGATAAAATAAGCAGGGAAGCTGATTTAACAGGTACCACCATTTTCCTTCCAATTAATAACCCTTTGAGTTGGGCAGAAACAACCTTGATGATTTACCGCGAAAAGCCAACTTACCAAAATTTTGCAACCTTAGAAGCGAAAGGATATGATATTAAGGATGCCGCCCCTAAACTTCTAGAATATTATAATTCCCTTCTGAAACTATGAGTTAAAGAAATTCTCCAATCAATCTTCTGAACTTATAGAGCATTATAATTCCCTTCTATAGCTGTGAGATAAAAGAATTTTCCAATGAAACTTCTGAACTTATAGATTATTATGATTCCCTCACAAACAAGATATAAAAAAGTTACTTTAATCGCAAACATTTACTTCTTGAACATTGTGATTGCCCCAAGAAACCTAGTGTATACCTTATTTGTAAAACTGCAACTATTGTTCTGGAGGAATAATTTTAATTTAAAAAAATAATTCCCTCCATCTCATATAGAAACCTAAATACTAAACAACACTTTATTAGAAAAAGAATTAGATATATACTTAATATGTTGTGAATAAATAAGTAATACTGTTTAAGCTAACTAATTATCCCTATTCGAACGCTAATATTGTAAGAAAATCTAAATAATCTATAGGAAAAAAATGAAAGTAAAAATTTTTTCAATATATCACAAGGAAATTGAGCCAATAATCAACAATGACTACATATCCCCACTTCTTGTGGGAGCAAAAATTGATAATAAATCTGGTTTCTTCCAAGATAACTCTGGAGAAAATATTTCAAATAAGAATTCTCTTTACAATGAACTTACTGGAATATATTGGGTCTTCAAGAACTATGAAAAAATTGGGAATCCTGATTATATTGGATTTTGCCATTATAGAAGATACTTTTCTTTTTTGAGCTTGAATAAATCCTACCTTGAATTAGATATTTCAGACGCTAAAGTCCCTCTTTTCATAGATATAACGGATACTGAAATAAAAAAAATATCTAATTATGATTTTGTTGCACCCATCCCCTCTCTAAGAAAAAGTGTTTATTGGAACTATAAAATGGCACACGGGACTAGTGACATTATAAAAGTAAAAGATATAATCTTTAAAAAACATCCCGAATATATGGAGTTATTTGAAGAATATTTCTCGGGAAAACGCTCTTTTTATCATAACATGTTTATTTTCCGAAAAGAGGATTTTTTTGATTACTGCACATTCATCTTTGATATATTATTTGAACTAGAAAATCATATTGATTCTAGTAACTCCAGGATGTTTATATCCGAACGATTGACCGGGGTTTACATTAAAAAACTCGAACAAAAAGGGTTAAATGGACTTTATCTTCCTACAGTCTTTCTTTCCTCGCCGAAAAAAACTTATAAGGAATCTATTTCGGAAGTAAAAAGGAATTTGAAAAACAAGGAAATAAGTTTTCTTTATGCGTTAAAACCTTTGATAATTTTCTTCATACCAAGGGCAATTATAAGGAAAAAACGAGAAAAAAGAGCTTAATAACATCTTAAATTCTACAATTTGTTAGTCTTTTTTATAAGTGATCTTCGCTTTTTTCCTCTTTTCCATTCAAAATGGTAAGTATTTCTTTATCAACATGCTCAATGTAGGCTTCTTCTCCTTTTAAAACTACCATTATTGTTTTGAAAAATATAATAATATCTTTAAAGAATGACATTTCAGAGGCATACTTCATGTCATAATAATTCCGTTCCCAAATTTCCAAATGACCATTTCCTTTAATCTGCGCCAACCCTCCGAGCCCAGGTTTAACCATCAATTTCATTTTTTCCCAGTCCCTATATTCAGCCAAATATTCAATTTTTAGTGGCCTAGGTCCGATAAAACTCATTTCTCCTCTTATTATATTTAGAAGTTGAATAGCTTCATCAAGTTTAACTTTTCTGATAAATCTTCCCACCTTCGTTAGGTTAATATTATCGTCATTAATCACTGGATGCTCTTTATCGAACTCAACTTCTGTAGACAACATGGATCTAAATTTATACATCATAAAAGACTTTCCATTCTTTCCCGTTCTTTCCTGTCTAAAAATAGCATTTCCTGGACTATCAATACGTATCGCAATGACTACTATTAAAAAAACTGGGGATAAAAGGATAAATCCAATCAAGGCAAAAATAATATCTAAAATTGACTTAATATATTTATACAATCTTCAGCTCCAATAACAGTGAAAATAAATTACTTAGGATTTCATTCTAAAATACAATAACCACTTTTGATTAATTATATCACAGCTTTAAACTCTGTCAAATAAGTGGGAAATTGAAATATTTCTTTATTATTTAACTATCATAAATAACAATATTTGAACGACAAGCGCTTATTTCTTGCTTCACCTAATATATTTAAACGTAAGAATGAAAGTGCAAAATATTCTTATCTCTTTCAAAATGTACTAGATTTGAATAATCTTAAGTTATTAGAATTATTAGAGAATAAGATGGGGCCGGGAGTGTGCTTTTAAAAATGGTAATCTTGTTCTTTTTTAATTTATCCATTATACTTAATTATAAATAACTCGTGTAAAGGGAATTAAATGGATAAATCAAACACAAATCTTACAACTAATAAGGAAAGGTTTATAAAAATTTCCAAAGTTGTTACCAAGCTGTTTAACTCTGAACTTCCAATGGCTATTCTCTCTTTCTTTATCTTTTTTTCTTGGTTTTTCGAGCTAGAAATAGTCGCTTTTTCATTAGTAATTGTTTATGCTTCCATTTCCCTAGTCTTCGTTGATGATACCCTCCCATTAATGCCTGCGATAATTTTAACCACATTTACAGTCGCAGATGGAATAAATATAGTAAAATACATAAATTTTGCTTACGCAGCAGTTGTAATCGTCGCTGCGCTCCTGTTTCATATGATTTATTACCGAAAGAAAATTCGTTTTGGTAAGATGTTCCTTCCGCAATCGCTTGTTGCCTTGGCTCTTCTTTTGGGGGGACTTGGAACTATCTCAATAGAGTATTACTTAGGAACACTAGCATTGAATCTCCTGCTAGGTATTGGCATTTTATTGATGTATTTTCTTTTTTACCTATACCGAGGAAGTAACGAAGGGCAAGATACATCTAAATATTTTTCCAAGATGCTTTCTTGGGCAGGGATTATCGTTTCGCTTCAAATTTTAACCTATATTTTTCGCTCAAACCAAAGCATCACTTTCCTTTCTTCAGAATTTATGGATTTAGGATGGGGTATTGATAACAATGCTGCTACCCTTCTCTTAATAACAGCTCCTTTAACCCTCTACTTAGCCACTAGAAAGGATTCTTTGAGGCCCTCACTATATGTATTGTCCTCCTCTATTCAATATCTAGCGATAATATTAACCTTCAGTCGTGGGGGTATTCTATTTGGGTTTATTTCTTTTATTATCTGTACTATTTTTCTATTCAAGAATTCTGCAAGAAAAAAGGAAGTTTTGGTTACTGGATGTATTATCTTATTAATAGGAGCACTAGTGGTAGTTTTCAAAGCACCAAGCATTGCCGAGTTAATTAGAGGATTTACTTTTCAGGGCACTGGAGACAATGGAAGATTTGATCTCTATAAAGAAGCCTGGGATTCATTTATCTCTCATCCAATTTTTGGAGTGGGGTTAGGTTATCAAGGTTCTAATTATGAAATTAGATCTATTTCCTTTTACTTTTTTCATTCAACCCTTTTTCAAATAATTGCCTGTACCGGGTTATTTGGCTTTTTAGCTTATTCATACTTATATTTTCGAAGATATCAAATTGTACTTAAGAATTTATCTAAAACCTCGTTTGCCCTTTTCTCTTTAATTGCCATGTTAGGATTTGAGGCTTATTCTATGATTGACACCGGGACCTTTGTTCCTTTCCCTTCAATGATGTTAATTATGTTTCTAACAATGATACTTGAAGAAAATTTACCTTCTACCGGCCCATTAAATGATTTGACTGTCGATTATTTTATTTCGAAATTAAAAAAAGAACCTGTAGATAGCTTATAATAAAATTTTAAAAGAAAAAAGGAGCTTTAAGTTGGCATATAACTGAATTTGAAAGAACAGGCCTTTAAATACCTAAAAAATGAATTAAAAATATAAAAAGGCCTTTAGATCATTTATAATTGAATTTGAAAGAAAGCGGCCTTTAGATAGCTAAAAAATGAAATAAAAAAAGGCCTTTAGATCGTTTATAATTGAATACGAAAGAAAAGATGCATTAAGGTAGCTTGTTATAGAATATTTTTTGGATAAGGAGAATTTATGAGACGAAATGGTATGTGTCCCCTCTGTTTTTTAAAAAAGATACTTGTACGCCCTGCAAAAGTTAAAAATCTTTATAAGGATATTCCCTATTTGAATGAAGCAGCTTTAACTCCTCCTATGGGATGGTCAAGTTGGAACACTTTTAGAAATAGAATAGACCAAGAGGTAATATATGATATTGCGCTTGCGTTAAAAAACACTGGTCTTGTTGAGGCTGGTTACACATATGTAAATATTGATGATAATTGGGTATCTTCCAAGCGTGACAATAATGGGAATATGGTAGGAGATCTCGTCAGATTTTCGGACGGGATACCTTCTCTTGTCAATAAGATTAATAAATTGGGATTAAAAGTCGGGATTTATTCTTCAAACGGAACTTTAACGTGTGAGGATCTCCCAGCAAGTTTGTACAATGAAAAAAGAGATGCTGAAACATTTGCTTCCTGGGGAATTGAATACTTCAAATATGATTTCTGCCATAACGAGCCAATTTCAAAATATGCACCCTTAGTTTATGGAATAACCCTTTCAAGAGTTGGACAGCGGGAGGCAAAAGAATATTTTGCAAAAGATGCACTTCTTAGTGGATATGCAAAATTAATGAAAAATACCAACATTCCCTCTGGCTTTATGGCAACTGGGCTAGATGAAAATACCGGTATGCTTGAATTTGCCAATATTACCGCTGAATCGGAGGGAGAATACGCACTCACCATAGAAATTGCAAAAAAGGGAAGATTTAAAAAATTCTTAATAGCTGAAATCAACGATACCGATAAATATCACATATATTTCCCTGAGCAAAAAATATATAACCATACCGCAAGATTTCAAGCAATAATAAAATTAAAAAAGGGAACTAATAACATAAAACTATATAACCCCATAAGAAACAATATTGATAGCGCAATACTCCAGTATAGATATATGGGAAAATGCTTACTGGAAGCAGCAAAAAATAGAGCTCTATCCTTAAAGGAGTATAAACCTATAACTTTTTCCATATGTGAGTGGGGATTTAGAAAACCTTGGCTATGGGGTAATTCAGCAGGAAATTTATGGAGAACTACTCCAGACATACGGCCCATTTGGAGCTGGATAATGACAATTTATGAAAGAAATGTAAAACTTTATAAATATGCTGGAAAAGGAGCATGGAATGACCCCGATATGCTAGAAGTAGGAAATGGTGAGTTATCTCATGATGAAAACCTTGCTCATTTCGCAGTTTGGTGCATGATGAATGCTCCTTTGATTCTAGGAAATGATTTAAGAAAAATCTCAAATGAAATTTTAGATATTGTTAAAAACAAGGAATTAATAGATATAAACCAAGACCCATTAGGCAAACAGGCAAAGCGTATAAAAAAAGGTCTAATGGACATCCTGATAAAACCTCTTCAGAATAATCGTATTGCGTTATGTTTTTTAAATAAATTTGGGAGCAAAAAGAATGTTACGTTAAACATCAAATCCATTTTATCTGACCCGTATCTTAAGGATATAAGCCTTAATGAAGAAACTAGTATATATGATGTTATTGAAAAAAAGAAATATTATGGGTCTAAATTAGCTTGTACTGTCAATAAACATTCCGCAAAGGTTTTCATATTAGAGGGTTGAGCCAAAAGATTTATTAAATAAAAAAAGGTAGCCTGAGCTACCTTTTTAAGTAATATTTGATAATCGATACTATTTATTAATATCTGCAACGACTCCTGAACCAACAGTTCTTCCGCCTTCACGGATAGCGAAACGAAGACCGGGCTCGATAGCGATAGGAGTAATAAGTGAAACTTCCATGTCAATGTGATCTCCAGGCATAACCATTTCTACTCCATCAGGGAGCTTGATGTTTCCGGTAACATCAGTTGTACGGAAATAGAATTGCGGGCGATATCCATTAAAGAACGGAGTATGACGTCCACCTTCTTCTTTTGTAAGTACGTATACTTGCGATTTGAATTCGGTGTGAGGATTAATCGTTCCGGGCTTAGCAAGAACCTGGCCTCTTTCTATATCTTTTCTATCTATTCCACGGAGGAGGCAACCTACGTTGTCACCAGCTATAGCTTGGTCCAAAAGCTTTCTGAACATCTCTACACCAGTTACAGTTGTTTCGGTCGTTGGACGGAGTCCTACGATTTCTACCTTGTCCTGAACTTTTACTGTTCCTCTGTCAATTCTTCCAGTTGCGACTGTTCCGCGTCCAGTGATTGTAAATACGTCTTCAACAGGCATTAAGAAAGGCTTATCTGTAGGACGTTCAGGTGTAGGAATATAGGAGTCTATTGCTGCAAGTAGCTCTCTTATGGGATCGCAAGCGGCATCAGAAAACTTTCCTGCAACACCTGCTTCCATTGCCTTAAGTGCAGAGCCCTTAATTACTGGAATATCATCGCCAGGAAATTCATACTCAGTAAGAAGCTCTCTAACTTCCATCTCAACGAGTTCAAGAAGTTCGGGATCATCAACCTGATCGGTTTTATTCATAAAAACAACTATATATGGAACTCCAACCTGTCTAGCAAGAAGGATATGCTCACGTGTCTGTGGCATTGGTCCATCTGTAGCTGCAACAACCAGGATTGCTCCATCCATTTGGGCAGCACCAGTGATCATGTTCTTAACATAGTCAGCGTGCCCGGGGCAGTCAACGTGTGCATAATGACGCGTTTCACTCTCATACTCAACGTGCGAAGTATTGATAGTTATTCCTCTTGCCTTTTCTTCTGGAGCCTTGTCAATTTCATCATACTTCATTGCAGCACCATGACCAGCAGCAGCGGCTATCATTGTGATTGCAGCCGTCAAAGTGGTCTTACCATGGTCAACGTGGCCAATGGTTCCGACGTTAACGTGCGTTTTATTTCTTTCGAACTTTGATTTTGCCATTTAAATTTCCTCCGATATATATTATTTATTTAATCACTTATTGTAAAATTATATATTAATTCCACATATATGTCCACTTTTTTGAAGCTTTTTTCCCTGTAGCTTCGTACTAATGAAAGATATCACATATTGATAGGTTGTGTCAATATTTACAGGAAGTATTGCATACTTATAAGTCTAATTTTCTTTTTTCTTCCCAGTTATCTTTTCAAATTCGCTCTTTGGAACTTCAACATAGGAAGCAAACTGCATCGTATGATTGCCCCTTCCTTGTGTAGCAGATCTTAAGTAGGTCGCATACCCAAACATTTCAGACAACGGAACTTCCGCGTCAACAACTTGAAGCCCTTTACGGTCATTAATACTTTTTATTGTTCCTCTTCTTGAATTCAGGGTGGAGATAACATCCCCAAGGTAATCATTAGGAGTAACTACCTCAACCGCCATAACGGGTTCAAGAATGGTAGGTCTCGCTTTTGCGGCTGCATCCCTAAGAGCCAAACTTCCGGCAATTTTAAAGGCCATTTCTGAGCTATCAACCTCATGGAAAGATCCATCAATCAGACGAACTTTATAATCTACGAGCTCATATCCTGCAAGTACCCCCGATTTACCAGCATCAAAAATTCCCTCTTGCACTGGCTTAATATATTCCTTAGGAATACTTCCACCAACTGTTTCGTCAGCAAACTCTTTCCCAGAACCTGGAGCTTTTGGTTCTATAACAATAACCGCATGCCCGTATTGTCCACGTCCTCCCGATTGTCTAATGAATTTACCTTCTCCTCTAGCAGTCTGAGTAACCGTCTCACGATATGCAACATGGGGTTTTCCAACATTTGCTTCAACCTTGTATTCTCTTAGCAGCCTGTCAACAATAATTTCAAGATGAAGCTCTCCCATACCTGCTATTATTGTTTGACCAGTTTCAGTATCTGTATATGTTTTAAAAGTAGGATCCTCCTCCGAAAGTTTCGAGAGAGCTAGTCCCATCTTTTCTTGTCCGAGTTTAGTTTTAGGCTCAATTGCAACTTGAATAACTGGATCGGGGAACTTCATGTTTTCCAAAACGATAGGATGGGAAATATCGCAGAGTGTATCCCCGGTTGTAACTGTTTTCATCCCAACAAGGGCTACAATGTCTCCCGCATAGGCTTCATCTATATCCGTCCTGCTATTTGCATGCATTCTTACAATACGTCCAACCCTCTCTTTTTTATCCTTCGTACTATTGTATATTGTTGTACCTGTCTTTATTACCCCACTATACAATCTATAAAAAATCAGTTTTCCAAAATACTGGTCAGCCATTATCTTAAACGCTAGTCCGGAAAGGGGTTCGGAGTCACTAGGATGCCGAATAACGCCCTCTTTTCCATTATATTCTCCAGTAATGCTAGGTACATCTAGAGGTGAGGGCAAGAAATCTACTATTGAATCAATAAGTTTTTGTACCCCTTTGTTTCTGTATGAAGAGCCACATAAAACTGGGGTCATTTTCAATGAAACCGTACCTTTTCTAATCGCAGCAATCATCTGTTCCTCGGGGATCTCTTCTCCCTCGAAAAATTTAGACATTATATCATCATCAAAATCAGCACATCTCTCAATCAATTTAGACCGGGCTTCCTCGGCTCTCTCTTTATACTCCTCAGGTATTTCTACAATTTCAAATTTCTGCCCCAAATCATCTTCATGATAAATCTTTGCATTATTTTGAACCAAATCTATATATCCTTTAAAAGTATCCTCTTGTCCAATTGGAAGTACTATTGGAATAGGGTTAGCGTGCAATCTTTCATCCAACATCTCAACAACATTGCAAAAATCCGCGCCATTAATATCCATTTTGTTTACAAAGGCTATTCTTGGAACCTTATATTTTTCTGCTTGATGCCAAACAGTTTCGGACTGTGGTTCTACACCACCTTTTGCACAAAATACAGCGACTGCTCCATCTAAAACTCTTAAGCTTCTCTCCACTTCGACAGTAAAATCTACGTGTCCTGGTGTATCAATTAGGTTAATTACGTGATCCTTCCAAACTGCTGTTGTGGCCGCGGAGGTTATTGTAATACCTCTTTCCTGTTCTTGTATCATCCAATCCATCGTTGCAGCACCATCATGGACTTCTCCGATTCTATGATTAATACCGGTATAGAAAAGAATACGCTCGGAGGTCGTAGTTTTTCCGGCATCTATATGTGCCATAATCCCAATATTTCTGATTTTTTCAATAGGGTAGTTTCTCATTTTTCTTATCCTGCTTTATCTTAGGAGTCAAAGCTCCAATTGCTCCATAAACATAGCAAAACGGTACGTTACATACCGTTTCGCATGAAAGTATTACTTATTTATCTTAAGAAGAAATTTTCTGTCTTAAGTCATTACCAACGGAAATGTGCAAAGGCTTTATTGGCCTCGGCCATCCTGTGGGTTTCTTCCTTCTTCTTGAATGCGCTTCCTGAACTGTTATATGCTGCCATTATTTCTTCTGCAAGCCTTTCTTTCATTGTTCTTTCTGAACGCTTTCTAGCATAGGAGACCAACCAGCGAATGCCGAGGGTTTGCCTGCGATCAGGTCTAACCTCCATAGGTACTTGGTAGTTAGCTCCACCTACTCTGCGGGCCTTAACTTCAAGAACCGGCATAAGATTGTCCAATGCCTTTAAAAAAACTTCATTGGGAGCGAGATTAAGTTTTTTCTCAATAATGTCAAAAGAATCATAAACAATCTTTTGAGCAACACTGCGTTCTCCACTCCACATAATTTGATTAATTAACTTTGTAATAATTTTTGAATTGTATACTGGGTCCGGCAATACATCTCTTTTCGGCACCCCACTTCTTCTTGGCATTTAAGTATCCTCCTGATATTTTTTAATGCGCTTCGACTCAATAGTTAATCCGGGACAGAGTCCACATGCCCGGTAAAGACTATTTGGGTCGTTTAGCGCCGTATTTTGATCTTCCCTGTTTGCGTTTTGCAACACCTGCGGTATCCAATGTACCACGAATGATGTGATAACGAACTCCAGGGAGGTCTCTGACTCTTCCGCCACGTACTAAGACCACGCTGTGTTCTTGTAAATTATGTCCCTCTCCAGGAATGTATATAGTTCCTTCGAGACCGTTTACAAGACGAACCTTTGCGATCTTTCTTACCGCGGAGTTAGGCTTTTTCGGGGTAGTTGTTGTCACAGCAAGACAAACTCCTCTTTTCTGCGGGTTTCCCTGCATAAGGGGATTCTGTTTTTTGTCTACTTGACGGGTTCTACCTTGCCTAATGAGCTGATTAATTGTCGGCATATTATAGGTTCCTCCTTTATTTGCTAGGATGCGGTTTCAACCCTTTCGCTTCCTGCGCGATCACTTAAGCTCTCCTGTTACCGAACAACTAACCTCAAGACCCATTATCTGTCCAAGCTCTTCCTTAGAACGAATATAAGACATCGGAATTTTATTCAATAAACAAATATTGCTCAATTGATTTTTTAGTTTTTCATCGGCATTTAAGGCTATGGTAACTGATTTAATTCGATTATCCTTAATGCCCCGAGTAACTTCTCTCAAACCTGCTACAACGGCAGGGCCTGTGGATTTAATGCTTTTTTCTATGTCCATTCTATCCTGTTAAAACCAACCTTTTTGGCAAAAACACAATGATGGTATGCCATTTTTTCACAAGCTAGTAAATTATATCAAGCGACCTATACCTTGTCAAACGTTTTTGTTATATACATAGTCAAGGTTATAAGGATATATAGTGCAAATTATAAAAAGTAAGGGTTTTCTTTTTAGCTTTTCATACTAGTCTTCTACGTGATAGAAAATTGATAGGTAAAAACAATCAATTTATGCTTTTATCACGATTAAAGAGAAGGACTTGCATCTAAAGATAAATCAGAGGGCAAGGCCCCCGCCTTAATCTCTTCGAAAGCAGCCACCCCTATCATCGCCGCATTATCAGTACAGTATTTAATATCAGGGAGTATAATCTCCACCCCGTTCTTTTTCCCTTCTTCCGCTAACATATTACGAAGATAATTATTTGCTCCAACCCCACCGGCAAGAAACACTTTACTTATCCCGGTTCTTCTACAGGCTTCCATAGTATTATCCACAACGTAACTTACTGCAGCATGCTGAAAAGAAAAAGCTAAATCTGCTTTGTTAATATTCTCTCCTCTTGCAGATGCGTTAGACAG
>JAQVQU010000100.1 GCA_028701415.1 Clostridia bacterium | reverse complement strand
CAGGGAAGTCTATGCCGTCGCGTGAAGTGCGGGGGTACCTCTACGATATTGCTGGGGGTTGGCGGGAAGCGGTCTCGGCTACGAAAGATTTTCTTTTTGTGCAGTAGGGAAGTGCCATCTATCACAACTCTGCCTATAAGATTCAGGAGCTGTTCAGGTTCGGTTTATCTGGTTGTCATCTCGCTTATCGAGGTCAACGGCATTGAGGGGAGCAGCTTTCTCAGGATGGGGAATTACAGCATACAATAGTGCTTAAATTTAGGTAACGTGTACGACAATAAAAAGTAATTATTGATTCGTCTTGTATTTTGGGTTAATTTCATAGTGTCGAGGCTAAAGCAGAAAAGTCTAATATCCCAATCTCTTGCTGATGAAATAGTTCTTCTATCCCCCATTCAGCATGTTCAATGAGTATAGCCACTCTTTCTTTTGGTGTATTATCGGGGTATAAGCCTAGCATTAATGCTGCGAATATTCCATCTGGATCGAGACTATTAATATTTTGAAATGTATCCCTCTTACTCACGTCTTTTTTTTGCCCCCTGGAGATCCCTAATGCAGCACCAAGTCTCCACACATCTCTTTGTTCTTTAAACAACCCTTGAGATACAAGTTGTTTCATCTGAGTTTTTGATTTTGGACTTACTGGAATTGTTACTGCATCTCCAAATGCTTCTGCTAACATTATGTCACCCCAGTGTCGGCAATATAACACTACCGTCTTTTTCGCTCTTGTATCTAACTGTCAAATCTGTTTTTATTTTACCAGCCAGATAGATTTCATCGCCTTCCCTAAATTCTCTATCAGTTACTAGTAATACTACCTGTTCAGACATATTTGGTAAGTATTTGAGTATTCGTTCTCCATGTGACACATCAAGCCTTCCAAAAGGTGTATCCATGAATATTGGCGCTTCTACTTGTGCACACTGATTTAGTGCTCCGATCAGTGATAGCGCAACTAATTGCTCTTCACCTGATGAACGCCATTCACTTCGATTTAAAACAGTTTCTTGATTTGTAACAACGTTCAAGCCATATTGATCATTTATAGAGAGGCGGTTAAATTCCTCCTTTGATCGGATTTGTTTGAATATATCCGTGGCTGTTGATTCGACTTTCTCTTTTTGTTCTTCTCTAAATTCTGACACCGCGTCATCAAAAACGCTTTTTAGTTGTCCTATCGAGTTTATTTTTTTATTAAGTTGTTTTAATTGCTCTTGAGGTATTGAGGCTAAACGAATATCGAGATCGCTTTTATCACTTAGTAACTGCAATTTTTCGTTTCTTTTTTCTTCAATCATTCCGGTAATGCGACCGGACTCTTTTTCTTTCTGCCGTATCTTAATTTCCAATATTCTTGGCTCATCAGCATCCACTCCTTCAAGTTGAGATTGTATTTCTTGGAGTTCTGAGTGGAGCCTCTGTATTTCATATTCATACTCTATTATTGTTCTATCAATTTTTTTGAGATCTTCAACCGAGATGATTGATGCCATCATCTTCTCTAATGCTAATTTACTATGTTCATATGATAAGTTTGGCTCAGGCAGGACAGTCAATTCCTCGATTTTTACCTGAGTTTCATCTAGAGCACTTTTAAATTCTTTTAACTTTTTATGATCAAGTATTGTTCCACACTGGCTACATGTGCTATTAGATATCCCTCTTTTAAGGGCATCGGCCTCTCCCATCAGCCTCTGCTTTCTACTGTATCTTTCTAAAGCTTGTCCGGATTTAATTTCGAGTTTTTGAACCAAATTCCGTGCGAGTGGAGAAAGAACATTTTTATATATATGCTCTACAAGATTTCCTCTTTCGAGCTCTTTGTTCTTCTTTTTTTCTTGCCATTTTCCTAATTCTCCTTCGAGTTTCAGCCGTTCCATGGCTTTCTCCCGAACTTCTTCCATGTCGGCAAGTTTTCTTTTATCTTCTACAAGAGTTGCTTCTAGAGTCTCTTTTTGTTCCTCTAAGGATATTATCGACATTTCTGTCGCTTCAATCATGTCCCCAAGGTATTGCTGGTCCTCGGCCAGTTCTTCGAAATCTTTACCTCCGAGCTGTTTCAGCATTCTGGTTCTTTCTTTCTCAAATTTCCTTTTTACCATATCTAAATCGCTACTCGCCGTCTTAAAAAAGGGAACACCTAAAACCCTTTCAATAGAATCTTTTAGTTTGGCCGTTGCATTTACATCACCTTCTAGTAATTCTTCGTAATCACGTAACATTTCACCATCGAAAAAGTAGAATCGGCTCACTGTTGAAGGTAAAATTCGCTGAATATAATGTTCGGGGTCTGGAACTATTCTTCCGTCATTGTAAACTTCAAGTTCCATCCCCTCCTCATACTTTTTGTCATTGTGAGAACTTGCCTTCGCGCTTCTGATGATTTTACATTGCTTCCCTTCATGCTCAAAGTGCAGTTGCACTATGTATTGATAGATATCATCGTTTTTTGCAGTTTGATTTAATAATGATGTGGGGCGAATGCTCTTTCCCTGCCGATCTATTACCTTTCCATATAACGCCCATAGTATTGCTCTTTGGATGGATGTTTTTCCTTGACCATTTCCACCCCTTATGAGGTGTATCCCTGAACCGTTATTGTTAAATTCAATTGTATGAGAACCGTGATAGGGGCCGAAATTATGGATTTCAACCTTCTGAATTATCATATTAATTACCTCTGTATTGTTTTATCAGTTCCATTATCTGCTCTTGGCAAAGTCCTCTATCAGAACTTAATGGATGTTTGATTACAAGCGCCAAGATTTGATCGAGTATAACTTTATCAACTGGTGATTCAGCTTTTTGATTAACTCGGCTTAGTACAGCAACCATTTCTTCAAATTCCATAATCAGACCCCGTTAAATCCTCACAATTATTCTCATCCTGCAATGAAATGTCGCCGTCACTTATCAAGTCCGTTCCGTATTTGTTTCCTATTTCCCAGAGTTCATGAGCGGTTTCACTGTTTTCAGCATGTTGAGCAAAATTCCATGCTCTAGATAGTTCACTCCTCACCATTGACATCTTCTCGTCTTGATCTAATGTCTCAGGTAAAACCAGAACGTCAATTATCTTCGCTATCTGTTTCCCTTTAGCTCTCCTCAGAACTCTACCTCTTCTTTGAATGTATTGCCGTGGATTTGTCGACGATGCAAGTATTAAGGCTCCATCCACGATGGGGATATCAACTCCTTCATCTAGACACTTTATGCTCACTACTATACTGGGGTTTCTTTCAAGGAATTGTAGAGTTTTTTCGCGCTCTGATTTGTTCATTTTAGAATAGTAAATGAGCACTGGTAGATTCCTATTATCTAATCGTATTGCTTCTGCAACCGAGTTCATTTGGACTTCATCTTCGCAATAGATTATCCACCTACTTCCTTCGTCGTACCTTTCAGAAACTGCTTTACAGGCTATGTCGACTTTCCCTTCTGCTCTTTTAAGTATCCTTGAACGGTTGATATATAATGATTTGAGTTTTTCTTGGTCGCTCTCTGTGCCTACGCCTTCAATTAAGTCCGGATGTTGCCTCACAATTTTTTTAATTTTTATAGTAATTTCGTTCCATGCTTGCTGTTCATCAGGTGTGAGAGTAACTAGTTCATAGTAATAATAGTATTTTGTTAAGAATTTCCCTAATATTGGAGTTTCTTTTTCATCATCTTCAGAAAGTTTTACTTTCCCACCTAAAGGCAGTGAGTAAACCGGTGCCTCTCCAAATGCTTCCGTTATTGCTGCATTTCCCTCATCATCAAGCAATCTTTCTGGAGTTGCTGAAAGCCCTAATCGCTCCTTGAATTGAATCTCAGTTAATATTTGTCTGTATTTTGGGCTTCCAATCCTATGTGCTTCGTCTGCTACAAGTATTGGGTTATTCGCCTGCTTTAGAAAAGTTATGAAGTCAGGTGATGACGCAGTTGCCATTGTTGCGAGGATAATCTTTGGTTGTTTTATATCCGAGATAAATATCCGTTTCAATGAGTTAGATTTCCAATTGTTGCCTCCTCCAGCGAGTAGTAACGGAATACCTCCATAAAACTCCCTAATACTATCAGTCCATTGCTCCAGTAGCAATTTTGAAGGTACAAGTATCACAACTAAACGGCCTTCATTAATAAATTCTTTCAGAGCGAAAAGTGCAGTAATAGTTTTACCAGTGCCTGTTGCCATTGACAACATACCAATATTCTTATTTTGATTCCACTGCTCCGCAGCTATTTGTTGGTAATAATAGGGTATTATTTTAGCACCCTTTATGACTCTCTCAGATTTTGCATTTTTATTGCCGCTCGAATGTCTCATTTTCAGGCTTCGCTGACGAGCGCCAGGGACACAATCACTGAAATCAGTGTGGGATCGATACTTGGAAATTTCTTCACGCTCGATGTCAGTAAGGGGTCTTACTATAGTATTTGGGGTGCCAGTGCTCAGAAGTCTTTCAAAGTATTCTAACTTTGATTCTGCTTTATGTGTCTCGAATTCAGTTCCCCAACTCCGATAAACATCGAACTCTTCGTCATTTGCCCAATCCTCAATTTCGCTTACAGCTCTTTGCGTTTCATTTCCTGATCCAGAAAATGCAACATAATTCCCATATGCGTCATAAAAGACACCTACTTTCCTGTGATAGATGCCCCCAACTCGTGTGGCTACATACAATTCCATCGATTCTTTTTCGATTAGTAGCCTTAACATGTCGAGACAATCTCTTTCCTTGGGGTTTTTGGACATTATTTTTAGTATTTGAAGAAGAGTGATCTCTTTGTCGATTTCGGGTCTTTTTCCTCTTAACTCATATCCTTCTCGTGCAGCATCCTCATCCAGTTCCGGAATGTCCGGGGAACATATGAGGCGTACTTTTCCCCCTCTCCGAACGAAATGAAGCAATTCTTCACCTAATTCCCGGTAAATATTTGCTCTAAAATATCCAACTGCCCGATCATATTTTATGGAACGTTCTAAACAAGGTGCATAAAAATCTTTAACAATGAAATCATCTTCTGTATTGTATTCTGGCTTCGGCTCAAAGCCCTTTAAACTAC
>JAQVQU010000024.1 GCA_028701415.1 Clostridia bacterium | reverse complement strand
ACAACTTCAATTTTTTGCAAATAAGCATGTAATTGTAAGAATCTCTTCAAGATGATATAATAATTTTTATGGCACAACATATTTCATTGTATAGAAAATATCGCCCAGATTCCTGGGAAAAAGTAATAGGTCAAAAGCACATAGTTACCACTTTGATTAATCAAATCAAGTCAGGGAGACTTACTCATGCCTACCTTTTTACCGGCACTCGTGGGACAGGAAAGACCAGTTCAGCAAAAATATTTGCAAAAGCTCTCAATTGCCTTAATCCACAAAATGGATCCCCCTGTAATAAGTGTTCGGTGTGTCTGGCTTTATCTGAAGAAAATAACCTTGATGTCGTGGAAATGGATGCCGCAAGCAACAATAGCGTTGATGATATTCGAGAATTAAGAGAAAAAATTCAATATCCCCCAACTATAGCGAAGTATAAGGTTTATATAATAGATGAAGTTCACATGCTAAGTGGCTCTGCCTTCAATGCCTTATTAAAAACTTTAGAAGAACCCCCTTCACATGCAATTTTCATTTTAGCTACAACGGAGGTAAATAAACTTCCCCAAACCATTCTGTCTCGGTGTATGAGGTTTGATTTTAGATTAGTTTCTATCTCCGAACTCTCCGCTCATTTGGCTTCTATTTTTGATCTTGAAAACTATAAATATGATAAAAAAGCTATAGAGCAAATTGCAATTCATGGACAAGGAAGTGTCAGAGATACCCTTTCTCTTGCGGACATGTGCATGTCTTATTCTCCCAACAAATTAAAATATGAAGATGTTTTAGAAATACTTGGGTCTTCAGATAACTCTGTTCTTTTCTCGGTAGCTGAATCCCTACTTTCTGGAAATATTGGAAAAATGCTTGAAATTACATCTACTGTTTACGCTAGAGGTAAGGGAATAGAAATTTTTAACCGTGAGCTTTCTTCCTATTTTAGAGAGTTGATTGCCATAAAAAATATCGAGGGATATAAATCTATGCTAACTTCTGCAGAGCAACAAGCAGGGTATAAATTAGTACGAGACATAGATAATTATCGACTTGCCAGAATTTTAGAAATCCTTGCACTCGCCGAAAATTCGGTGAGATATAGTACCCAGCAAAAAATTGTATTTGATGCAAATCTTATAAAAGCAGCTGAAATCTATACAGATAAATCAAATGAGGGATATATTTCTAGAATTACAGCCTTAGAAAAACAAATAGCCTCGGGTTTGGTCTCTATCCCTCTAAAAGAAGCTAGTGAGCCCTCAAATCCAAATATTGCTCCCCCATCCTCTTCAAAACCTGAAGAATCAAAAGAGATTCGCTCAGAAGTCTTTTTAAATACGATTGCAAGGGGCCCAATAAATGCTTCTCTTCCTCCTCAATTTGAGGAAAAAGAGCCCACTGATGAAATAGATCCTAATATTTCCGATGCATGTCCGCCGAATAATAACGCAAAAAAAATATTTGGAAAATTAATAGAGAATTTGCTTTTTACTTACGGAAGTTCTAATTTCACTTATAAAGCTCTTTCTGAAATCACTGACTATGAACTAAATGGAAACGAATTAATAATTAGAACAGATAAAATTGCCTTCTTTGATATTTTAGATAAAAAAGATGCTAAAGAAAAAATTGCTGTTTCTTTAAAAAGCCTTAATTTAGGAAATTTTACTGTGAGTATCATAAAAACTGGTGAAGAAAAAAAGAAAAGAACAATTGAACAAATGAATTATTTAAAGGATATTTTCGGGGATAAGATTGATATATAAAGTATTGTATTCTTTCTTTATGAGATAAATAACTCTAACTTTCGATTTGTCTATTCTTAGCACTGATATAGTATATAAAAAGTATTTTCAAGAATAATAATATTTTCATTTTTAGGAGGTATCACATGGCAAGACAAGGTGGATATGGCGGAGGTGGAACGCCAAATATGCAACAATTAATGAAGCAAGCACAGAAAATGCAACAAGATATATTGAAAGCGCAGGAAGAATTAGCCGAAACTGAAGTAGTAGCAACATCAGGAGGCGGTATGGTAGAAATAGTAATGACTTGTGATAGAAAACTGTCATCTATAACTATTTCTCCTGAAGCCGTTGATCCCGATGACGTTGAAATACTGCAAGACCTAATAATCGCAGCTTTTAATGAAGCAAGTTCTCTCGTGGAGCAAGAACACGAACGAATTATGGGGCCAATAAGTGGTGGAGCTGGAGGATTGTTTTAATGATATTACCCGATGCTTTATCGAGACTAATCGCTGAGTTCAGAAAACTCCCTGCTGTGGGATTAAAAACTGCAACCAGATATGCCTACAATATAATAGACATGTCGGAGGCAGAATTAGAATCATTTATTTTTGCACTTAAGGAAGCAAAAGATAAAATACATTTTTGTAAAAAATGTGGGAATTACTCAGAGTCCGAAATTTGTGAAAGATGTCAAACAGCTGAAAAGTCCATTATTTGTGTTGTGAAAGAACCAAAAGACATCGTTGCTTTTGAAAAAACTGGGGCCTACAATGGATTATATCATGTTCTTCACGGCACTTTAGATTTTTCAAAAGGTATAGGAACCGATGATATTAGAGTGAAAGAACTAATATCTAGATTAAGTGGCGTGGAAGAAGTAATAATTGCGACAAATTCGGATATTAGTGGAGAAATGACTGCAGTCTACCTTTCAAACCTAATTAAACCTTTGGGTATAAAGGTAACAAGACTTGCCCATGGCCTACCGATGGGAAGTGAAATTGAATATGCAGATGAAATAACTCTTTCAAAAGCTCTTTCAGACCGAAAAGAGATGTAATTTCACCAAATATTTTTATAATTGAAGATTATATTTTCTTTAAAAATAATTATCAAAAAAACTAATTGATAAACAATTTAAAGAAATAATCGGGGTCAACTGGATTACCCTTTTTCCCTGCTATTCTGAGTCTTTCATATTCTTCTCGAGGATACTTGTCTAAAAAATAAATTAGTCTTTGATCATTTTCACAATGAGCGGTCTTATCAGATAAATATTGAAAAATCTTTTTTTCCAACAAATTATTAGGTTTTGATATCGCAACTAATTTGCCCAACAAAAAACCTGGGTCTACTACGACTGAGTAAGGACAAGCTAAAACTATATCGGCCACTCCATATAAGAAAGCTAAATAGGAGAAATCCGAGAACACCCTTAAGCCATTTTGATTGCACTTCAATATCGCATCTTCATTGTCATAAACAAAAACCAAAATATTATATTTTTTTTGATATTTTTCTAATATTTCTATTTGCCATTTATATTCGTCTTTATCGTTGGGCGGAATAACTAATAATAAAGTTGATAAACGACTTTCTATTGAAATAGCATCTGTTATTTTCTTATCAAGCTTATTTTGAACAACCTCATGCATTAATGGGATATCCCCAATAAATATCTTATTTTCGGGAACATAACAATTCACCATGTCTGTCTTAACCCCAATATTTTCGACCAAATATGCATCAACATTCTCGTAAATGAGGTTTTTATTCAATACATAATCATCAATAATGGATAATATTTTAAAACTTGTCTTTAGCTTATTTCTTACGGCACATATTTCGGAAATTGCACCCGTACCTAAAGTTATAACTAAGTCAGGAGTATATCTTAAAATAATGTTTTCAGTATTTTTGTATGAGGAAGAAGATTTCATTGATAAATCATTTTTTGGTATTGAATCTATGTCTCGATAAGCTTTCCTCTTCTTAATTTGTGCGTCTATTTTTTCTGCATTAATATTTATTGACAAAAGATTGGAGAAAAAATCTACAAGAGCTCTGTTTCTAAGCTCCATAACATCGATAATTATAACTATTACTGTCGGATTTATCCCCAATATTCTCTGTTTAACTGCAGTGGCAGTTATAGATCGCTCTTTTTCAGAAAAAATAATTACCGTTTTCTTACCTTTCATTTGAGACCCCAAAACATATTACTCAAACATTATAATAGGAATAATCACAGGGCAGCGTTTTTGCTTGGAATAAAATATCTTACTAATTATTTTTCTAGTAAGCTGCGACAATTCTTCAGTAACCATATTTCGATATTCTCCCCCTGAAAACCTTGATTGAAGGGTAGATTGAATTTCATCTTCTATTGCGGAAAGAATGTTAAGCCCTTTACTAGTTAAATCTATTTCCACTTTCGGTTTTCCCGTTTTCGAAAGAGTAATTGCAGAAATTACGATTCCATCTTCAGCCATCTTCTTTCTTTCAATAATACTCCCTTCATCGCTCTCAATGTCTCCAACAAGCATTACCGCTCCCGCGTCTATACTTGGCAATCTTCTTATTCCCCCTCTACTAACCTCAATACAACTGCCAAGCTCGGGTAAAAACATGTTAGGTCTCGGAATCCCCATTGACTCGGCCAGTTCAGCGTGTTTTTTAAGGTGTCTAAATTCTCCATGAACGGGTATAAAATAAGTAGGTTTAACAAGCGCAATCATCAGTTTTAGTTCTTCTACACAAGCATGTCCCGAAGCATGAACTTCGCTCAATGACTCATATACTAAGGATGCCCCCTTTTTGGAAAGATTATTCATAACATTATGAATAGACCTCTCATTTCCTGGAATTGGGCTAGCAGACAAAATCACTGTATCATTTTCTCCAATGGAAACATTTTTAAATCCATCTAAAGACATTCTTGTCAAAGCACTAGAAGGTTCTCCTTGTGTCCCTGTGGCAATAATACAAATTCTATCATCAGGGATTTTTTTTGTATTATTGATGTCTATTAACATCTCGGGATCCAATTTTATTTCCCCAAGCTTCTGAGCTATTGCTACAGTATTAAGAACGCTTCTCCCACTTAATACTATTCTTCGACCCTGTTTCAGGGCACAATCAACTATTTGTTTGATTCTATGAATATTAGAAGCAAAAGTTGCCACAATAATTCTCTTGGTTTTATTGTCATTAAATACAGACTCAAGGCTTTTCCCAACTCTACTTTCACTCATGCTATATCCAAGTCTCTCAACATTCGTACTATCTTGCATCAATAAAAGCACACCCTTGCTACCTATAGCAGCAATCCTTGATAAATCAGCTACTTTTCCGTCAACTGGAGTATGGTCGATTTTAAAATCCCCTGTAAAAAAAATCACCCCTGAAGGAGAGGTAATTGCCAATGAAAAAGCCCCAGCAATAGAGTGTGTCGTTCTAATAAACTCCACAGAAAAATCCCCTGCTTGAATTATTGAGCCATTGTCTATTTGAACAAGTTTATATTTTTTGTTTCCTCCGGCTCTATTAATCTTCGCATCCAAAAAAGCAAGGGCGATAGAGGAGCCGTATACTGGGACATTGATATCTTTCAAAACAAAAGGTAATGCTCCGATATGGTCTTCATGACCATGCGTAATAAAAATTCCTTTTATTCTTTTCTTTATTTCTTTTACATAAGAAATATCGGGTATCAAAAAATCTACTCCGGGCATATTCTCACTATTTGGAAAACCCAACCCAGCATCCAAAATAATTGCGCTTTCGCCATACTCGAGCAAAGTCATATTCTTGCCTATCTCTTCAACTCCCCCAAGAAAAACGATTTTTAATCTATTAGCCAAACTTATCTCCTCCCGCGCAAAACGCAAAATCTAATTTATATATTGCTAAAATTATATCTTTTTTACAAATATTTAACAAGCAATTGGGTATCTTAAGGAGTTTTCGCGTCACCATATATTCATCTGCTAAAGTAAGCCAATGTTTCTGTTATATAAAAACAACTAATCCAAGGCTTCTGATGTTCAATAGGAAATAGTAATTTGAAAGCAATTCTTTTATAAGAAACTAACTTAAGCTCACTCTTTCTCTTCTATCAAACAAATTTTTTTATATAACATCCCAAAAATAAGTATCTTTGAAATTATTCTTTCTTATATGTAATCACAAAATGTTGTATATGATAGACATTATTTCTCAAGCGGTTGTATAATAATTTCATAAATTTTGGGAGGTATTTTATGAAAATTTTTAATTTTTCTGCAGGGCCAAGTGTTTTACCCGAAGAGGTCAAACTAGAAGTCCAAAAGGATTTTCTTGACTATAACGGAAGCGGCATGTCTGTAACTGAATTAAGTCACAGAGGAAAGGTTTATGAAGACATACAAATCGAAGCTGAATCTCTTCTGAGGGAACTCATGGGAATAAGCACAGACTATGAGGTACTTTTTTTGCAAGGTGGCGGTAGCACCCAATTTGCTATGGTCCCATTAAATCTAAGTGTGAATAAACGTGCTGACTATGTTTTAACTGGAAATTGGTCAAATAAAGCTTTCGAGGAAGCTTCAAGGTACATAGATGCCTATTCTGCTGCGAGCAGCAAAGAGGCAAAATTTACCTACATTCCTAATGTCGATAAAATTTCCTTCCGTGATAATCTTGATTATGTGCACATTACCCAAAACAATACTATATTCGGGACAAGATACACAAAATTACCTTCAGTAAATTGTCCAATTGTTGCCGATGCCTCATCAAACATATTAAGTGAAGTCATAGATATATCCAAATATGGTTTGATATACGCCGGGGCTCAAAAGAATATCGCACCCGCTGGTGTAACCATTGTTATAATTAGAAAGGATCTTCTTGAAAGGACTCCAATGTCTTTTTGCCCTACTATGTTAATGTATAAAACCCATGCCAAAGAACGCAGTTTATATAATACCCCTCCATGCTTCACTATATATATGGCAATGTTAACCTTCCGTTGGTTGAAGAAGCTTGGTGGAGTTTCTGAAATGCAAAAAATCAATGAAGAAAAAGCAAAAAAAATATATGATTATTTGGATGATAGCTTATTGTTTTCAAATCCTGTGGCAAAAAATGATCGTTCACTTATGAATATTCCATTTGTTACTGGAAACGAAGAATTAGATGCAAAATTTGTTAAAGAAGCCTCAAAAAGTGGTTTGGTCTCTCTGAAAGGACACCGGGTACTTGGAGGAATGAGGGCAAGTATATACAACGCAATGCCAATGGAGGGAGTAGATACCCTTATTAGCTTTATGAAAAAATTTGAGATGGAGAACAAATAAATGATTAAAATTCTTACATTAAATCCTATTAGCGAAAAAATTTTCCCTGTTCTAGGAGAAAACTATACTGTCTCTGAAAAAGCTATCTCCCCAGATGCTATACTTGTTCGCTCTTACAACATGCATGGATATACAATATCTGAAAACCTAATCGCGGTAGCACGAGCCGGAGCGGGAGTAAACAATATTCCAATAGAGGAATATACAGACAAAGGCATTGTTGTTTTTAATACACCAGGAGCAAATGCAAACGGAGTAAAAGAGCTTGTGATTTGCGGGATGTTAATGGCTACAAGAAATGTTCCTGAAGCCTTGTTTTGGACCAAATCGCTTTCAGGAAAAGGGGATCTTGTTCCAGAATTAGTTGAAAAAGGTAAAAAACCTTTTGTTGGAACAGAACTCTACGGAAAAACCTTGGGAATCGTTGGACTGGGTGCTATAGGTGCAAAAGTAGCAAATAGTTGCTCGGATCTCGGAATGAACATTATGGGATATGACCCTTTTCTAACAGATGCAGCAAAAAATATGCTGACTTGTAGTGTGAATTTTGTAACTGACTTAAACGCTCTCTACAGAAATTCCGACATAATTACTTTCCATGTACCTCTTCTAGATACCACCAGAGGAATGATATCTAAAGAGAGTATTTCTTTTATGAAGGATGGGGTGATTCTGATTAACATGTCCAGGGCTGAGTTAGTATCCATTCAAGATCTTTCAGCCGCTCTTGAAAATGGAAAAGTCCGGAAATACGTGGTCGATTTTCCAACTGACTCCTCAATTGATAAAAAAGGAATTATTGCAATTCCTCATCTCGGAGCATCTACTGAAGAATCCGAAGATAATTGCGCAGTCATGGCCGCACAACAATTAAAGGACTACATTGAGGACGGAAACATTAAAAACAGTGTTAATTTTCCAAATCTCAGTATACAAAGATCCACAGAGACAAGGATATGCATCGCATATAATTCTAGCAGCAATGCACTTGCCCGAATAAAAGCATTAGTCAAAGATAAGCCTTTATTTTTCTCAGAAAAAAAATCGATTGGTTACGCCGTAGTTGATTTGGATACCTGTGCGGATATTAGTCTAGATGAACTTACAGAAACTGAAGACATCCTTTTAATAAGAATAATATAAGAAATACTTCAATAAATTAACGTTTTAACCCCGCGCTATACGCCGGGGTTATTTTTTTATATGCTTTTTTGATTACTATTAATTATTGTCATTATTTTTGAATATAATTATCCTAATGAATCTCTGGTTTTCTCTTAAGTTTTTGAAAGTAAACTTTCTATTTTCGCTTTTGCTTTCTTCTCTCAATATTACGTTTTCTAATCTTTGATAAAAGTTTGTTTGAAGACAATTTATCCTTGTACTGGATAAGAAAGAAGGGAATAAAAAAAGCAAGAACTAATAATCCTGCAATTCCCCCAATTGTTCCCCAAAAGAGTTCAAGGGAGTAATATCGACCATTAATAACATAACCGTTCCTTGTCCCTTGCATACTGTCTAAATCAACAACTAAAAAAAAGTCTCCGTCAGAAAAAACCCTTCCACTCCGTCTTTCCCCAGAGACGGCTAAAAGGACTTCCTCAAAAACTCCTTCTTCAAGGTCAAACAATTTGACATTTGTACTTCCTTCGGGTATAAGAAAATCTATATTCATGCTGCCCGAAAGGGATACTTCTTCCCCTGTTTTTTCAGACAATTCCAAATTAAAACAATATAGATCAATATTTTCATAGCCGGAGAGTGTTTTAAGGATTTTCTTGTAAGTTGTTCTTTCTTGAACGGATAGTATAGAGTTTGATATTTCTAAAACAATATCACTTCCCAATAATGCATTTAAGTTTTCTGCTGATACAGCATATAATATGTTGCTATCCATACCTATCAGAGGTTCAACTATTAACGAAGAAAACGTTATTTCTCCTTCAGAAAGATCTTCAATTTGAATCTCTAGGGAATTAATCTCAGAAGTATCAATAATCGGAGCTTTGAAAGCCATTTCTAAATTGCTATACGCGGATACTATTTCTGCCCACCGAGCATTAGTAAATTGAGACCCCTCTCCCAAATTTTTAAAACTTTGAGTAAATTCTCTTATATCATCGATGTAATTATAAACAGAATAATAATAACCAGAATAAGTTCTTTTATTTCCTGCATAATCAAAAAGCTCGATATTGAAAATCTCTCCGATAGTAATATTTGACATGTCTAATTCAAAAAAATCATCAACTCTTTGAAATTGATAGTTATATACTGCTACATTTACGCTCTCAAGTCCACTTTTCAGGTCAGAAGCCCTGACTTGCAAGAGTATATTTTTATCCTCAGACATTAAGTTAACATCAAGATATATCTCTGGTTCAGTCGGAGGAGTAATATCCACATTTGACACTGTGCGAGAAACAAACCCTGACTCATAAAAAGCTCTCACTTCCGTATCCCCCTCTGAGGAAATATCGAAAGGTTGAGTATACGCTTTAATTTCACTTTGCACACCGTTTCTGATTGTTTGATAGGATGGTTCATCAATTGATTCTGGGTAAGAAATAGATACTGAAACAGATTTAACCCATTCTTCTTCACTTAATGAAATTACAGGTGTATCTAATGCACATGCTTGAATCATTATAGAGGATTGAAAAAGAATCATAATGAAAAAAAATCCAATAATAATTATTAAATATAAAAAAATACTGTTTATCTTTCCTTTTATTTTTCCCATATTATCAACCAAGCTGAAATATCATTTTTTATTACAGATAAAATCATAGTTAAAAAATTATAACATAGAGAACAGAATCTCTAAAGACTATTTTAAGAATAATATGTGATATTAATATAGTTTACTTTTTAAATATCTAATAAGTTTTTATTCTTCCGGTTTAATTTTCTTATTAGTAGAAAAGAAATTATGTAAAACAGCTAGCCTTAAAAATTACAAAGACCACTCTGATAGATAGAATAAATATTTCCTATCAGTGCTTTTTTAAGAAATGTTTTTATATGAAAGCATATATCCCAAAAACGGTACTTTGTAATGATTTTATAATAAATAAGTCTACACTATACCTTTTATTTAGATAATCGCCCTGACCCTTCTCGGGGGTTTAGGTTGACTATGAGTATATAATATGTTAAATTTATTACTGTCGGTCAGCCGACTTATTTGTTTTTTATATATATTTTTTACGGAGTCAACCAAATGAGTTTTGTTTCAGAAACAAAAAAAGAAATGATAGAATTAATCTCCTCTGAAGAATGCTGCATAAAAGCTTTTTTGTTTGGTGTTTACAAAGGATCTGGATATATTGCTTTAAGAAAAAACCAATGGTGGATAGGGTTTAGGTTCACTGACGAAGAACTGCTAAATAAATGTTTTGATATTCTTTACGCTTTTACCGGAACAGAACCAACGACAACTGGGGAAACTGGCTTCGGGGGAAGAAATACTTATCAATCCTTTATACTTGAATTGGATACTGTACAATCAAAGAAAGTTGCAGAACTACTTTCAATAGATTTTCAGGGAGTATCAGATTTTGATAAACAAATTGAATTAGATAATTTCCCATCAGAGTGTTGTCGTAAATCCCTTCTTAGAGGAATATTTCTTTCTGCAGGAACAATGTCTCTGCCAACAGACAGTAAAGATTTGTCTCCTGTAAAAAAATCAGGGGGTTACTATCTCGAAATGAAAGTTTACTCCGAACAATTAGCCATTGATATAGTCAACCTACTAAAAATCTTTGGAATAGCCTCTAAAATTCGAAATAGAAGAATGTCTTTCTCCGTTTATTTGAAAGATTCTGAATTAATTTCTGACTTCTTAGCAGCCACAGGAGCTTATAATTCCTTATTTAAGCTTCAGGAATTAATAGTTTTGCGGTCAATGAAAAATGATACCAACCGTGGGCTTAATTGTAACCTAGCTAACATAAATAGAGCAATAGGAGCCGCGGCAATCCAATGTGAGGCCATTAAACGACTAATTGACAAAGAAAGACTGAACGACCTAGATCAGGAATTAATCCAAACTGCGTTTGCAAGGCTCGATTATCCTGAATTTACCTTAGCTGAACTTGCATCTCACCTTGGAGATGTATCAAAAAGCTGTATTAATCATCGTTTAAGAAAACTTGTTGCTTTATCTGAATCATTAGAAAATGAAAAATAATTATTGAAGAAACTTATAAGCCTTTTTTAAACTTAAATCTTTATTTTTCAGAGTAACCCATAAGGAGAAAGAATGCCTCAAAATAATTTTATACATCTTCATGTCCACACTGAATATAGTTTGCTCGATGGGGCAGCTAATATAAATAATTTAGTGGATAAAGCAAAAGAACTTGGAATGCCTGCTATTGCCATAACAGATCATGGCAATATGTTTGCAGCCGTAAAATTTTATAACAGGTGCAAAGAAAAAGATATACGTCCTATAATAGGATGTGAGTGTTATTTGGTTGAAGATCACACCCAAAAAAATTATTCTAAACTTACAAAAGAGAAGGCTGATCACTTAATTCTTTTAGTCAAAAATGATATAGGGTTTAAAAATCTAGGAAAACTTAATTCTATCGGTTATCTAGAAGGTTTATATGGAGGAAAGCCTCGTATTGACCTAACTGTTTTGAGAAAGTATGCTGATGGACTAATCTGTTTGTCTGCATGTATCGCAGGAACTATACCCAGACTTCTTTTAAACGATGATTATAACAGTGCTCTAAGTTTTGCAAAAGAATTAAAGAATATTTTTGGAGATGATTTTTACATAGAGCTTCAGGATCACTCGCTAATTGAAGAAAGACGAGTCAACCCTCTTCTCGTGAAAATCGCAAAAGAGCTAGGAATCAAGTGCGTAGCTACAAATGATATTCATTACATTAATAAAGATGATGCAGAAGTGCACGATGCATTACTATGTATTCAAACTGGGACTTATATAGACGCAACAGACCGAATGAAATTTCCAAATGATCAGTTCTTTTTAAAAACGTATGATGAAATGTATGAACTCTTCGAATGGATTCCTGAAGCGCTGGAAACAACCGTTGAGATAGCCAATAAATGTGACTTTGATTTTATCTTCAATGACTATCAACTACCTAATTACCCTTGTCCAGGAGGATTAGAGCCTCCCGATTATTTAGCAAAAATCACTAAAGAAGGATTAAACAAGAGATATGGGAATGACCTTTCTAAAGAACACATTGAAAGAGCCGAGTCCGAACTGGAAGTAATAATTGACATGGGATTTGCTGAATACTATCTAATTGTGTGGGATTTTATTTTTTGGGCAAAAAACAATGACATTCCAATTGGCCCAGGTAGAGGAAGCGGTGTCGGAAGTATTGTGGCTTATTCTATTGGAATAACAGATGTTGACCCGCTAAAATATCAACTTCTTTTTGAGAGGTTTTTAAATAAAGATCGTACTTCTATGCCTGATTTTGATATAGATATATGTTACAGCCGAAGGGAAGAAGTCATTGAATATGTTCGAACAAAGTATGGAGATAGTCATATTAGTCAAATAATTACTTTTGGAACAATGCAAAAAAAAGCTGCTATTAAAGATGTAGGAAGAGTTTTCCGTCTACCGGCTCAAGATGTAGCAAAAATAACTAAACAAATACCTTTTTTCGGGCCAGAGGACAAAAAAGTTCACATACAAGATCTACTCAACCCTTCCGGGAAAAATAGAGTTGATTCTTTAATCGAATTGTATAACAGCAGTGAAGTATATAAAAAGGTGCTTGACATAGCTATGAAAGTTGAAGGCGCCCCAAGAAACACATCGGTTCATGCAGCAGGGGTAGTCATTTTCAAGAATCCTGCTTTTGAAACCATCCCTTTAGCAAAAAGCTCAGATGGAAAGACAACCACTCAATTTGATATGGTAGAGGTAGAAAAGTTAGGACTTTTAAAAATGGATTTTCTCGCCCTTATGACATTAACTGACATTAAGCTTGCTCACGACTCAGTTAAACGTAATACAGGAAAAGACATAGACTTCAATGTATTGGGGTATGATGATCCTAATGTGTACGATATGATCACAAAAGGATACACTGATGCGGTTTTCCAACTTGAAAATGCAGGAATGCGAAGGTTTCTTATGAACATGAAACCAAGAAACCTTGAAGATATTATTGCAGGAATTTCAATCCATCGACCTGGGCCAATGGATAATGAAGAAGAGTTCTTGAAGAACAGAATGAATCCTGAATTGGTTAAGTATAAGCATCCAAAACTTGAACCTATTCTATTTCGAACCAGCGGCATAATGATTTATCAGGAACAAGCAATGACCGTAGCAAGAGAACTAGCGGGATACTCTCTTACTCAAGCAGACATACTTCGTTCAATTTTTAGCAAGAAAAAAAAGGATAAAATGCAAATTGAGAAACAGATGTTTATTCACGGTTTAAGGGATAAGAATAACAAGCTAATTAGAGACAATAATGGAGACATAAAAACACCTGGCTGTGTTGAAAACGGTATCTCTGAATCTGTTGCAGAAGAAATATTTGAAGATATGGAAAAATTTGCAAACTACGCCTTTAATAAATCACATGCTGCAGCATACGCAGTCCTTGCATATATGACTGCTTACTATAAAAATTACTACCCGATAGACTTCATGGCCGCAGTAATTAATAACAGAATCGACAAACCTGATGATATAAAAAAATACCTACAAGTCTTAAAGAATATGGATATATCAGTTTTACCTCCTGATGTTAACCTATCAGAGGCTGAGTTCATTTCGGAAAAGAATTCAATTCGATATGGATTGGGCTGTATTAAAAATGTTTCGATGCAAGCAGCAAGGGATTTTATTATAACCGAGAGGATTGCCCGAGGAAAGTTCAAATCTATTCATGATTTTATTAAGAGAATAGATACTAAATTTTGTAATAAAAGTGCAATAGAGAGTTTAATACTTGCTGGAGCATTTGATTCCTTTGGGGAGACAAGAGCAACCCTGATTAATAATTATGAAAAAATAATATCAAATGTTGAAATGGAAAGAAAATCAGCTGAGACTGGCCAACAAAATATTTTTAGTCTCCTCGGCGAAAGCTTAGAAACATCTTTTCAACTTCAAAAAATTAAGGAATATGCGACTAAATATAAGCTTTCTAAGGAAAAGGAAATGTTGAAAATGTACATATCTGGCCATCCTCTTTCTGGGTATGAGAGTTATTTCTCTGACTTTAATTTTAATTCTTCTATGATCCCTTCGACGGGTGAGGATTACAATTCTTTCGATTCAGAAGAAGAGGAGAATCTATCTACCCCTGAAAACAAGCTACATGATGGAATGACCGTATACACTGGAGGAATTATTGCTTCTATAACAAGAAAAAGAACAAAAGATGGAAACAATATAGCGATTTTGGATATTGAAGATCTTTACGATAGATTTAGGGTAATAGTTATGCCTCGGACATTAACCGTTTGTGGCGGAATACTTGAAGAAGAAAAAATAGTACAAGTTAAAGGTACAATATCCTACAAAGACGATGAGGTGAAAATTTACGCTAACAAAATAACCCCTTGGGATATTCAAAATGAAACTGAAGATAATTTAGAGTGCGAACTTGATGAGGATAAAGCGATATATTTTCATATTACAGAAGATGATATTGGAAAGTATAATCGTATTATTGATGTATTGAAAATCCATACTGGTAAAATCCCGGTTTATATGCAATACCAAAATCAAATTTTCAAGGTTGAAGTTGAAGTAAGAAATATTGTTGAGGCTGAAGAATCCATCAAAAAAATTATAGGCCCTGGAAAAGTAAAGATTATCCCTAGAATTACTGAAACCTTGCCCAATGACTCTCATTGATTTTTAATCTTATTTCTTAATTATTTTCTGGCATGGATCTATAAATATATTTAAAAATTATTTTTTCTATTCTATATCTATATATAGTATTTTTGTATTTCAGGAATCTATTTTGAACTTTATGGAAACCCTAACTTTCATAAACAGTAATTTTCAATTAGAAATGATAAGCCCCCTTCAGCACAAGATGGAACTATTAGAGAGGCAGCTTTTTTTGCAATTTCTAATCCATTAGAAACACATACTCCGAGCCCTGCAAATTTTATCATAGGGACATCGCTTAAAGAGTCTCCAATACATACAGTATCTTCTCTAGAAATCTTCAATCTCTTACAAAGATCCCTAACTGCGATTCCTTTATCTACTTGCTTATCCACTATTTCAATAAGGTGTTGCTTAGAAGTATTAATATTTACTAAATGTCCAAATAAAACAGAAAAATCTGCAATATATTTCTCATTGTCTTTAGGATTAATTCTCAACATTATTTTTAAGGGTTCTATATTATTCTTGTTAACAAAATCACTTAGAATACTATTTGTAACATTCATTTTTATTCCGGTAAACATTTCGTAATCTCTTGCCTGTAGACAATCTTTTTCGACATAAAAGTTGCCCCCATGATATAGTTGATAATACTCCCCTGTTTTATCAAGGTAATCGCAAATATAGAAAGCACTTTCTTTTGAAATAGTATTTTGATACAATATTTCTCCTGTTTGTATATCCGCAACTTCGGCCCCTTGATAACCCATAATCTGCCCTTTGAGCCCTAATTCTCTCGCATAATTAATGATACTTTCAGTCATTCTGCCTGTACAGAAAGTGAAAAAACCTCCATTTTTTACATACTTGAGAATTGAATCCTTTACCTTATCTGAAATAACTAAGCTATCATCTACGGTAGTATCATCAAAATCTGCTACAAGTAATTTGTACTTCATTCTTTTTTCCTTTTAACAAATAATCTTCTATTTCTATGAATTAAATTATTGCTCATCCTTGAACTGAGTGAAATGATTTAGAATCGATTTCGCATCTTTTTCCCCAATTTCTTTTACCTCAATTAATTCCTTGTAACTTGCTGACGCTATCTTATCGTAAGTCTTAAAGTGATTGTACAATGCCTTAGCTTTAATGTCGCCAATACCAGCAATTTTCTTTATCTCAGATTCCAACATCTTATTGGAGTGTAATTTCCTGTGATAATTTATTGCAAATCTATGAGCTTCATCCCTAATTCTTTGACAAAGTTTTAGGGCTAAATCATCTTTGCTTAGTATAATTGGATTGCTATTATAAGGAAGAAATATCTCTTCGTTTCTCTCGGCTAAACCAATTAATGGAATCCCTTCGTTATCTAGTATATCGACCACGCTGGAAATTTGTCCTTTTCCTCCATCAACTATTACTAAATTGGGTTTTTCTCGAAAACTATCCTCTTCTCCCTTTTTGTACTCCATAATTCTTCTTAAAATAGTTTCACGCATAGAAGCATAGTCATTGCTCCCATCTACTGTTTTTATTCTAAACATACGATACTGTTTTCTTTCAGGTTCTCCATTAATAAAAACGACCATACTAGATACTTTATTCACCCCGCTAATATTTGATATATCAAAACATTCTATCCTTTTCAGAACTCCTTTAATTCCCAATAATTCAGAAAGTCTCTCTGCTGCTCCCAAAGTCATCGCATTCTTATTTTGAATCTGAGTTACATTTTTCTCCAAATACTCCTTAGCATTATTTATAGACATTTCGAGTATATCTCTTTTAACACCTCTTTTCGGATTTAAAACTGAAATTTTTTTCCCAACTTTTTTTGATAAATATTCTTCTAAGTCTTTTATAAAGGAAAGATTATTCTGCAAATATATCTCGGTTGCAATTATGGGGTTATACTCATAATGCTGCATTACAAAGCTTCCTATAATTTCCTCAGATTCCCCAATTTCATTGACCCCATAATTTATAGAACCAGAAAGTTTCCCCCCTCTTACTACCATTTGGTTAATCGTTCCGTAGACACCATTGGATACATAGGAAAAAACATCTGCATTAACATCAAAGGGAATATTCACAGACTGCTTCCTTTCAATTTTATCGATTAATTTTAAGAAATCTCTATATCTTATGGCGAGCTCAAATAATTCTTTTTGTACAGCGTTTTTTAGCTTGTCTTCTATTAAGAGCTTAATTTTTTTGTTTTCACCCGATAAAAAAATTATGATTTCATCTATCATTTCCTTATATTGTTCGAGACTGATTTTTCCTGAGCATGGTGAAACGCAACGACCTAAATGGTACTCTAGACACGGTTTGGATTTCGTTTTAGAAATGGAATTTAAGCAAGATCTTACTGGAAAAACCTCGTGTATTAATTCTAGTATTGCTGAAGCAGAAATACCCAACATATATGGACCAAAATATCTTCCTGTTTTTTTAATCTTTCTTACAACCTCTATTGAAGGAAAATCTGATTTTGTATCTATCTTTATGTATGGATAAGTCTTATCATCTTTTAAAAGAATATTGTAATATGGTTTATGCAATTTTATTAAGTTATTCTCAAGAATTAGAGCTTCTAATTCAGAGTTTGTGACAATATATTCAAAATCATCTATCCTCGAGACCAAAGATTCGGTCTTAGCGTTTTTACTCCCACCTTGGAAATATTGTCTCACCCTATTTTTTAAATTCTTTGCCTTGCCCACGTAAATAATATTTCGGGCATAATCAAGCATTATGTATACTCCACTGTTTTCTGGCAATAAACTTAACTTATCTAAAATTCTACTCATTGTTATATATTATATTTTCCACTATTAACTGTCAAACTCAAGCAACTGATATAGATACCATATAGCTATAAAGGACAATTGTTAAATATTTAATGAATGCAAAAATGGTAATATTTTCTTACTTACCGGCGTTTTATCTTAAATTTGAAAAGATTTATAATAGCTTTTTAAACGTTAATTCCCAGACTAAATTCCATTTCAAATTCCACTGTAGAGCTTACTTTGGCAATTTACTATCACTTTCGAAATTGCCATTAAAATGCATCTGAAAGTAATTTGCTTGCCAGCTTTTTCTCATCATGATATACTAACCTAGCGTAAAATACGCCCTCATAGTCTAAGGGTTAGGACGCTGGCCTCTCACGCCGGTAATAGGGGTTCGAATCCCCTTGGGGGTACCAATACAAAAAACCAGCTTTTTGCTGGTTTTTTGTTTAGCCAAAATTTTCTCAAATATTATACAGCAGGAATTCCATTATCTACTATATCCAAATACTCCGAATTCATAATTCCATAGTGAGAAGAATAATCGTGTAGAGTTATATCAGAATCAACAAATATCAACTCTCCAAGATTATAACAATTCAAAAATTGAGAGTAGTCTGCGTAAGCATTTTCAGTCCCCGCTCCTTGGTAGGTTGTTCCATAAGTAATATCATTATTTGTTCTGTACCAGGCCTCTCCCGATTCATAGTATGGGAAGAAAACCTCCTGTGCGGACATATCATCAATATATATCAAGGCTTTTCCATAATGAATCGGAAGCCCTGAGCTATTTGAATCCGTAAGAGCTAGTGAACCAGCCATTACATTGTAACTTGTCGATGAGTCAGTAGAATACCTTAATCTATCAAACTTAACCCTTATATTGTGTTTAACGGATGCATCCAATAGTCCTGTCAAAGGAACCGATAAGGGTTGTTCTAAATAATCCATACCTTCACTATAGAAAACAAACTTAAGTTCTCCCAGAGTACCATCGTAAACTAATTTCATTCCTTTATCATATCGATTATCATAGCCCAACCCTATTGGAGTGTTCGCAATTATATGCCATATCCATCCAGGTGTGCTCCCATCAGAATCGGTTGTGTAACTAATAGCCGCATTATCAAATCTAGAAATCAGTTGATTTTCGTATCCATCAGAAAGCATAACTGATATCTCGTCTCCTAAAGCATTGATAGAGTTACCCTGTTTAACATCTCGCTGTTGATATGAACCATCTAATAAGTAATCTATATCGTCGTAAGAGTTCTTGTTGATTGAAAGGTCATATAGTGTATTCCTAAATACTTTTGAAGCCCCTATACTAATACCATTACTTTGTCCTGTAGCGGGGGTTAACCAAATAGGGCTTAGAATATCATAATTTGGATCAGACAAGGTTACTGTAGTACTTGCATTATCAAGAACATATGCGGTATCTACATATTTATCAAACACCTTAACTCCGTTTCTTAGAATCCTGATATAAAGACCACCATCTCCTATTCTTCTGTCATAGCCTAAACTCTCATAATTATTTATATCATCTCTATCTAAATAAAAGCCAAAAGTATATACAGCCCCATCATCAAAATCGAAAGTAGATAACTCATTAAAGGGTACTGTTATTTGTTTCGGGGTATGTTTGGAAGAAGCCAATCTATTTGCAATTACCAATTTTCCACTATAAGTATATCCGCTCTCAGCATAAGTTCCTTGTGTCGTTCTATTTTTGTTCAAAATCAAAGAAATTCCTCTAAGAGTCCCACTCCCATCATCTGTTGCATAAGTGGCACCATCCATAAATAAATTAAATGAGTATTTACTTTCCCCAATTAAGAATTCAGTAGAAGGACCTGCTTGATATTTTGCTTCAGCAAAAGACATGCTAAATTCTGCTGACCTTATTAACGGCGAATTCGGAGCTTCTGTACCTGCTGTTGAATAATGGGAAAGGATGAATCTGCTCATTTCTGGAGAGGCTATATCCATTACATATTCTGGTTCAACATACTCCGAATTTGGAATATAGAAACGCATACCCCCTCCATCTGTAGATACTGGAGAAGACTCGCTAGATTTTGTAAGAGCATATCTAAAGGGCTCATGGTCAACCAAAACATCTGCAATTTCACTGCAAACCAATATTTCAGGCGAAATTCCATCATCATAATATGCATAAACCTCAACACTATTAAGTCCGGGATACATTATAAGGTCAGAATATAATTCTATATTGTCTCCATATTCAATACTTTGTTGTAATATACCATTTACATAATATTCAAATCTCTGCCCTTCTATAGCCGGCATATATGGCGAGAAAA
>JAQVQU010000023.1:18831-20194 GCA_028701415.1 Clostridia bacterium | reverse complement strand
CGATTATTTTTAAATGTGGTTAATTTGTGGATAATTATGCATAAATGTGGATAAGTCGGCTTTTTTGCCAATATTCAGCAAGGTTTTCCACATATTTATGAAAATTTTTCTGTTTTATTTCTTGTTTCGGTTGCCTAAACATGCAAATATAATCTCAAAAATAGACTTCTTCCTTGATTTTATTAAATCAAATTGATATACTCACATTATATTTTTCCGGAGGTAGTTTAATGGGAACAGGTCAAATTATCGGATTATCTATTCTAGGAGTTTTTGTTCTACTCTTAGCTATAATGATTATTCGTACTCTAATGATTAAGAAACCTAAGCTTGAACAAACAGACTACTCTCCTAGATTTATTGAACAGGAAAAAGTAGTATCTCATATGGTCGAAGCAATTCAATATAAAACAATTACCCTTCCAAATAATGATATCGAAGATAATATTTTTTTAGAATACCATAAGTTTCTAGAAAGAACTTATCCTTTAATTATGAAAAAAGCCGAGAAAACTATAGTGAACCGTTACTCTGTTGTATACAAGTATCTTGGGTCAGATGAAACTCTCCTTCCCGCAGCACTTCTTGCGCATCAAGATGTGGTCCCTGCGCCTGATGAAGGATGGGAATTTCCTCCTTTTTCCGGGCACTTAACTGATGATGGATTTATCTACGGAAGAGGCTCACAAGATATGAAAAGCCAAATGATCTCTGCTCTTGAGGGACTGGAGATTCTTCTTTCAGAAGGAAAAAATCCCAAAAGAACAATCTACTTCTGCTTTGGACATGATGAGGAACTTGGTGGAAGATACGGAGCAAAAAAGATAGTAGAATTCTTCAAAGAAAAAAATATAAGATTTGAGTATGTTTTAGATGAGGGTGGAGCAATAATAGATGGAAAAATAATGGGTATAGATAATAAAATTGCTCTAGTTGGAACTTGTGAAAAAGGATATGTAGACATTACCCTAGAAGCAATTAAAGAAGGTGGCCATGCCTCAACACCTACTAGAAGAACTGCTGTTGGACTACTCTCAGAAGCTGTATTTAAACTTGAGAAGCATCAAATGAAACCATATTTTTCTCAACCGGTAAAAGAAATGCTAAGGGATATAGCCCCCTACATGAACCCTTTATTTAAGTTTGCGATTGCAAATAGAGATATTCTCTCCCCTTTGCTAAAAAAAGTACTCACTCTTGCAAGTCCTTTCACAAACTGTATCGTGAGAACGACCATTGCCCCAACTCAACTTTTTGGGGCAACCACACCAAACACTCTTCCTTCTAAGGCAAAAGCAAACGTAAATTGTAGGATTAATACTGGCGAGACCATCGAAAAACTTATATCACACATACAAAAAGT
>JAQVQU010000023.1:0-18731 GCA_028701415.1 Clostridia bacterium | reverse complement strand
TTATCCCTCTTCAGATAAACCCTATTTACAGTCTTTTTTTGGGGGGAATAACAATGAGTCCTTAAATCATTATAGTTTAAGGAACAATCAATAAAAGGCTACTTATCCCAGAAAAGTAAAATTTAAAATGGAATTTTTACTTATGCGCAAGGCATTTTCTAAACAGTTGTTACATTAACTATAAAATTCTATTTTCGTAATTTTGGCTTTTGGTTTGTTATTGTAGTCAATAAAAATCTGAAACACTATATGTTGTGGCAGGAAGGGTTATATTTTTCTCCTTTATTTTTACCTACATTTTTCATATGTACATAAAAAAACTTGTGTGATATAATAAAATTCCTGCGCCGATTAGATTAGATTTTTAAAACATTTTTCTTCACGCAGAAAAGCTTTCAGTGGTGGGATTGTGATACACGATGAAAATACCAACAATAAGCTTCTAGTTCTTTTTGTGCTAGAAAAACTGGAGATGCCAGTAAGCGAGGATCTCCTTCTTGAAATGTGTTCCATTGATAACAACTGGATCCCCTATTTATATTGCAAACAGGTTATTAATGAAATTATTCAAAGCGGCTTAGCAACAAAAATCTCTTCGCAAAGCTCAAGAACACCCCTGGTTTCGTTAACTTCTGATGGGAGAATCTGCCTAGCCCACTTTTACAATGATATCCCACTATCTACACAAGATGAAGTCAAAGAGTTTGTTAAGCAACATAGAATCAACTATCGTAAAAAACAGGAGTTCATCTCAGATTACTTCAAGAATAATGACGGTTCCTATACTGTTTCTTTGAAAATTATGGAAGTTACTCAAACACTAATAGATTTAAAGCTTGTAGTGGCGACCAGAGCTATTGCAACTTCTATTTCTGCAAATTGGAATGAAAAAGCACCCGAAGTATACCGGATGCTTTATGAACAATTAGTGGAAAATTAATTCTTTCCCTTTTAAAACTTTGAAAGCTTATAATTTCTTAAGTGTCCCTCTTAGGCGGATAATATCATTGCAAATTTTTTCTGCTGACTAGTCCACAAAAAACTCATCATATATGCTTCGTATGGCATTTTCAAAATCTTTGTCTTCTACCCCAACAATTATATTGATTTCCGATGATCCTTGGTCTATCATTCTTACGTTAATATTGTTTTTTGCAAGAGCCGAGAAAACTCTAGCAGCAGTTCCCTTCCTCCTTGCCATTCCGTGCCCCACAATTGCTATAAGAGAAAGTGAGTGGGTCACTTCAATACAATCCGGATTGACCGCTATTTTTATATCCGTAATAACTTTTTCTTCAGGAACAATTTCAAATCCCTTTTCCGATAAAACAACGCTCATAGTGTCTATTCCTGTAGGAATATGTTCTACTGAAATCCCGCACCTTTCAAGCACCGACAGAACTCTTCTCACAAAACCAAGTTCATTATTCATTAAAGATTTCTTTAGGTTAATGGTTGCATTTCCTTTTCTTCCAGCGATTCCAGTTACTGGGTAGTCATCCACGTCATCTCTTGCACTTTTTGCAAGAATCATAGTTCCTGGATTTTGAGCTTCGAAAGTATTCCTTATGTTTATCGGAATACTTTTAGCTTGAACAGGGAATACACTATCCGGGTGCAATACACTTGCGCCCATGTAGGAGAGCTCCCTCAATTCTTCGTAGCTTATTACATCAATATAAAAGGGATTTTTTACTATTTTCGGGTCTGCGATCATAAATCCATTCACATCAGTCCAGTTCTCGTATACGGTCGCATCAATTGCACCCGCAACGATTGCACCAGTAAAATCAGAACCACCTCTAGTAAAAGTTTTTATCTCTCCATCAGGTTTTCTTCCGTAAAAGCCTGGAATAACCACCCCTTCTTTCTTATCCTTAAGTCGTGAAATGAGGTCTTCTGTAATTTCTAAATCATAAGAGCCATCTATTTTAAATTTAACTATTTCTTCTGCGTCAATAAATTCATAATTCAAATAATTAGATACAAGAAGGGCAGCAAGGTATTCTCCCCTTGAAGCAGCATAGTCCTGGTTCTCTGAGAAATTAATACCCTCTTCCACTTCATCAAGATATTTTTCAATATCTAAATCAAGTTTCAACTCGTCTCTAATGCTCAAAAATCTATCCCTTATTCTCAGCATTGTGGAATGGCAGTTCCCATCGACAAGTTTTTCTTCGAATGCCTGGTACAAAAGATCTGTTACTTTTTCATCTCCTGAAAAACGTTTTCCCGGGGCTGAAACCACTACAAATCTTCTCATTGGGTCCGACTCAATTATCTGCTTAACTTTCCCGAGTGCAGAAGCAGTCGCCATTGATGTTCCACCAAACTTACATACTTTCATCTAATACCATACCTCGCGCATTGCGCAATAAAAAGAATATTCTCAACATTATTATGAATAACACAAAATGTCAAGCGCATTAAATATTTTCCTGCCATTTTTAATATAGTAAAATAATAGTTTTTGTACCTTAAGCTCAATAAATTATCATGTTTCTTATTGCAAGAGTCAAATGTTGTTTTTTTATCCATTTTTTAAAAAACCGACATATTTAACATGCCGGCTTTAAACATAATACTTAATTAGATTTATAGATATTATTTTAAAATTTTTCTCATTTCCAAATAGTATCTCTTATGTTGAGGTTCACCTATTGAAAAGGCTTTTTTAGGAAGATTCCCTACATTTACAACAAAGTTAACCAGTTCTTCTCTTGGAAAAGAAGGCATTACTATTCCGATAGTATTGTTTTCTGACTCTGTCACTGCTTCTTTTAGATGTTCTTCATTATGGATGTAATCAACTTCACATTTTGGATTATTTTTTAAATAATTTTCTATATATTTTTGTACACCCATTATCGTATAACTTGCAATATTAGGAGCCTTAATTGTTTCTTCATGGTTACTAAATATTATTTTAATTTTATTTGTCCCCTCCAGCTCTTTCGATAACCCTGGTAAAAAATCGGGAGAGGGATTATAGATAATTCTATGTATTGGCTTGAAATCCACTCCACTATATATGTTTATCAACTCGATAAGCATATATCTTGAGGGATGGTTCTCTTTTTCTGCTTCAGTCAAACTTGGT
This sequence comes from Clostridia bacterium, assembly GCA_028701415.1. Classification (GTDB taxonomy): domain Bacteria; phylum Bacillota; class Clostridia; order Christensenellales; family DTU072; genus MWEH01. The sequence continues at coordinate 15,631 of JAQVQU010000023.1, read as the reverse complement.
TTAATATTTTCCCAAGTCACCTTTGCTGTTGCTACCGAGTGGTTCCCATCCCCAATAACCATTAGTACTCCAGCATCAATACCATATTTCTTTAACTGCTCCTTTGGATCCAATAGTGATAATATTTTAGGGATAATCTTCTCTGATTGGGGGACTTCATATCCTTTAATATTCCCTCCTCCCATATTTAATTCAAAATCGTATAACTTGTTATAATTCTTTCTTTTTTCATATAAAGGCTCAATTATATCTTTTTCAGGATTGTCTATCAAGGCGATTGCGTGAGGCGATTCTAAAATTGCATTCTCTCTTATCTTTATTCTTACAGGCAATCTTTCGGTAAGAGTATCTTCGGTTGCTCTAATTGGGACTCTGACCCGGTGCCAATCATATGCATCTAAGTCAATAGATATCATTAGACCAATTCTTTTTCCTCCATTCTCGACTTCCCTCTCAACAAGAACAAAATTATTTATTTCTTTAAATAATCCTATTTCATAATACTTTTTCATCTCTGAATTAATGGAAAAAATCCGTTTATCCCCATCTCCCTTATTCAAATAAATCTCAGGAAACACAAGTTTATATGTGCTAGGACTATTTGCTATATAGTTTTCAAGTTCGCTCCAGTACTTTGGCCTTGCGGTGAATTGGTCGCAAGCTATTGTTGCCCACTTGGACATATCAACATTTTGCGGCAATAAAATTTTTGGTACTTTAATATAACTCATAATACCCTCCTCTATAATCAGCATTTATTATCACACAAATAAAAGCAAAAAAACAATGAATTTCAAAACCTTGAATTCTAAACTTATACTTTCTGAGCCTTTCTATCTTCTAGAACTTTATCTGTATTGTCTTATTCCCTCTAATGTAGCGCCTTCAATCTTTTAGAATTTCCAGCGATAATATTGCACTCTTTTATAAACGATATTTTCTCTTTCTAGAACCTTTAATAATATCTTTTAACACTTTCTAATCTTGTCTCCTTTCATTCTAAGAATTCGTGTTTAAAATGTAACCAAACAAAAAAATCCAAACACAAGTTTGGACTATAGATTATCTTTTGAATAAAAAACTTATTTTACTTAGAAATAGAGCGATATCTAGATGGGCTGGAAATCCTAAGAGTTTCGTGGAGAATATCTCTTAGGCGATCAGGAGTAACAAATCTTCTAAGCTCTCCCTTTTTCGCTACTGAAATAATTCCGGTTTCCTCACTCACAATGATAGTGGTCATATCGCTTTCTTCAGTAATTCCTATACCAGCACGATGTCTCGTCCCAAGGCTTTTTGATACTGTTTGTGATTGAGAAAGGGGAAGAAAACAACCCGCAGCAAGAACTTTATTTCCCTTTACTATAGCTGCTCCATCGTGAAAAGGTGCTCTAGTATTAAAAATTGCTTCAAGAAGAGCTGAGGACACCACAGCCCCTAATTCAACCCCAGTTTCAAGAATATGATTTGCAACCGTTGTAGGAGCAATGACTATTAATGCCCCCGTACGTGTTTTTGACATAGACTGACACGCGACTATGATCTCATCCACAGCCTTCCGCAGTTCTTCATCTGATGCGCTTGTCTCAAAATCTGCATTTTTCTCTCTTGTTTTTGTCAAATTAAAAAACACGACTTTTAAGTCAGATTGATATACTATTCCAACTGCGACAACCATAAAAATTGCAAAGACCTGTGCTAAAGCTCTGGTAGCAGGGATATTATAATACTCATCTAAAATAATAATCCCTATATACCCTAATATTACCGATAGATAAATCAAGACAAGATGAATGCTCTTTTTGCGAATAAAAAAGATAATAATAGAAACTACTATCGCTATTACAGCGATAATATCTACTATCCAACTTCCTACATTAGTATATTGTGCCGAAAGCAAAGTGAAGTCTCCCAAACCAAATTTATTAAATTATACACTTTTTATACTTTAAATCAAATACATTACTTAAAAAATGTATCATTTTGTACAACTTTAGGAACCCTTAACGAATATTTCTTTAATAATTATGGAAAGTAGCAGTCTCTTAACTAGCTTCAAATTTCTTTAAAAAAGTAGAAATTATTTTTAAAGTCATAAATCTATAAGAAAAGAGACCATTGTTATCGGTTAATAATAAGTTATAAATCTTTAAGCATTTATTATTAAAGATCATATCCTCCGAAAATATCATCTTTGTTCTTGTTAATTTCCTCTTCTGCCTGGATGTTTGCAATATAACTTATTTGTTCTTCACGAGCCTTCTTGTAAACAAATATATACAAAATAATTGAAGCAGCTATTACTAAAAGCAGGTTGATCGAAGAATATACTTTTTCAGCCATAGAAACCCCATCAAACAAGAATAAAGCTGAAAAGAAGGTTAGAGATTTAGATAATATTTGAAATACCACATAAATATTAAAAAGCATATAATACAAGGAAAAAACTTTGTCTCCCCTTATCACATCCTTTTTTAGCAGCAAATACACAAAGGTGAATACTATGCAATTAACAACGAAACTAACTATATCCGTGGCAAATGTGAAATGCAAACGAATCACCTCATCTTGAACAAAGTTTAGCATATTGTATGAACCGATTAAAATCTGGGTCAGAATATAACCCATTCTAATTGTATTTTTAAATAAATTGCTTTGTCCCTGTATTAAGAACCTCCTGCTGGAACTCATGTTATGTATGACTGCTATTACAAGCTCAATTAACGCCCAACTGACTATTGCTCCAAAAACAAAAGCAACCCACTGAAAAGTCTCGGCGCTTAACCCAGTCATAGTATAATCAAGCCCTAAATCGGCTAAGTATTGATCCACAACAAAAACGGATGGAATGCTTGCATAAGCACAAGCAGCTATGACAATAAAGTATATAAATATTTGGGGTATTTTATTAAACTTATCTCTTACTTGTTTTAACTTTTCCACTTGTTTTTACTCCTTGAGAAAATCTGTATTTGTCAGGCTCGATTATAAACTTTAGTATTAAAGCGCTATTAATCTAGAAAACAGCGTTTTAAAAGCAGTCTCATCTGTCATCTTTCCCGACTTGAAACAAAAATCTGTATCAATCAACATATCCATAATATCTTTAAGCCTTAATTTTGTGTACTTTGAGCCAATAATTCTTGATTTTTTTATTGCGTACTCTTTAACCCCAAGTACTTTCGAAAGATCCAAATCTGACAGGGGGGATAACGCAGAATGAAAGATCCTCCTGTAATGGTTTGTTAGTAGAGACAACAAGGCACTATAGTTATAACCTCTTTCTAAAAACCTATCAACTAATTCTTTAGCTCGGTTATTTCTCCTAGAAGAAATTGCATCTGAAAGCTCAAAGATCGCATCATCTATGTCATTTGCTACATTAATTTCTACATCATTTAACGATATTTTTTTTCCATCAGTATAACTAATGAGTTTATTTATTTCCATAAGAATTCTTGAAAGATCTGAATTACAATATCTAATTAATAAATCGAGTGCTGCCTTATCTATTTGATTCTCCCCTAGTGCATTCATTGCAACACGATTGATTACTTGAGGTGAGGTTTTAACGCACTCAATTACAGTAAAAGACTTCATTAATTGGGAAGAAATCTTACTGTAGTAAACTACAACAAAATATATATCATCATCGATATCTTTTATGACCTTTGAATAAGATTCATCTCCCTTATCCTCAAACTTTTCATCGTAGGAGAGAATGACCGAAGGAGAAGGAAACATTGAGAAAGTAATTAGTGAATCTCTTAAAGAAGAATAAGAATCTATTTTATCAAGTTGTTTTAGGTTGAATGACTTATATTCTTCAGGAACCAAGGAACAAAACTCTTTGAGTATTTTATCTCTCCAATAAGTGTCTGTGCCTTCGATAATAAAGGCGCCTTTATTAAAATTTTTTAGATTAAATTCCTCAGCTTTCATAGTAAAAATTATACTACAATCTAGCTTTTTTATCAATAAACCTCCCTTTAAATATGCAAGGAACTTAGTTAATAAGCATTAATTTTCCCTGTCCTTCAAAAAGTGTTTATAGTATTATCTTATTTCTTTCCAGTAATGGTATTCATTTCAAATACGCGACCCTGCTGCTGGGAGGTTTTCCTCTTGTTTATTATCTTTTAGATAATATGTTTAGTGTTTAAACGGAAATTTTTATATTAACCTTGAAACAAAGATATAAAAGATTTACTATATAAGTATGATAAGTGATAGGGGGTATTTTTTATGGTTAAGTCCCATTTTTATGATGCAATAATAATTGGAGCAGGGAATGGAGGCCTTGTAGCTGCAGCAGTTGCAGCCAAACAAGGATTAAGAGTCTTGCTCATTGAACAACACAATCTTCCTGGAGGCTTTGCATCAAGCTTTACTAGAGGAAGATTTGAATTTGAGCCAGCACTCCATGAACTTTGTGATATAGGTCCAAAAGATGATCTCGGAAACTGCGGTAAGTTATTTAAAGATCTTGGAGCAGAGATTGAATGGTATCCAGTCCCAGATGCATACAGACTCATAGTAACTAATGAGAGTGAAAAAGTTGATGTTACGATGCCATTTGGGGAAAAAGATTTTATTGATAAAATGGAGGAATATCTGCCTGGAAGCAGACCGAAAACTGAAGAGTTCTTTGCATTATGCAAAGAAGTAAACTCAGCATTGAATTATCTTGCTGAATCCAAGGGACACCCTGATAAAAAGAAATTGATGCAAGATTATCCAAACTTTTTAAGGACAGCAACCTATTCTTTAGAAACTGTCGAAAAAGCAATGAAGATACCAGAAAATATTAAGGGCATACTTAACGCTTATTGGTGTTACATAGGCATAAGTGCTGATAGAATTAACTTTCCCCTCTTTGCCGCAATGTTTATAAAGTTTATGGAGAAAGGAGCTTATGTTGCAAAGAATCGTTCTCACGAAATATCAACTGCTCTAGAAGATAGAATTAGACACTTTGGAGGAGAAATTTTATACAACACAAAAGTGGAGAAGATACTTGTCGAGGATGGAGCTGTTAAGGGTGTTTTAACTGATTCAGGCTTAGAAATCGGTTGTAAGCATATTATTTCAAATGCCTCCCCTCATCTAGTTTATTCCTCAATGATAAAACCCTCTGAGGAAACCCCAGAGTTTGCAAAAAAATCCTTAAACGCAAGAAGGGTTGCTCCTGCAGCTTTTTGTATTTACTTAGGTCTCAACAAAACCAAAGAAGAATTGGGACTTAAGGACTACAGCTACTTCATATATCCAACTATGGATACAACAAAACTATATAATAGCATGAAAAATAGAGATAACCCTCTCCTCCAAGCGACAGTCTGTTTAAACAATGTTATACCAGACTGTTCTCCCAAGGGAACAAGCATTATGTCTTTCACAACTCTTTTTGCAGAAGACAGCTGGGAGGATGTTAAGCCAGAGGATTATGTAAAAGAGAAAAACCGAATAGCTTTAAATTTGATTAATTATTTTGAACAAAGTACTGGTATCAAGATTAAAGACTCCATCGAAGAAATCGAAATAGCCTCCCCCTTAACCTTTGCTCGATATACTGGGGCATTTAGAGGATCGATTTACGGATATGAAACCGATTCTTGGGACTCAATTCTCCCTAGAATGATGATGATGGAAAGTGATGTGTTAATAAAAGGACTGAGATTTGTAGGTGGAGCGGCATTTAGAACTCTTGGCTATAGTTCTGCTTATATGAGTGGCGAAACCTCTGCTTTACTCACAGTCAAAGACATAAAGGAGGGAAAACAGAATGGATAAAAAATTAAATGTAAAAATTAAACCAATTGGACTGCTTGACATTATTGCTTTCTCAAAAATGGTTAAAAAGCGCACTCAAAAAATAAATGCGGCAAAGACAACTCCGATTATTCCTTCTGAGGTAAATAAGAATGCCCTCTTACTCCACCCTAAAACACAGTTTATGAAGATTTCTGAAATTATCCCTGAATCTCCAAAGGTTAAAACATTTGTTCTAAGGATGTCCGGAGGAGGTTCTCCTGCATTTTTTAGAGCTGGTCAATACGTTAGCTTAAGACTTAGAATCGGTGACTCTGTTTTCACCCGTCCATATTCTATCTCTTCCTCACCAAATGACTCCCTAAAAGGGTTCTATTCAATTAGTATAAAAGGAACTGATGAGGGATTTTTTTCAAAATGGGCACTGGACAATTGGAAAGAAGGAGATAGTATAGAAGTGTCTTCACCTGAAGGAAATTTCTATTACGAACCTATTCGCGATGCCCGGTTTGTCACTGGGATTTGTGGAGGTAGCGGAGTTACTCCTTTCTTATCAATGGCAAAGGCCATTGCCGAAGGGGAGGAAGACTTCAATTTAACTCTCCTCTACGGAAGTTGCAAAGAGTGCGATATTCTTTTTAAAAATGAGTTTGAGAGATTAGAAAAATTAGCAAATGGGAAGTTAAAAATAGTATACGTGCTAAGTGATGAGAAAAAGGATAACTTTGAAAACGGATTCATTACCTCAACCTTAATCAAAAAGTATTCTGCTAAAGATTCCCCCTATTCTGTGTTTATCTGTGGTCCCCAGGCGATGTATAACTTTGTTTCTAAAGAAATATCCTCTCTTAATATACCTCAAAAATATGTAAGAAGAGAACTTTTTGGGGAAGTAAAACGAATTGAAATGGTCAATGGATATCCTGTTGAGCACCTCAATAAATTTTATCAACTTAAGGTCAATTACTTTGGAGGAAACACCCAAATAATCGCAAACTCAAATGACAGCATCCTCGTTTCCCTTGAAAAATCTGGAATTATTGCCCCCTCAAAATGCAGAAGTGGAGAGTGTGGTTTCTGCAGAAGTAAATTAATTTCGGGAGAGGTTTTTATCGTGCCTGATGGAGATGGAAGACGCGCGGCCGATAAAAAACTAGGATTTATTCACATTTGTTCTTCTTATCCAATCTCCGATTTAGAGATAGAACTTCCTAGATAATAGGCTATTAACATTAGAAATGCCTCTGTCTTTTTTAGACAAAGGCATTTTTTTTGAAAATAAATACGCTTAAACGGCTGTCTTTATTTCCTTGCTAGATACAACTTTCAGTCCTAAATCCTCCGCTTTTTTAGTTGCTCCGGCTAAGCCTTTTCGGGATTCTCCTCCACCACTGCAAAGAACAATTTCCACTTCAGATCCCTTTGGTAGTATCTCTAAGATGCTATTAAACGCAGGAGCAGCATATCCTGCCCAAATAGGAGCGCAAATTATAAACCTCTCATAAGCAGTTAGATCTGCTTCTGGAGCCACGATTGGAGAGCCTTTTTGTTTTAAAGCTGCTGGGCATCCCGATAGAAAAGCACTAAACATTCCTCTTTTTTTAACTTCTTTAATCTCAATTATCTCTGAGTTTATCCCCAAAGCTATTTTTTCCGCCTCTGTCTTTGTATGGCCTTTAAATGAATAATAAATTACTAATGATTTCATAACTCACCTCCAAAATATAATTCTATAATACCACAAATAGAATATTTCGTTATAACTTATGCATCTTTTTTATTATTTTTATAAAAGGGAAGAGCGAAAAATTATGCCCTTCTTAAAAAAATTTATGATAGAAAAGACTCTATTTCTCTGCAAAAATCCATTAATTGGGTTTCAATTTCTCTTATTATTTCTTTGGAATTATCAAAATCTAGACTCTGGAAAATTGTCTTTTCTATAATTGAATCAACGCCAGGTTCAACCCGTGAAATTTTATATGGCACTTTCAGCTTTTTAAAAAGCTCAATATATTCTACTTGGATCTTTCTGTTCGAAGCACAAAGCCACAATTCAAAGATATTTTTTTCGTGTAAAAAAACAATTGCAATTTTCAAATTTTTATTGTGAATCTCAATAGGAGTAACGGCAAAATATGTCATGTCCATATATCCAGGATAGAGTGAACTAACTATGTTTGTAGGGTATTTTTTCTTCAGGTTAATCCTCAACCTCGAAAAAAAGATATTATGCCCCTGTACGCAAACTGAATATCTCCCTTTAATAAAAGATTTTTGTACTCTTCCATAGCTAACTTATACGATCTCATATACCACCCTATTCATCCCAACGATACTTAATGTTGTTTTTAAGTTTTTCAATATCACAGTTGAGACACAGCCCAAAGTGACAACAAATAAAATCGTTACATTCCGGACATTTCCATTTGTTCCTTTGTTGTTCTAAAAAACCGTCTATGCCTTCATCTCTAATACAGAGAAGATTCTCAATCATACTCATGTGATATTTGGTACGATAACGCTTGTCTAGGGATTTAAGTTTTTTGCAGGGGAACTCCTTGCATTCAAAACAAAATCGGATTAAACCTTTCGATAGCAAATTACATTGTTTTCCCATATATAAGCAATGTTTTCCCCTGGAAATACAACCTGGACAATAAGCCCTATGAAAACCCTGCTTATTTAAATCCTTTTCTTTAAACTGATAAGCATAACAAAGACTGCAGTTCATCCCACATGGGGCAATTAATTCTTCCTTCACTATTTTTCCCCTTGCTCCACTAATTAATTTAATTTTATCACATCTTCTATGTTTTTCTACACCAATCATTTATTTCTCCATTTGTTTTAACTTCAATTGACTTATCTCATTTTTCACGTTCCTTTCTTCTATTTTTATTATTAATGAAACAAAACAGGCTTATATTTTGCGTCTTTTCGTGATAAAATGTACAAATAAGCATTATGAACATGAGAGGATGTTATGAACAATAATAATCAAAGCTTTTCGGATAGTTCTCAGAGCAAAGGTTCCCAATGGGTAGAACGAATACTTAGAGTTGTACTTGCTTCTCAAAGGAATATGTCAGAGACGGGAGCAAAAAAAAGGTTGATTCACTCTGGAAAAATCAATGACAACTACAATTTCCCTTATATCTATCTAAAAAAATATAAAATCTTCCCATATAGTATCGATGGATTTCCCGTTGGAGTTTTTAACTCAGAATCAAAAGGTAATATTTGTATATTGTATCTCCATGGAGGGGGATATGTAGATCAACCGCTTCCTTTCCATTATAAGTTTCTTAACGAACTGTCTATAGAAACTGGCATGCAAATACATCTTCCCTTATATCCAAAGTCTCCTAAATATACATTCAAAGACACTGTTCCTTTTGTTTTCCAGTGCTACAAAAAATTACTGGAAACCTTCAAAAGTGAGAACATTATTGTAATGGGTGACAGCGCTGGCGCTTCTATAGCACTTGTTTTATCCCAGTATTTGAAATCACAAGGATTTCCTCAGCCAAAACACACGATTATGTTCTCCCCTTGTTTTGACATTTCTCTCTCAATTGAGGACAATCCTAATATAGATAAGGATCCGATGTTTTATAAAGCACTGCTAAAAACAAATTTTCTTGCATATGCTGGGGAAGAAAAGGAACTGGTTAATCCTTTAGCAAGTCCGGAATTCGGGGATCTAAAAGAACTTGCCCCCATGTCAGTTTTTATTGGAACAAAAGAAACATTATATCCATATGTACAAAGATTTTTTGAAAAAATTGAAAAACTGGGACTAGATAATGCTAAATGTTATCCCTACTTCAATCTTTTACATGTATTTCCATTAATGCCCATTCCCGAAGCAAAGGATGCCAAAGAAAAAGTGAAAAGGATAATACTAAGCTAGCAAGAGAAATGTTATAATAAGTGAAAGTGTTACTCTTTTAAAAAGAACAAGTTAGGATCTAAAAAACCAACCTCATGACAAACTTCAATTAAAAACAGAAAAAGGTGATAATCATGGAAAAAATCAAAATTAAGGAAATAACCATAAGACCTATTAAATCAAATGAAATTATGCTTTTAACAGATTTCTTATATGAAGCTATTTTTAAAAAACCCGGAGAAGTTTATAAAAGGACAATCATCCAAAAACCCGAGATATGGCAATATATAGATGAATTTGGGATATATCCTCATGATTATGCATTTGTGGGCGAAATCGACGGTATTGTTGTAGGAGCGATTTGGGCGAGGAAAATAAAAGGCTATGGGTACGTCGATGATGCAACCCCCGAGATTGCAATGTCAGTTTACCCCGAGTACCAAAAAATGGGAATAGGCCGTAAGCTACTCTCCGAGATGATCTCTTTTTTAAAAGACAAGGGTTATACTCAGGTATCTCTATCCGTTCAAAAAGCAAACTATGCATCAAAGATGTACTTAGAACTGGGCTTCAAAGTTTTTTCGGAAAACGATGAAGATTACATAATGATAAATACTCTTCAGAGCAACTGGGATTTTGCTATTTATTAAAAATTTTTATAAATCCAAAAAACTTATATTATGTAATAATTAACATAATAGAAGAAACAAAGCTTCTACTCTCATATTAATAAAAAAGTCCGTAAATCATTTTTAATTACGGACAAGTTTAGATGGTCGAGGTGACGGGATTTGAACCCACGACCTCTTGGTCCCGAACCAAGCGCGCTACCAAGCTGCGCTACACCTCGAATTTGCTATATAAATTTATCACAAGCCATCGTTATTGTCAATTAAGGACCTCTATTTGCCATATTTACAAGAAAAGATTATTCTATTAAAAACACCAACATATTGCTCTGATATTTATGGTTTCAATTGTTTTTCTTGCGTTTTAACTATAGCTATGGTAATATAATTTTCGTTAATGCCGAAGTGGTGGAATGGCAGACGCGGCGGACTCAAAATCCGCTGTTGGCGACAACGTGCGGGTTCAAGTCCCGCCTTCGGCACCAAGAAAATATCGATCTTCTGGATCGATATTTTTTGTTTTCTAGGGTTGAGATATTTTGTGTTTTTATATAGATTTTTACCGTCTCTCTTTTTTATTATTGTTCATATTTTTATAATCGATTTAGAGAAGTACGCTATTTTTTTGCGTTTATTTTAATATTATTGAAAAGTTTTTCGTTTTTAGCAAAAACGACAAAAATAGTTGCCTAAAGTGTCGTTTTCGGTATTTACATCGGGCATTTTGTGTCCTATAATCTAATCGGTCCAAAGGAGGTTGATATGGATAACAAAGATATAAAAATTATTAATCACCTAATCAAAAATGCTAGGATAAATGCTAGTGAAATTTCTCAAAATATCAAGCTTTCCACGTCTGCCGTAATAGATCGAATCAAGAAACTTGAAACCTCGGGCGTGATTACTGGATATACAGTTCTTCTTGATCCAAGAAAAATACATATGGATGTTACTGCCATAGTAAATGTTGTTATGGAACACCCAAAATTCAATGATAAGTTTGAAGAAGCTGTAACAAAAAATAAAAATGTTACCGAATGTCATTATATTGCCGGTGATTACGATTATTATCTAAAAGTGATAACCGCAAATACTAACACTCTTCAGGATATATTAAATGAGATAAAACGTCTTGATGGGGTGGCAAAGACAAAAACCAGCATAGTTTTAAATACGCCAAAAAACGAGTATTCAATCAGTGCTGACTTTAATGAGGAATAGATAAGCATTACAAATATATTTATGTTGTGGGAGGTATATATGATAGTTGGAATTCCAAAAGAAATCATGAAAGGTGAAAGACGGGTTGCAGCCACACCTGAAACAGTAAAAAAATTAGTTATCGATGGTGTCCTTGTGTTTGTCGAGAAAGGTGCAGGAGAAGGCTCTTTCTTTCATGATGATGCCTATGTCGCCGCAGGCGCTACCATAAAAGATGACCCCAAAGAGGTTTTTTCTTCATCAGATATAATTTTTAAGGTGAAAGAACCTCAATATAATGAAAAATTGGGGATACATGAAGTAGATCTTATGCACAAAGGTCAGTACCTTATTACCTTTATTCACCCTGCTTCTCCTGTTAACCACGAAATGGTAAAAGCTTTAGCAAAGAAAGGGATTATTGGACTAACGCTAGATAGTATTCCAAGAATTAGCAGAGCTCAGAGTATGGATGCTCTTTCATCTATGAGCACTTGTGCCGGTTATAAAGGGATGTTGATGGCAGCAGATGATTTGAGTAAATTCATGCCACTTATTGGAACAGCTGTAGGTATGATAAAACCTTCAACAGTCTTCGTAATAGGAACTGGTGTCGCTGGGCTCAGAGCAATTGCAACAGCAAAATCTCTTGGAGCACTTGTCTATTCTGCGGACATTCGCCCCGAGGCAAATGAGCAAGCAAAGTCACTCGGCGCAAAAATTATCGAGACTGGAGTTCCTATCGAAATAGCTGTTAGCTCTGATGGAAAACACGCAAATAAGCTCTCTGAAAAATGGTTGGAAATCGAGAGAGAAAACCTAAAAGAGACAATTCTAAAATCGGATATAGTCTTTTGTTCCGCTCTCGTCCAAGGAAAAATTGCTCCCATTTTAATTACCGAACAAATGGTAAACGAAATGCCTAACGGAAGTTGCATAGTCGATATTTCTATAGATCAAGGGGGAAACTGCAACGTAACAAATCCTGGAAAAAGAGATATCGTGCATAATGTAATAATCGAAGGAATAAAGAATATCCCCGGTATGTTACCGACAAGTTCAACATGGATGTATGCAAACAATGTATATAACCTTTTCAAATATTTATATAAAGATGGAAGAATAAATCTTGATTTTTCAGATGAAATAACCAGTTCCATTATTGTTTGTATTAATGGAGAAATAGTTCATCAAGGAACCCGGGAAGCAATGGGTCTCTAATTTTCTATAAAGAGGTATATTATGTTTTCTACTTTCCAATTGTCACTAATAGGTGTTTTTGTATTGGCTACAATTTTGGGTTATTTTTTGATTAAAAATGTTCCCTCTCTTTTACATACCCCCCTTATGTCTGGAATGAATGCACTATCCGGGATATGTGTTACAGGTGCGATTGTAGCTTCTTTTTTTGCTTTTTCAAAAAATGATGTTCTTGCAATTATTTTTGGATTATTCGCAATAGTCCTTTCGGCGATTAATGTTGTTGGAGGCTTTATCGTAACTGATAAAATGTTAAGAATGATCGCAAAAGTTGGGACTAAAAAAGCATCCCCTCAAATAATACTGACAATACTATTGTTAGTCATCTCTTTAGCACTAATTATCTTAACAGGCATTTATCAAGGGAAAGTGCAGGATTATTTAAGCTACTCTGTAGCCACTCTTCTTTCTGCAGTGATTTTGGTCGGCATTTTCTTCATGAGTAAAGTAGAGTATTCTGTTCTTGGAAATAGGCTTAGTTCAATAGCCATGCTTTTAGCGGTTATTACTACTTTTGTTTTTTATGGTCTAATAACCGTCTGGATATTATATATTGGGTTGACAATCGGTTCCGTTTTAGGTGTATTTATTGGATTAAAAGTCAAGATGATACAAATGCCCCAACTTGTAGCTCTTCTTAACGGGCTAGGTGGGGGAGCATCAGCTATAATTGCTTCTCTCACGATTCTAGGGTTCACTCCTAACAATAATTTGTTTTCCGATGCATCATCATTGATCGCCATAGCTATTGGCTGCGTTACCCTCTCCGGAAGCCTCGTTGCCGCGGCAAAACTTGCTCGCTTAATCTCTCAAAAGTCTGTCGTTATGAAGGGACATAAAGTTTGGATAGTAATCTTTCTTGCCCTAACAATTGTATCTCTTGTGTTGTATTTCGTAATTCCAAATCAAATAATAACGGCTTTTTCTGTTGTCTGCGTTATTATTTTTTCTTCTATCTTTGGAATTCTGTTCAGCATCAGAGTTGGAGGGGCTGATATGCCGATAACAATCTCTCTCCTTAATTCTCTTAGCGGAGTAGCTGCAGGTATAGCAGGTTTTGCCGTTGGTGACTTGCTCCTTGTCGCTGTAGGAGGAATCGTCGGAGCTTCAGGATTGTGGTTAACCCAGGTAATGTGCAAATCGATGAACAGGAAAATGCTGGATATACTAGTCGGAGGTCGTGGAAGAAAAAAGGAAGAAAATATGGTCCTTTCGCCTAGTGAACAATTGGCAATGAAAACGACTATAATTACAGAAAATATTGTTGATTCTTCTATTACTCCTTCTGATTCTATTAATCCAATCTTTGAAGAAGAGAAAAAAAGCCTCAAAGAAATCCTTCTTAACGCAAAAAAAGTAATATTTGTACCAGGGTACGGTATGGCTGTTGCTCAGGCGCAACATCATGTAAAACATCTGGCTGATATTCTAAGAAATAATGGAGCGTCCATAAAATTCGCTGTTCATCCAGTAGCAGGAAGAATGCCCGGGCACATGAATGTTCTGCTTTGCGAAGCAGATGTAGATTATGAAGATCTTTATGAGATGGATGATATCAATCCTGAATTCGAGGAAGCTGATGCCACCATAGTAATAGGAGCAAACGATGTCATGAATTCTGCCGCAAGAGAGGCTGAAGGTACTCCAATATATGGCATGCCAATACTTAACGTTGATAAATGCAAGAATATATTTCTATTTAACTATGATTTGAAACCTGGTTATGCTGGAGTTGAGAATCCGGTTTACTCCAGAAAAAGTGGCTTGTTTACATTTCTCGGGAATGCGAATGATACATTGGCTGACTTCATTGCTTTACTAGAATTGAAATAATTAAGCTATTTAATATTATTATCGAAATATATCCTATATATCCTTTTTTTTAGATAGGAAACTGAAATATTTTCTTTTTCTCCTTGAAACGCTACAATAACAGTGCTAAACTTTTGATAGTGTGATTCTTAGGAGGAAAAAAATGAGTTACAATCCATATGATAACTTTATAGCAACTCTTGACCAGGCAGCCAAAGCTATTGGCATGGTAGAGAAAGATTATGCGGTACTAAAATACCCTGAAAGGGAGCTGAAAGTAGCTATTCCCGTAAAAATGGATAATGGTACCGTTAAGTATTTTGATGGTTATAGAATACAACATAGCACCCTGAGAGGCCCTGCAAAAGGGGGTATTCGATATAGCCCAAATGTTGAAATTAACGAGGTAAAGGCTTTAGCCGCTTGGATGACTGTCAAATGTGCAGTTTCCAATATACCTTATGGAGGAGCTAAGGGAGGTGTATGTGTTGATCCCACAAAGCTCTCCGAGGGAGAACTGGAAAGGCTTACCCGGAAATATACAATAGCTATTCTTCCGATGATTGGTCCAGATAGAGATGTCCCCGCTCCCGATATGGGAACTAATGCTAAGGTCATGAACTGGATAATGGATACTTACTCTGCGTTCCAAGGAAACGCCATCTTTGGAGTTGTAACCGGAAAAGATATTGAAAATGGTGGATCTCTTGGAAGAACTGCTGCAACCGGTTATGGGGTAACTCTTATGGCAAAAGAATATATGGCAATGTATGCAATGGACCCCAAAAATGTTTCAGTTGTAATACAGGGAATGGGGAATGTCGGTGGAGTATCCGCGGAAATGCTGTATAATTTGGGATGTAAAATTGTAGCGGTTAGTGATATAAGCTGCGGGATAAGGAATATGAGTGGACTGAATATCCACGAGATTTTAGATTTTGTAAAACAGAAAAAACTGCTAATTGATTACAAGGCGGATAATGTTGAGCACATTGATAATCGTACACTTTTAACTACAAAATGTACATTTCTAATCCCTGCTGCTCTAGAAAACCAAATTACT
>JAQVQU010000099.1 GCA_028701415.1 Clostridia bacterium | reverse complement strand
AAATAGTGGTAGAAGAAATAATAGTAAAATCAAGAAAATTGATAGTACTATTTTGACCTTTAAGAGATTTGAACATAATTTCATAGGTATATTATTGCATAAAAAATTCATATTTCAATAGAAAAAAGCATATAAAAAAATGAAACTATTCAATTTGTGAAAGAGACATAATTATTCCGTAAGCTCGTACTATTATTATTATAGCACCATAAAAAAGAAAATAAGAAGGTTAATTATTTTAAATTCAAAGAGTCCTTGAGAAGATTCCAAAAGAGAGCTCTTAATGGGGGGTTATAGAAATAAAGAAAGCGGGATATTCCCCGAAATCTATTGTGTCTTACTGAAAAAATCTTTCAAAAAATTATTTATACCCTTTAAGCAATGAGTTAGCCAATTCTCAATATACATTGACTATCCAGTTATCCTTTGCTATCATAATGATATTGTTCGATTCTATATGTCTAAGGCTATGCTACGAGATATAGAACGGGGGCTTTTGCGAAAGTGATTTCCCTTCCAGTGCGAAAAGAACATACTCTTTCCGCGCTCGAACGCGCATTTTTTTTGGAGAGAGTTATGAGAAAAAGAAAGTATTTTGCAATTTTCACCCTGATTTTTATTGTTTTATTGTCATTTTCATTGTCTGCGTGTAAAACAGATGATGTTCCAGAAGTAAATGATAATGTTTTAGCCGAAACTACCGATGATGAATATACTTTGGAGTTAAAAGGACTAATCGATGACCAAGGTAATGTTTTAGCCGATGTTTTAATAACTAAGGCAATGATAAAAACCCTCTATGAAACGAACCCTGTCGAATATACTGAAGAGGAGCCTTGTTATGCAAGCGATAAAAGAGATGAGGATAATAATCTTATACCCCATAGTTTGAAAGGAGTATATTTGGAGGACGTTCTTTCGGAACTTTCAGATAGTGCAACTATAGATGCTTACGGAAGCATGACTTTATCCGCAACTGACAACTATGTTACCGTGGTTACAGAAGACGTTTTTAACTCCTCTGGAAGAGGAAGCAAAATGATAATTGCTCTAGAATATGATGGAATTTCATTAAATACTGCTGAAAGAAGTGGAGCACTAAGAGCCGTATTTCCAGACCAGATTGCAAATACTTGGGCAAAGAAACTTAAGACTATTGAGTTTTCTACCGATATATTACTTACCCCTTCAGTTAACCAGTTGTATTTTTATGAGTATTTAGATCAAGAGTATCGCGATAGTTATTCAATTGTTGAAGATGTTCAACCTGAAGGTACAGCCAATTTTACATATTATGGATTTAGCCTGGGTGAATTAATTGATGGAGAAATCCTGAACGCTCAAGCAAGCGACAAAATGCACGTCTCAGCTTGGGATTACAACTCTGAGAGTGAAACTTGGTCGGAATATCAGGCTTGGACTAAGTATGAAGTATACTCGGTGGGATATTTATTGGATCAAGTACAGAGAGAAGAGGAAGGGGTAGAAGATCTTGATAGGTCTCCAGTATTTGATGGCCCTACTTTCAGCGCGGGTATGACGGTAAAAAATGTTTTGTCAGCATCAGTATTTAATTCATCAATTGTTACATTAGAAACCGCTTTTAGACGCTATGACACAAATACTGATGGGGAAATCTGGGTTAAAGATTTACTTCTTCTACTAAATATGTATGACGAAGATGATTCATATATAATCACATCTTTAGACGACACCACGGTAGAGATTAGTTCTGAACAGATATTTGCGGCAAAGTTTATAAAAGATGGGGATGAATATACCTTTAATTATGATTCACAAAGCATCTCTTTCAAGAAAATTGAGGTAAAGATATAGAGGAAGGTAGGACAATTTTTCCGATCATATTAGAGGTGGTAGTTTAAAATTAAATCAAAGATAATACAATATAAAAATTTAATGACATGGAGGGAAAAAATGAATAAAAAAATGTTTTTTAAAGTGATGATACTGACGCTGATCATGGTAATTAGTGCTACATTGATGATTAGTTGTAATCCTAAACAATTGTATGAAATTCCAGAGAATCTTGATGTAAGTATCAAGGTATATCTTGGAACGGAGGAAGAGGCCAATCTTCTAGGGACTATTACGAATAAGACCTTGCTTGCAATTGCACAGCAAAACGTATCCATGACAACTGTCAAGAATATAGGCGATCCACCAACCCCGGTAGAAACCACAAAAGTATATGTGGCATATAGCATGAATGATATTATTGCAAAGCTCAAAATTAATTTACCCGAAACGATCACTTCTGTTATGGTAATAGCTTCTGATGATTATGATAGTGATTATGAGATTTCGTCTTTTGATAATTCATATATTAGTATTGGTTTTGAAGAAGACGGAGCATTTGTTTCTGACTTTGATGATGAAGATCAGGTTTTTGAAGCCCCAAGATTTATTTCTGACAAGACAAGTACTTCCTCAAAAAGCGTTTCAAAGATGGTTGTAACAATAATTATCAACCCTATAGCCTAAGATAAGACCTAAAAATCTGTTAAATAAGGATTATTAATGCAAGAAAAAGGAAAAGCAAGAGGCTTAAAAGCTTTCCCAGTTTTTGATTTGGTGTTATTGGCTATGCTGAGTGGACTCAGCATAGCCTTTAAGGTTGTTGTAGGAACTTTGGTAAGAATGATAACAGGGCCCATTGGGATACCTGGAGGGGCTCTTGCCGGAGGATTATATATGCTATGGCTTCCGCTAGCCATTCTTTTGACTGGTAGAAGAGGTTCGGCACTTATTGTTTCTGGAGTTCAGACTATTGTGCTTCTTACCGCAGGGCTTCCAGGAAGTCATGGATTTTGGACACTTCTCACTTATCTTCTTCCCGCTTTATTTGTAGAACTAGTTTACTTGTTTAGGCCGAAAAAGGGATATAATGTGCTTCATTTCATATTTGCCAACATTTTGGCTAATATAACTGGAACATATGTTGTAGCCACCGTCCTTGCAAATTTGGGTGGAATTGATGGAAGCGTTTTGCCTATGATGAGTTTGTCATTATATCCTTTGTTATTCATGCTACTTGCAGCAGCCTTTTCTGGGGCTGTAGGTGGAGTATTAGGTCACCTAGTATTTTTGATGGTTGGTAAAACTGGGCTAATAAAGAGCAAAAACAAAGAAAGATTTACAAATCCCCTAATAACGGTCAAGACTGTGGCTGAGGAGGAATTGCTTAAAGACTTTTTAGATTCATCGATGGAGAATCCATATAAAAGTTCAAAATTAAAAAATCAAAATAAAGAAGTTACACAACAATAAGAATAGAAAATATTTTTTGTAGATAGGGAAATTTAATGAAAAAAGTATCCATAATACTAATAATTATTTTAATTTCGGGCCTCATAATGGGGTTACTCTCTGCTTGCCAGGGTTCAGAAGAAATATTATTGATAATCGATGGGGATATAGAAGGAAATTTACTGAGTGTTAATTTGGCTGAAATAAAGTTGAGTAAGTACACTTATGATGATGAGGGGGAAACGGTAAAAACTAAGGGATGGCATATTACTGACGTTATTGATAGAAGCAAGTTCTTATTCGAGGATAGTTGGATAATGATAACCTCCGCGACTGATGGGGTAAGCGCCCTGATAGAAGGAGAAATAACGGGAACCATTTTCTTGTATTCGGATGATGGAAATACTTTGAGCGCAAAAAGCATTGATTATCCGCCTGTTTGTTCTATAAAAAATATCTCCGAAATAACTATCATTGCAAAGGAAACTGTTAATGTTGGATATAAAATACTAACTCCAACTTCTACCGAATATGTTAGTAGAGGAAATGCGAAGTTGAGATTATATCAGCAGATGGCAGAAAATTTTTCGGGATCAAATGTTGCCTACAAATACACTTTGAAAAAAGATTTAAGTGTATCTTCATTTACTCAAAAAGAGGACAATACTGTATATTTTACTGATTACGATATTGAGACGGAAACTGATTTAAAGAGTTTATCTTGGGAAAATGGGGGGATACAACTTAATGTAGCGGATTCAAAGAAAGAAGTATTCGGAATAGCAACGGGTACTCACAAAATGATATATGATGCATATAGTGAAATGGTTGAATCGATTGATAATGGCCAAAAAGTAATGTTTATTTTACCCGATGGTTTTTCCTGGGAACAAACAGGAGTGTTTTCAGAATATTTAGATTTAATGAAGAGGGATAACGCAAGAATTGCCTTGTCTACCCATCTCTCAATCTCACCTGTTGCGTTGGCCGCTATAGTAACAGGAGAAACTCCTGGAAATAATGGGGTAAATTTTGATGAGGGAGAGAGCAGAGCTTTGTTAGAGCCCCTTGTGCCTGATATATTCGAATATGCCATTAATAGAGGAAAAAGCGTTAGCTATTTAGAGGGAACAGGTAATTTAATTATAACGAGCGTAGAGCCTACATATGCACTATCTGATGAAGAGACCTATAATAATGCAAAAGAAGCTATTGCTAGTGGTAAAGATTTAATATTTGTCCATTTTCACGACCCCGATGATACAAACCATGAGTTTGGCCCCCTTTCCACAGCATCTAGGACAAAGGTTTTGTATATTGAGAGCTATATCGAGTATTTAGTGAGTCAGTTTGATGGCAAAGTTATTGTTGTTCCTGACCATGGGCACAACACCTTGTATGACTCTGAGAATAAACCCTACGGGAAACATGGTATGTTTACTCACTATGATATGTATGTGCCATATTATGTCTTTAATGGATAGGGGCAGTTATTATCTAATTGGAGTGAAAGCAAAATATAGTGCGTATAATGTTTTTAATTGATAGAATTAAGACAAAAAATTATATTTATTCAAATTACATTTTGCGGAGAAAGAATGGAAAAAAAGAAGATAAAATTAAATACCCCAACGATTATTTCAATTATTATTGTGGGACTACTGGCAATTGCCTTTGCAATATTTCTCCCCATTTATTTGAAAAATATTGAGCCCCAGCAAACACTCTATGAAAATAGCGAAATCAAAATAGTAGCTTTTGGAGAAGAAATAGGTGTATATACTCTCGAGGAAATGTTGGAGATTAGCGGAGTTGAGGAGAAAACATTTAAAGCAGTATATGA
>JAQVQU010000098.1 GCA_028701415.1 Clostridia bacterium | reverse complement strand
CTGCCGAAAACAGGGTTATGATACCTTTGGTTTGGGCAAGTAGTCTAAAAGAAAATAAGTATTTAGATCTAACTTGCTTTGCTCAAGATCACGATTACTTCCATCCTGAAAAACTTGAGCCGTTGATAGCAGATAACTACATAGTTAGAACCAGGTTGGATATATATCCAAAGTACGAGTTTGAAACCACCACGGCAAGACTTGCTACGGGAGCTCAGCTTGTTTGCACGGATTATCCTCCTTCGTACGACCATGTTTATGAAGAGTATACTCGTACTATTTCGGAAGAAGAATATACAATAATTTTGCTGAATTAGTATTTGGGCTGTAAAATCATGTAATTTTTTAAACTGATTATTTTATTCATATTGACATCTCAATGTAATTAAATCCTTTGAAGGGATAAACTAGGCAATTTTATTATAGAATACCAATTTTTTTGGTTTATTACAGGATGTTTTAAGGAGAACTTTCTAAAGAAAAAAAGCGCTATTTTGAAGTTAGGTCAGGATTACAGGTATATAAATGAAGGAAAACATATGATAAAATATATGAAAGTGATATTAGGGGTGAAGTATGAATAAAAAATTAAAAATAATTCTTATTTCGGCAGTTGCTATTGTTGTTCTTGCGAGTGCTGGATTGGGTACATATTTTGGGGTACTCTATGTAAATCCCGAAGAATTTATTAATGAACTTGATACAAGTGGAGTATTTAAAAATAGCTTTGAAAAAAGAATAGCTCAAACAGAGATATTTGATGTGATGTATGACCATATGCTAGACAATAACTCTGGGAAACAACCGAAACTTCTTTTTGTGGGTTACGATGGCGCTATCGCAAACGCAATTCCACTACAAAAAGAACATGAGACATCTGCAGTTTTTAGACTAAGCGAGACTGGGGGTATATACCTGGGTTACTGCGGTGGAGCAAAATCTGGGGACCAAGATACATCAACTGCGCCAGGATGGGCGGCTGCTTTCACTGGTGTTTGGGGAAGCGTAAATGGTGTTGAGGCTAACAAAAATGAGTTAAAGGAGACAAGTAGAAGTATTATCTATCAGTTTGGAGAAAGTGGTATTTCTACCAGTTATTCAGTTATTTGGGCGCCACATATAGAACGTACTTATGTTAAAGAAGTTTCTTCTGCCGAAACCAATGGATACACGATAGATTATGTCTTGGGGGAAACCGACGAGGATACTTTTGTTGACATGAAAGAAAGAATAGAGTCTGGTAATACTGATGCTATTTTTGGAATATTAGAGTATACGGATTCTGCTGGACATGCCTATGGGTATAAAACAGCTATCGATAAGTATATGGATGCCGTTAGAAATGCTGAATATGATACATACAGGTTAATTAGTGCTATTGAAAGCAGGGCAACCTATGCAGATGAAGATTGGTTAATTATTGTAATGTCCGATCATGGCGGAGTTTATCGAAATCACGGGAACACCTCAGAGATGGAAAGCACAATTTTCTTTGCATCCAATAAAGAAATTTTTGGATAAATTTGAAAAAGGGAGGAAGACTTCATGAAAAAATATGATGTAGCAATAATAGGAGCTGCGACCTCAGGCTCTTTTTTTGCTAGAAAAATGGCGGAACAAGGGTTTTCGGTAAAGGTTATTGAAAAATTAAGCCAAGAGAAACTTGGAAAACGATTGGATATTTTTCATGTTTGTAAAAGAGATTTTGGAAATTTCGGGATACCTGAAGTTGAAGAGGGAAACCCAATACATGCATTTGAATTTGAGGATGCATATACTAAATCACCTTATGATAATTATCCGAAACTTACTAAAGATAAAATTGTAGGAATGCATATGCCAGAATATATAGCGCTTATGAATCGTTGGGCGGAAGAAAAGGGTGCAGAATTTGAATACTCCGCAAGTTTTGAAGATTTTATATATGAAGAGGGCAAGGTTTCGGGGTTAAAATATATGTCTGGGGGAGAGACAAAAAACATTTCTGCTCGGGTGGTGGTTGATTGTTCGGGGACGACATCTGCGGCAAGGAAAAAATTGCCAATAGACTATGGCGTTGAAACTTTTGATATTTCTGATGAGGATAAATTTTATGTAATCCTAAGATATGTAAAATTGAAAAATGAAGAAGATTACCTAAAAGGATCTACTGGCTATCCATACTACAAAACTTGGATTGCCCCTCAGATGGATCCTAAGGGAGCTATTATCGGAATCGGCGCTTGCCACAGCTACGAGCATGCAGAAAGCATATATAAGGAGTTTGAGCAAACGATAAAGTTGCCAGAGCATGAAATAACTCATTACGAAAGGGGGACAACTCCATATACCCGCCCACCATACTCTTTTGTCGGGGACAATTTTATTGTTAGCGGAGATGCGGCTTGTCTAACAAAACCCAATAATGGAGAGGGTGTAACTAGCAGTATGGTGCAAATGATGATAGCTGCCAGTGTACTAGGGAAAGCACTAAGAAATAACGATACCAGTAAAAAAGGACTTTGGGATATAAATGTTGAATATAATAAAAAACAAGGAGCTGATTTTGCCAGTACTCGCGCTATCCTTACAAAAGCAATTAGTGCAACTAAAGACGAATTTGAATACTTTTTCAAAAAAGATATTATTTTCTCAGAGAAATTCTTAAACAGTGTTGCAGAGGGCCCAGAAATCAAGATAACCCCCTGTGACTCAATAAAAATAGTACTTGGTATATTGGGTGGGTTACTAACTAGAAAACTAAGTTTAGAAACTTTGAGAAAATTAATTGAAGGTTTGTCTTTAGGAGAAAAGCTGAAAAAATTATATCGATCCTTTCCCGACTCACCTTCTGGCTTCGATACCTGGGTTCAAAAGGCAGATGAATTATGGAAGAGAGTTGGAAAAATGGGGTAAATAAAGGTTAAAAATATTTTTCTTGGGCGTAAGAGTAAAAAAACAGATGAGCAAATATAACAATTTATGGGGTAATATTGTTAGTAGTTCAGAGGATAAACTGACTCTTTCCTTTGAGGAAATAAAGGAGATTCTAGTTTTTGAAATAGATCATTCTTTTTTAACTTATAAAAAAGAACTTCTAGAACGAGGTTTTGAATGTAAAAAGATTTCGCTTAAGGATAATAAAATTATATTCGAAAAAAGAAAAGAAATATAACAAAGGTTTTTATGGCTGAAATAAAAAAATACAGTAAAAAAAGAGACCAGAATTCACTAATTGAATTGATGAAAAGCGAAGGAGATGATTGGTCTTGCTACTTAAACAAAAAAGCACTTCCTAAATATCTGATTGCTTTGGATACTTCCATTACATATGTGGCTTATCAAGAAGATTCTATTTGTGGATATGTCAGAGGGATAGATGACTACGGACTATACATATACTTGTGTGATCTACTAGTAGATAAAAAACATAGGGGGAAGGCAATCGGAAAGAAGCTAATGGAAGCAGTATGCAAAGATTACCCAAATTCTATAGTCTATGTAATGTCTGATGTGGATGAGTACTACCAGAAACTAGGATTTGAAAAAGAAGGATCGGTATTCAAGGTTAAGAATTCTAATAAGTTTTAATTTGCTTATTAATATGATTATATGAGCTTTTTCCATTTTTTATATAAGGGTTTTTGAGATAATTCTTGAATTGTTTAAAGATGAGTTTTTTGCATGTCTTTTATAATGACTTATTTTTATCTTAGTGATAGAATACTTTAGGATGAAAAATATTATCTTCGGAGAGTCATTATGCAATCGCTTAGGGAGTTATATAAAATAGGAATTGGACCTTCAAGTTCCCATACTATGGGGCCAGAAAGGGCAGCAAAAATTGTTTTAGAAAAATATAAAAGTGCTAGGAAAATTGATGTTATTTTGTATGGTTCACTAGCTTTAACGGGGAAGGGCCATGGTACTGACAGAGTTTTGAAACAAGTCTTAGGCGAAGATACAGTTATAACTTTTGATATGACGTCAAAAGATATGAAGCACCCAAATACCATGGATTTTGTAATACATACGGAGGATGATGTAAATATTCTTGAGAGAGTTTACAGCATTGGCGGAGCATCAATTGAATTTGAAAATGATATCTATGTGGAACCTTCTGAGATTTATTCAACTAAATCCTTTAAAGAAATAAAAGAATATTGCTTCGAAAAAGAAATAAGGATTTATGAATATGTATTTCAAACTGAGCCAGATGTTTTTGAATATCTTGAGGATGTATGGGAACATATGCGAACGAGTATAAAGGTAGGATTAAAAGCCACGGGGATTCTTCCAGGGGGGCTTGGAGTTCAACGTAAAGCAAAAATGCTCTTTAGCCAAAAGCACATTGATGAAGCTCCTGAGACAAGGGAAAGTAGAATGGTTTGTTCTTATGCTTTTGCTATGGCAGAACAGAATGCTGCGGGTGGAGAGGTTGTAACAGCTCCAACTTGTGGATCTTGTGGGGTTTTGCCTGCCGTATTGTACTATATGCAACAGAAACACTCTTTTAAAGATGAGCAGATTGTTCGAGCTCTAGCAACAGCTGGACTAATTGGAAATCTTATTAAGTCAAATGCTTCTATAAGTGGTGCTGAGTGTGGTTGCCAATCTGAGATAGGAAGCGCATGTTCAATGGGCGCAGCAGCTTTAGCTGAGTTGTTCGAGATGGATATCGATCAGATAGAATATGCTGCTGAAATAGCTATGGAACATCACTTAGGCTTAACTTGTGACCCAGTGAAAGGATTAGTTCAAATACCTTGTATAGAGAGAAATGCTGTTGCTGCTATGAGATGCATTAATTGTTTGAATTTAGCAAATTTTTTAACTTATACTAGAAAAATATCCTTAGATACAATCATTCAAACGATGTACGAGACCGGAAAGGATTTGAATAAAATGTATAAGGAAACAAGTGAAGCAGGTTTAGCAAAGCTGTATAGGGAATAGATTAAGTCTAAAAAAAGGGGAAAGCTCTAATCTTTGAGAAAGTTGTTTTGTATAAGCATTTTTATATAAGTTTACTTTAAGCCGTTTGATTATTATAATGTAAGTAAGCCAAACTATATCTAGTTTTGGTAGATTCTACCAATATTCGACAAAGTTCTAACGTATTTCTAGTATGTTCTATTCATAGTGGTTTGTCCCACAATTTGCGCA
>JAQVQU010000097.1 GCA_028701415.1 Clostridia bacterium | reverse complement strand
TTTGTCCATTGGGGTTTTGTACTCGCACTCGTTCTGAAAGAGCTTCTTATGATAATAGGAGGAATCTTCTTGGTTAAATATAGTCAACCTATAAAAGCAAATTATGTTGGTAAGGTTGCTTCTGCACTATTATCCTTTGGCGTTTTCATGTCATTTTTCCATGAATTTTTTAGAGACAAAGCTTTTTATGCCGACTGGATTGTGATAGGTATTTCTTTAATAATAACTTATGTTGCTTTTGTGGGATATCTTATGCAGGCAATTCCTGTTTTTACAATTGTTATAAAATCTTTGAAGGAAGGGAAAGACCCGAACGATGTTTTTGAAGCAAGGGCAAAAGAGACTTCTAAGGAATTACCAAAAGAAGAAAGAAATGAATTAGACGATAATAAAGATGCTGATTCAAAAGACACGGATGATACAACGATGGAAAATGGGGATTAAGTTGAGTCTCTTGGATTCGTGAGAAACTAACTGGCTATTTCAATAAAAAAAATAATGGAATGTACTTTCCAAAATTTACTCATTTCTCTATCATATGTAAAAAATATACGATAATGTTTCCATTGAGAGACATAACTCCCTTGGGTGTAGTATTATGTTGAATATACTACTTTAAAAAATTAGGGTAGAATCTAAAGAGAAAGATATTCTTATTAGTAAAAATATCAAGAATATAGAAATTTAATTAGCAGATTATGGGCGAAAAAGAACGCACGGAGGAAATAAATGGCTTTATCTAATAAGTTCGATCCCAAGAGCTTCGAAGAAGATATATATAAAAACTGGGAAGAGAAGGAGTATTTTACGCCTACAATTAGCGAGGATAAAAAACCTTTTTGCATAGTAATTCCTCCTCCAAATATAACTGGTCAACTCCATATGGGGCATGCACTTAATAATACTATCCAAGATATTATTATAAGGCATAAAAGAATGCAAGGCTACTCCACACTCTGGTTACCTGGTACTGATCATGCTAGCATTGCAACTGAAGTCAAGATAGTTGACCAACTTAAAGCTGAAGGCCTGACAAAAGAGGGGATAGGAAGAGATGAATTCTTAAAAAAAGCTTACCTTTGGAAGGAAAAATATGGGGGAAGAATTGTAGGACAGTTGCGAAGACTCGGAAGTTCTTGCGATTGGACAAAAGAAGCCTTTACTATGGACCTAAGATGTTCTAAGGCGGTTAGAGAGGTTTTTGTTAATTTGTATAATAAGGGGTTGATATATAGGGGCAGTCGTTCGATTAATTGGTGCCCAAGCTGCCACACCGCACTATCTGATGCAGAGGTTGAATATGAGGAGAAAAAGAGTAATCTTTGGTATATAAGATATCCTTACAAAGATAAGTCAGGATATTTAGTAATTGCAACAACAAGACCAGAAACAATGTTAGGCGATACGGCTGTTGCGGTTAATCCTAAGGATCCAAGATATATAGATAAAATTGGGAAAAAGATTATCTTACCTTTAACTGATAGAGAAATCCCGGTGATAGCTGATGATTATGTGGAAATACAATTCGGAACTGGTGCAGTTAAAATTACCCCTGCCCACGATCCTAACGATTTTGAGATTGGAATAAGACACTCTCTTGACTCCATATGCGTTATAGATGAAAGTGGAATAATAAATGAAAATGGTTTTGCCTATTCTGGGTTGTCCCGAGAAAAAGCCAGGAAAAAGATTGTCGAGGATTTAACAAGCCAAGGATTTATAGAAAAAATTGATAAATATAATCACAATGTTGGGGAGTGTTACCGTTGTAAAACAGTAATTGAACCAAGAGTAAGCAAGCAGTGGTTTGTCAAGATGGATGAACTTGCAAAGCCTGCAATTTCGGCGGTAAAAGAAAAAGAAACTACGTTTATTCCTTCAAGATTTTCTAAAATATATTTTAACTGGATGGAGAACATAAAAGACTGGTGTATTTCCCGTCAATTATGGTGGGGGCACAGGATTCCTGCATGGTATTGTGAAGATTGCGGAGAGATTATTGTGTCAAAAGAGGATCCTTCTTATTGCCCTAAATGTAATAGCTCAAAGCTTTTCCAAGACGAAGATGTATTAGATACCTGGTTTAGTAGCGCTTTATGGCCCTTTTCCACCTTAGGTTTTCCAGAGAAAACAAAGGAACTTGATTATTTTTATCCAACAAATATTCTAGTGACAGCTTATGATATCATATTTTTTTGGGTTGCTAGAATGATATTCAGTGGGATTGAACATATGGGAAAGGTTCCTTTCCCGGAGGTGCTTATTCATGGTATTGTCCGAGATGGACAAGGAAGAAAAATGAGCAAATCCCTTGGAAATGGTGTTGATCCTATAGAAATGATTGAAAAATATGGTGCAGATGCTTTAAGATTAAGCCTTTGTATGGGTGTTGCCCCTGGCTCTGATGTGAGATTTAGCGAAGACAAGATAGAACCAGCAAGAAATTTTATCAATAAGCTTTGGAATGCTGCAAGATTTGTTTTAATGAATTCAGAAAATATAGAAATTAACAAAGTGTCTTTGGAAAACCTAACTTCTGTTGATAAATGGATCTTACATAAATTTAATATTCTTGCAAAAGAAGTAAATCGCAACCTCAAAAAATATGAATTGGGACTGGTTGCTTCCAAGCTATACGATTTTGTTTGGAGTGATTATTGTGATTGGTATATTGAAGCCTCTAAGAGCGCGTTGTATGGAGAGAATAAGTCAGCAAGAGACAATACTTTATCGGTATTAAATTATGTGCTAAAGAATATCTTAAAGTTACTCCATCCATTATTACCCTTTGTAACAGAAAAGATTTGGATTGAATCGGGGGAAAATAGCACAATTATGCTCCAGAGTTATCCAGAGTATCAAAAGAAGCTTGTATCAAACCAAGCATATGATGAATTTGAGTTTATAAAAGAGATTATTAGATCTATCAGAAATTTGCGCGCTGAAATGTGCGTAGAAGCAAGCAAAAAACTTCAGATTTTTATCGTTTCTAATAGAGAAAAATGTATTATGGATAATTCAGAATACTTGAAAAGATTGGCAAATTTAACTATGATTACAGCTCTTAAGGATAAGACAAGCCTGACTCAAATGACTACGAATATAGTTGTTCCTGACTGTGAAATTTTTATTCCACTTGGAGAGCTGATCGATAGGGATAAAGAAATTGGAAGATTATTGAAAGAAATTCAAAGCACAAACAAAGAAATACTAAGGGCAACTTCAATGCTAAATAGCGCGGGTTTTATCTCAAAGGCACCTGCAGAATTAGTTTTGGCAGAAAAGGAAAAGCTAGCAAGTAACAACAAAAAAATTGCTAAATTACAGTCTATGCTTCAAGAACTAAACAATATGTAATGATTATTTGGAGGAAATATTAAATGAAAGAAAGTAGAATGTGCATCAAGTATAGGGTTGGAAAGACCGTATATGAGGATGATAATTACCAAAATCAGCATTATTCAATCGAAGAGACAAGTTCAAATAATGGAGTAAAATTAGTAATATCTCCAAAGGAAAAGTTAGAATTAATATCTCTAAAACTGACCTACAATCATAAATATGAAACCAGAGATAGATTTTTTGTAAATGGGTATCAATCTTGGACGACTAGCTATGAAGCTTGTGCGGACGATTCCCAAAAAGGCCTTCCGTGGATTGTAAAACTTACTCCTACCGGGAAAAGATTAGCTTCAACTTCGGGGGATTATTCTTTTACCAAATATTCAAGAAAACCAGGCGTATTTCATAGCTTTACCTACACATATATTATAAACGAAGGTAAGACAACTTTATACGGATCACTTAACGAGAGGACGGGCTTTACTATTTTTTATGCAGATATGAACAAATCTTGCTTTATTATTGAAAAAGATGTTGAGGGAGTATCTATACTCAAACCATATGAATTGATTAATGTTGTAAAGATTGAAGGTGGATATGATGAAGTGTTTGATAAATATTTTGCTGCTCAAGAGGTTAAGAAACCTAAAATAGATCATCTCTCTGGATACACTAGCTGGTATAATTATTTTCAAAATATAAGCCAGGATATCATTTTGAGAGATTTAGAAGGGCTTGATAAGGTAAAGGAATGTGCAAATATTTTTCAAATTGATGATGGCTATGCCCCTTATGTAGGAGATTGGCTTGATTCAAACCCTGCAAGATTTCCAGAGGGGATGAAAAAAATATGTGATAAGATACATGAAAAAGGATTTCTAGCAGGAATATGGCTGGCGCCGTTTAATGTGCAAAAGAAATCTAGAATAGCCAAAGAAAGACCTGATTGGCTTTTAAAGAATCGTTCGGGAAAACCAGTCATAGGATGTATCGCTTGGGGAGGAGCTTATGTCTTAGATGTATATAGTGAACCAGTAAGAGACCATATCAGGAATTTTTTCAATGTAATTTCAAACGAATGGGCTTTTGATATGTTTAAACTGGATTTCTTATATAGCCAATGCATGTTCCCAAGAAATGGAAAGAGCCGAGGACAAATAATGTGTGAAGCAGTCGATTTTCTTCGCGAGTGTCTAGGGGAAAAACTTATTCTCGGGTGTGGAGTCCCTCTTGGGGCGGCCTTTGGAAAGGTTGATGCCTGTCGTATTGGGTGCGACATGGACTTACAGTATTTACCAAAGTATTATAATAAATTACAGGTTAATAAAGAAATTCCGAGCGTACAAAACTCAATGACAAGCACAATATTTAGAAGACATCTAAACGGTAGAGCTTTTTTAAATGATCCTGATGTATTCTTTCTCCGAGATGCAAATTTAAAATTTACTTGGGAGCAAAAGAAACTTCTTGCAAAAATAAATAGTTTATTTGGGAACGTATTGTTTGTAAGCGACAACATATCAGAGTATTCTGAGGAAGCTTTGCACCTTTTGAAGGATGCTCTAAAAAAATCTCAAGCAATTATCATCTCTGTTGAAAATTCGGATGATAAGTATTTTACAATCAAATATCTTGAAGGGGGAGAACAGAAAAAACTATGCTTTGATCTGAATACCGGAAATGAATAATATATCAATATATGTATCTTAAGATACGAAAACCCTCATATTCCTTGAGGGTTTTTTTGTATTTTAGACATAATTTTTACATGAATATAGGAGATCCTATTCAAAATATTTTTGCAAATTTTATAGATAAATGGGTTC
>JAQVQU010000096.1 GCA_028701415.1 Clostridia bacterium | reverse complement strand
AAAAAATATTTCACTATTATCTTGACTTTCTATTTTTTGTTTGTTATTTTAGAGTTAACACAAATAAGGAGAAATATTATGCAAAAAAGAAACATTATTAAGCAATGTCCATCTTGTGGCGGCGATCTCACTATAACAAAACTTACATGTAAAAACTGTATGCTTGAATTGTCGGGAGAGTTTTCGACTTCAGACTCTTTTGAAGGGGTAAGCGATGAGCAAAAGGATTTTATAAGGCTATTTTTAAAATATGAAGGTAATTTAAGCAAAATGCAAGATTTGCCTGGTGAAAATTATTTATCAGTTAAGAACAAATTGAACGGAATTAATAGAGTGATTGGAAATAATGAGGACAATGAAATGAGGGACATATTTAAAAGAGAGGATCAAAAAGTCACGAAGATAATCAAAGAAAAATTAAAAAGTAATGGTGGGAAAGGAACAATGTCTATGTTAAAGGGTGAAGATATGGATATTTATCTATCTGCGGATAATGAAGGTGTGATAGCCTCTGGATATCCTATTTTAACAATGAAGTGGGGGATGTTTGAAGAAATTGTCAAAAAAGCTAGTTTACTTGGAGGGAATATGCTGAGAGGAGACGCTGGATCACAGGCAGGTGCAAAAATAGGGAGCGAGGATCTGCCCTTGGATTCCATAGATGCTTTTGTAAGCATGAAATATTTTAACCGACAAAAGGGCGAGACAACAACAAGAAGATCCACTTATTTTGCGGCGGTTTTAGATTGGGCAGGAATTGCAACAAATTGTAGAAGTAGAGGACATGGGGGTTATATTGAGCTTGAACCGGATTTTCTAGACTACGGAAAAGAATAATTTTAAGAATTTAACTAGACATATTGAAACTTGCAATAATAAAGACTTATTACAGTAGGTTATAGCTAAACAGCAGTCTGCGCAAGGACTCATCCCGTCCGAGAATATCTGCAATCTCGGTGCTGCCACCCGGAGTGGTTTCGAGACCTGTAAGGGCTAGGCGGAGACAGGAAAGAAGCTGACCTTTTTTCCAACCCTTTTGTTCGGCAAGAGAAGATAAGGAAAGATAGATATTGTCATGATTGAATGGCTCAAGGGAGACTAGCACAGGGAGGGTTGCTTCCAGGGCAATTTTTGCAAAGGAGGGGTCTGTTTTTAGCTTCTGATTTGTATACAGGGAAGTATCATATGGACCAAAGTTTTCGATAAATGATACCTTATCGATAATTTCAGATAAGATTTCTATGCGCGGTTGAAGGATTTTTGCAAATTTATGGTAGGGATACTTTCCAGCTATTACGCTTTTTTCAAAGAAAGGAGTAGCAAAGGTTAGAAAGGTTTCAGGGGTAAGCTCCCGTATATACATCCCGTTTAACCACCTCATTTTTTCCTCACTAAAGATGGATGCCGATTTGGTTAGATTTTTTACACTGAATATTTCTATCATCCGGGACATGGTCATTTTCTCTTCATCTCCACCCGGACCCCATCCGAGAAGGGCAATATAGTTTACTATGGCTTCAGGAAGATAGCCTTTAGCAAGGAAGTCTTCAAAGTTTGCATCTCCGTAGCGCTTTGATAGCTTGCGGGTAGCATCTTTCATAATTGGAGGAAGATGCATATATGTTGGTCTTTCCCATCCGAAACAGTCGTAAAGGAGATTATATTTTGGGGTGGAGGAAAGATATTCACTTCCGCGGATTACATGAGTTATTCCCATAAGATGGTCGTCTATTACATTGGCAAAGTTATAAGTGGGCATCCCGTCTGATTTTAAAAGAACATTGTCTTCTAGATCGGCAGCATCCACTTGAATTTTTCCAAAAACCATGTCTTCATATTCGGTGGTCCCAGAAGAAGGCATATTTTGACGGATTACATAAGGAAGCCCAGCTTTAAGATTGGCTTCAATTTGTTCTTTTGTTAGAGTTAGACAATGTTTGTCATATCTATGTACTCCATTTTCGTCTCCTAAGGATTCCAGTCTCTCTTTGTCGCAGAAACAATAGTATGCTCCTCCAAGTTCAATAAGCTTTTCTGCATATTCCTTGTATATGTTTTTTCTCTCACTTTGAACATATGGACCTGCCGGACCTCCGTTAATGGGGCCTTCATCTATTGTGATTCCTGCTTTTTCAAGGGTACGATATATTAGGGGAATTGCACCTTCTACTGCTCGTTCTTGGTCGGTATCCTCTATCCTTAAAATAAAGGTTCCTTCATTATTTCTTGCAAATAGATAGGCATATAGAGCTGTTCTAAGATTTCCTACATGCATAAAACCTGTGGGGCTGGGTGCAAATCTTGTTCTTACTTTCATTTTTACCTCTTTAGTTATGTTGATATGCCTAGAACATCTTTTCCTAGACTTTCTCTTTTAGGGAATTTAAAAGGCAATGGGGGTATTCCCGATTGCCTAAAGTTTTTAGTATCGGAGACCGATATATTTAGTCTTTCAATTTTTCTATTAGATCGAATACTCTGTCTAAGTCATCTTGTGAGAAGTAATCTATGGTTATTCTCCCTTTCGTGCTATTTCCTATAAGCTTAACCTTGGTGCGGAAAACTCTCTTCATATCATCAACTAAATTTCTCATTTCTAAAGACAATCTGGTTCTGTCTGAGTCAGAAAGACGCTTTGGTTTGAGTTCAGGATGCAGATGATAACGAACTTTCTTTTCTAGATCTCTTACTGACATGCTTCCATCTGCCGATTCATATGCAAAATCAATTTGAGTTTCTTTGTCTGTGACCGGAATAAGGGTGCGGGCATGGCCAGCGGATAATCTGTCCTGGCGAACCAGGCTCTTAACCTCTTCTTCAAGGGATAAAAGCCTTAAGGAGTTTGTTACTGAAGATCTAGCTTTACCTATTCTTTCAGCAAGTTGTTCCTGAGTGTAACCATTGAAACTCATAAGTTCGCGGAGAGCCTCGGCTTCTTCAATAGCATTTAAATCTTCACGTTGGAGGTTTTCAATAAGGCTAATTTCTCTTATCATCCCAGGTCCGAATTGTTTAACAATGGCAGGGACTTTTTCAAGACCTAGTTTCTTTGCTGCACGGTATCTTCTTTCCCCGGCAACGATCATGTATTTGTCGCCACTTTTTACTAAGATAAGCGGTTGCAATATACCATGAACTTTTATGCTAGCTGCAAGTTCGTTTTGTTCTGATTCCCCGAAAAACTTTCTCGGTTGGTCGGGATTGGGGAATACTTTTGAAATTTCAATCTCGTAGACTGCAGTGCTTGAATTCTCTACTACATCTACTGGGGCTGCTTCAACTACGCGCTCATCTTCAATCGTTGCGAGCAGTTCACTTAAGCCTTTACCGATTTTTCTAACCATTTCTCTCTCCTCTCAATTGTGTTTCGCAAAGCGAATATATGAATTATATATGATTTTCTAGCATATTTCATCAATTTAATGATGTTTTAGATAATTTTTGTTTCCTTAAAGATAGAAGGATAGGTTCTTGGCCTTGATTTTCTATTGTTCTCCCAGTGGTCTTCTAAGAAGAACTTTGTTCTCTCTGGGATATTCATCAGGGGTTTCGCCAGTTTTTTTGAATACAAGTATTACTCTTTTATATTCTTCATTAAGATCAAATTCCCAGGTTTCCTGAAGCTCTCCACCGAGAAGGGAGACTGCCCTTTTTGCTTTTTCAATTTCTTCATGAAAGCCTGGACCTTTGTATGCGATAAATAATCCTCCCCTCCACAACAAAGGCATAGTGTATTCTAACAATATATTTAGAGGAGCAACAGCTCTTGCCGTTACTACATCAAATCTGTTTCTAAGTTTTCCTCTCGAAAGAACCTCAGCACGCTGGGAAAAGATATATGTATGCTCTAGCCCAAGGCTGGAAACAGTACTTTCAAGAAATTTAGCTTTTTTTCCAGTACTTTCAATCAAAGTGAGGGACAGGTCATCCCTAACTATTTTCAAGGGTATTCCAGGGAATCCTGCGCCACTCCCGATATCGGCAAGCATGGCCTTTTGAGGGATTATAGAGCAGGGAAGGACGGAATCTATGAAGTGCTTTACTATGACTTCCTTGGGGTCGGTTATGGAAGTAAGGTTGAATTTAGCGTTCCCTTCCGATAACAGCTCATAATACTTTGAAAAAAGCTCAGCTTCTTTCTCGCTTATTGGCATTTTGTTTCTTTCAAATAGCTCTACAAGGTCGTTAATAAAAGACAAGAATCCTCCAATATGGCAATTTACTAAGTTGATTTGCCCCTCATCCGTCCAAGATAAATTGGTATCCCTGGATACAAAAACTCCCACAGTATCCAGTTAAACATAGTATATCACCATCAATATTACATATCAAGTGAAGAAATATAAAGAGACAGGAGAAGTACCTGAACCGGATAAGTTTGGCTTAAACATCTCATTTCTATAATGAAATTTTCATCTAAATCGGACACTTGAATGCGAAAACAGGTTAGTTTTGCATCAGCCAGTCTATAGCATAGAGTTTTTTGCCAGGACTATAATGAGACAAGACATATTTGTGAAGCCTTACATTGTTCAGTAAATGAGCGAAGTTTGAATTCTCAAAGTCAATTGCTAGAATTTAAGATTCTGGAATGCCAGTGCTAGTAAGATAATTATAGAAAAATTTTAACAAAACAGACTTCCGGAGCGACGGATACCCGTTATAATCTTTATGACATTTTTATCCCGCCAAGTTATTAGCCGGTTTAAGCATTCCGTACGCTCAATCTTTGTAAGAACCTCCTGTATATTCAAGATTGTAATCGAACAAAGACCAAAAGTCAGGAAGAACAAGAATAGATTCCAATAACTTCACAATTATGTATAGTTTTTGGAATAGAATCCAAAAAATAAGACAATAGAAAAGTAGCCAAGCATATTTTATTATCGCAGATTTAGTGGGATTTATTAAGGTTTTTCAGTTCCTTTTTGTACGATAAGAATTTTTTGAACTTCTCATCACTAAAGTGTTGAGATTCCTACTTCATAGACTTCGTATTCTCCATCTCCATAGGCGTAACTTCCTGTAGTCCCTACAGTAGTATTATTTTTTTTAAGTACTCAATAATCTAAGCCCCTCATTTAATATGTTCATAGCTGCATTATCATCTCTTCCGTGAATAGTGTGGCATTCAGGACATTCCCATTTTCTGATAGACAACTTTTTAACTCCTTC
>JAQVQU010000095.1 GCA_028701415.1 Clostridia bacterium | reverse complement strand
TATGATAATTTCTTAAAATATGAGAATTGTCCAAACGGTAATATTATGAGTAGTATAACAAGATTTAACAAACCAAACTTCCTCCTCCCTTTCAGGGGCTATCCTTTTTTTAAGGCGGTATCGAATAACCCTGAGAAGAAAGCTTATGCCTATTTTTGCAAAACGAATGATTTTGGATTTTATCTCCTTTTGTCCATAGCTCCAATAGTTTCCATTATGTATTTTTATCTCCAGAACAGGGACTACCCGAGTGATTTCTATTACAATGGGCTTATGTTGACGTCCATAATCGGGCCAGCGATGCTACTGATTCCGGTATTTTTAAAAATACTTTACTACCTTCTTCGTCCTTCCGCTACATTTATTAGAGAGTATATAAATAGAGTAACAGAAACTCAAAAGCAATATCTTTTCGAGGAGAGAAACCTAAAACGGGAAAGAATCCTTGGAACGGGATCAGGCAATTCTGAGATGCCTTTATCTGGTTATCGTTCAACTTATGAAAGAGGATATTCCTCCCACCAGGAAATACGTGTAGTTATATATAAGCAAAGTGAACTTATAGTAATAAAGCGAGTATTTTCTTTAGTTGGCAGTGATTTTTGGGAGGGAGTAGACAGGATCAGTCTTTCCTTTCTTGTTTCCGTGTCAGAGGAGGGGGATAAATTTTATCTGCGTTTTGGAAGCGGAGATGAGATATATTTAAATAAAAATGATACAGATATCTCTCTGCTTAACAGCCTTAGAAAATAGTTCAAACATCGACTTTTTAAAAACATTTTTTCTCATTTACCTCGAATGTTTTATTGAGAAGGAAAAAGATATTAGGAAAAGAAAACTATCAAACAAAAAAAAAGGAGAAAGAAAAGAATAATCTCCCAGGAGTTCACTATGAATTTTCATGGTGCATGACATTATTGCCAATAGTTGTCTTCAAGGGTTTACACTGTCTAAATTGTTGGTCAAGTGAAAAAGAGAGAGGATAGTCAAAAAAAAGAAAGGGGGATCCTAATAAGAAAATTATTAATGAACACATTCAAGCCTTTTGAGGCGAACCACCCACTTTCCAGATAGAAAGTCCCAGTTATTGTTTCATTTGTCAAATACGAAAAATGTGAAGAAACCAAGCCATATATTAAGCGCTGTAATATCCTCTTAACGATTCTTTCTCAAATAGCGTATAATATACCTTTGATAGGTGAGCGATTTTTAAAGGCTACCGCCACAAGCACCAATCAAAAACACTAGTATATATTTTTATAGGGGAGTGATTTAATGAAAGATTACGGATACACAGATAAGTTAAAAGGGCCATATCTAAACATGGCTAAATTTAAAATTGACAATCCCATTTTAAAAGCATATTACAAGTTCGGGCCGGTTATTGCAAGAAACATGCCAGCTAGAAAGAACACAACAAAGGAAACAATAATCCTTCCAGGAGAAAATAACAATCCGATTAATTGCATAGTATTTTCTGCGGACAACCTTGATGAAAATGCCCCAACTATAGTATATTTTCACGGTGGTGGTTTTTATATAGGAACCAACCCTGTTTGTATGATGGTAGCCGGATACTTAGCTGAGAATCTTAGATGCAAAGTATTTATGCCCGAGTACAGAACCTCTTTTAAGCACAAATTTCCGATCCCAGTTGAGGATTGCTATAGCGTGACAAAAGAACTCGCTTTAAACCCAGATAAATATGGGGTTAAGGCGGATAAGCTAGGAGTATATGGAGATAGTGCAGGAGGGTGTCTTGCCTCTGCAGTATGCCTTATGGCTCGTGATAGAGGTGAATTTAAACTCGCATTCCAGATGCTAATATATCCGGTAACGGATTATTTAATGCAGGGTGAAAGCTTCAAGCTCTTCCCCGATTGTACTTGGTCAACAAATAATAATATTCAAATGTGGGATACATATTTTGGAGGTAAGGTACCCCAAAAAATAGACTATGCTTCCCCGTTGCATGCAGCCTCACACGAAAATCTGCCAGAGGCATACATTGAGCCCCAGGGTATTGACTGCCTACGAGATGATGGAATTCTGTACCATGAAAAGCTGGTTAAAGCAGGTGTAAAATCTGAACTTAATATAATAGAAGGATCCTACCATGGCTTTGAACTTGAGTTTAAAAATCCTTTTACACAATTGATTCTAAAGTATCGGGTGAATAAGATTCGCGACTTAACCCGGACAGCAAAATAGATAAGTAAACACAGTATTTTTTAATCGTAATATTTAAAACTATTTTTAGAAAATTATAGTGAGAACATAAATTCCACACTAAATTTCACCTAGTTACTTACTTTCGAAGTTCACGAGTATCGGGAGACTCATCCGAAGTTAGCGCAAATTTATCCATTTCCTTTTATCTTTTATTTTTTTGGTATATATTATGTGTATATTTATCTCCCTATTTGGGAGAGTGGTTACGGGTGAGGTTTTTTGATGAATGCTTTAAAATGGGTGGGAATATCTCTTGCGAGTGTAGTTGTTCTTTATCTTTTAGTTTGTGGAGTAATGACGGCTGTAGGATATATACACATGGGACTCCAAAGCAAGGCTGCGAACGGAAAGGAATACGGAGAGGCAAGATACGAGGAGATTAAATCTTCGGGCATCCCTTCAGAATTCAATATTTATACTGCAGAAGAAATATCAGCAAACTCCGATTTAGAAGGGGTAAAGTTATATTATTTCCCAGCCCCTTCAAACGAAAAAACTAAATATGTTCTTGTCTGCCCGGGAGGAGCTTATGTTTGGTGCGCACTTGAAAACGAAGGTTATTCTACAGCTGCCAAGGTAAATGAAGAGGGCTACACAGCTTTTGCTTTAGTGTATAGGGTAGGGGAAGCTGCAAACGAGAGAAAGCCACTTGACGATCTTGCCCGAGCGGTTAAGTATATAACGGAAAATGCGGACACATTTAACGTAGAGAGTGAAGACTATGCTATATGTGGATATTCTGCTGGAGGAAATTTGGTAGGATTATTTGGATCGGACGAATACGGATATAAAAATTATGAAGGCATAACCAAGCCAGGAGCCATCTTTATGGGTTATCCCTGGGTTAACCCAAGCATTTCATCCTGGAATGTTTTCGATGCAATTCTTTTCAAGGTTCTTGCCGCAAGAGGACACAATGCCTTTTTATACAAGAACCCATCTAAGGCTGATATAGAAACTATGAAAGTATATACTCATATCACTTCCGACTATCCAAGCACCTTTATTATGCATGGTAAAAGAGATCAATTAGTCCCTCACTACAAAAACTCTGACCAACTTGTTGAAGAACTAGAAAAAAACAACATCCCTTATGAGTATTATCTTGTTAAGGATGTAAACCATGGAACGGGCATCAACGAAGGCACTGCCGCAGAAGATTGGATTCCCCGGGCTATAAGCTTTTGGGAGAATAACGTATAAAATTACAGACTATATATATCTAATATTTCTCCATTATTTCCTCGTAAACTTAAAAAACAGACCTTATAGATGATGAACATAATATGTAATGAGGGATGAAAAAGCTAACAAAAGATTTCAGATTTAATTATTTCTAATAAAGTTTCAACGGTTTTATCGTATGAGACAGACTCAAACAGTAAATCTTTGGTGATTAATTCATAGTCGCTTTTATATGTTTTCTCAGACAATATTTTTGAAAGTAAATCATTAATATCTTGCCCTTGTTCTGCAGATGGGCAAAAAGACTTACCTTGACGAACTCGGCGAGTATCTGAAATAAGAGATACAAGAAAGTTGCCTTTTTCTATTAATGGATAGAGCTTATAAATATCATATAAATGCCTCGAATGTTCTTGAATCCTTCCAGAAATATAATAGTCGCAAAGGGCAAATACCTTGTCTATAAAGGTTCTTTCCATGGATAAAACCCTGATTTTATAAGGGTTTAGTTCATAATCTTCAATTATTTTGAAAAAGCCATTAGTGAATAAGAAGTCATATAGGATACTGGTTGCTTCCCGAATTTCAGTAGGGAAGGATTTCAAAAAAAAGGATGATTCAATGAAAAGATATTTTTTAATGCTATGTTGGGAAAAGTTTGAGGGATAATCGATAATATATCTATTAAAGTCCCTTTTACTTTTTGTCTGAGCTAAATTTAAAATTTCAAGTTTTAAGCTTTCGCATGATTTAATTATAGACTCTTTTACTTTTTGTCTTTGGCTTTGGGAAGAACAATTCTCTTCCAAAGAAATATCAATGTCTTCCGAAAAGCGGTTAATAGCCTTATAACACTTCGAAAGAGAAGTTCCTCCCTTAAAAACTAGATGAGGAAGAGCGACGGTCAAATCCTTTAAAAGTATTGTAACAAAATAGTCTTTTTCAACAATATCAGGACGAATTCCAGTATTGTCAGAAATTTGAAGAATAATTTGTTCAAATAATTCTTTATTATTGTGCAAAAGCATTGTTTAACTCGCTTGTCATAAGATTCTTTATTGTTTTAGCAGGGTAAGCATAAGAGTATTTAATCAAATCTCTAAATGTTAATCGATTTTCCTGGATTATATTTTTTAGGATTTTATTCTCATAGTCAGATAATTCTTTTAAATTAAAGCGAGTAAACAAGTCAAGCAAGGACAAATATTTAACGTTCTCTCTATTAATTGGAATTCTTGACTTGCGCAAGCGAACTAATTGTTTCCCAACATAAATTTCCCTTACCCTTGATGCCTCTTTATTTGTTACTATTTCAATCGTATTTGGAACCTGAGAGGTAAGATTATATATGTTTTTAAGAGCCAATCCAGAGTAATATCCAAAGATTTCCCTGTTATTCGATATGTACTTTCGATATAGAACCTTTTCTGGAGAAATCTTCGATAAACCAAAAATAGTTTTTGTTGGGATATAATAAATACCATTTTCAAAACGAACAATCAAGTTTTCCTTAATAGCTTTGTCTAATAATTGGTAAACACGTTGGATTGAATAGTTTGCTAAAACACCCCATATTTCTTCGAAAGTAATGGGCTCATTTTCCCCAAATTCATCTTTAAGATCTTTTATCCAATCCATAATACGCGTCCAATTAATCTTTAATACCAATATTTTAATAATATTGACACAATTTGTCAATATAATTCTAATAATTAGATATAATATATGATAGCACCAAGGCACAATTAACTTTGGAAATTTCCCAAGCCCAACTTCTTGTTACGAGAGCCAAATAGATTTTATGTTTTA
>JAQVQU010000022.1 GCA_028701415.1 Clostridia bacterium | reverse complement strand
GTTAACGCAATATCGGGAAAAATAAAAGAACCATTCGTTATAGATCAAACAAAATGTATAAAATGCGGTGCGTGCGTGGGGACTTGTCCGTTCCATGCAATCGAGGAGGTGTAATATGAAAGGCGAATTTGTAATAGTTGATGGTATACCTGTAGAAATAGGAAAGGAAAAAAATCTTTTGGAGCTGGTTAGAAAAGCAGGAATAGAACTTCCCACTTTTTGTTATCATTCAGAGTTGTCTGTATATGGAGCTTGCCGTATGTGTATGGTAGAGAATGAGAAAGGTCAACTTGAAGCATCCTGCTCCACACCCCCCCGTCCAGGAATGGTTATAAAAACAAATACGGAAAAGTTGCGTAAATATAGAAAAATGATATTAGAGTTACTTCTTGCAAACCATTGCCGCGACTGCACCACCTGCGAAAAGAACGGCAAGTGTAAGCTTCAGGAACTCGCTGAAAGATTTCATATCGAAGGAGTTAGGTTCCCAAATACTCAGCCTAAACCGATAATTGATGAATCTTCTCCCTGTATTGTTAGGGATGCTAGTAAATGTATTTTGTGCGGCGACTGTGTTCGTGTCTGTAGCGAAATAGAAAATGTTGGAGCCATTAATTTTGTTAGAAGAGGCTCAAAAATGACAATTAGTACTGCGTTTGATATTCCTTTGGATAAGTCTCCTTGCGTAGGTTGTGGCCAGTGTTCTGCAGTTTGTCCCACCGGAGCATTAGTGGTGAAAAATAATACTGCAAAAGTTTGGAAAGCTTTATCCGATTCTAGTATTAAAAAGTCTGTTCAAGTAGCCCCTGCAGTTCGGGTTGCTATAGGAAAGGAATTGGGGCTAAAGGATGGGGAAAACTCCATGGGTAAAATAGTTGCCGCATTAAGAAGACTAGGTTTTGATGAAGTATTCGATACTAGTACAAGCGCTGACCTAACTGTACTCGAAGAAACAGAAGAGTTTTTGGAGAGAATAAATGAAGGGGGAAAACTTCCTTTATTTACATCCTGTTGCCCAGCTTGGATAAGATACTGCGAAAAGAAACACCCTGAGCTGCTGGAAAATGTATCCACTTGTCGTTCCCCTATGCAAATGTTTGCCTCAGTATTAAAAGAGCAGAGCAAAAACTCCTCAAGAAGGCTTTTTCATGTTGCTGTCATGCCCTGTACAGCCAAGAAATTTGAGTCGGAAAGAGAAGAATTTAAAGTAGAGGGTGTGCCAAATGTAGATGCAGTAATAAGCACTCAAGAATTAATCAAGATGATTAAAGAAGCAGGAATTTTATTCGATAAACTAGAGCCGGAAGCGGTAGATATGCCTTTTGGAGTTTCATCGGGTGCTGGAGTAATTTTTGGAATAACCGGAGGAGTTACCGAGGCAGTATTAAGAAGAGTTTCGACAGATAAAACTCGGGCAAATGTTCTTCTTATGGCTGAGCTTGGTGAGAGGGGTAATGAAGGAATAAAGGTTTTTGATTTGCCTTACGGAGATTTAAGTATTCATATCGCAGTGGTGAGTGGGCTTGCAAATGCCGAAAGAATAATAGAAAGGATGAAGGAAGGGGAACAATTTGATTTGGTTGAAGTGATGGCATGTCCGGGTGGATGCGTATCTGGAGCAGGACAACCTTATGTCAATCCTGAAGAAAAAATGGATAGAGCAAAAGGGTTATATTCAATCGATAAGATATCCAGTATTAGGAGATCGGAGGAAAACCCAGTAATGATGTCTTTGTACAAAGGAATCTTGAAAGGAAAGGTACATGAACTTCTTCATGTGGAATACAAGAATAAGGAGGTAAACTAATATGGTGAATTTAAGCGTCTGTATTGGCAGTTCCTGTTATGTTAATGGTTCTCATAATGTCGTTCAAACATTCCTTCATTTGATTGAAGATAATGGACTTAATGATTTAATCGATTTTAAAGCAACTTTTTGCATGGGAAACTGTAAAAAAGAAGGTGTGTCTGTCTGTTTAAATGGAGAAATTTTTAGGATAGATGCTTTGAAGGCAAGAGAATTTTTCACAGAAAAAGTGATGCCAGCAATCAACATAAGCTAAGTAAATGAAAGAAAAATAAATACTTTTATAAAAAAGATCATTCATTAATATTTCCCCCTTACGCCTGTCGCCTTCTATTTTGGAGGGCGACAGGTTTTTATAGTAATTCATTGTGAAAAAGTATCTTCAGGAGGGCTGATAAAAGGAGAGATATAACACAAAGAGAATCAATTATATAAGGCAATCAGATAATTGGGGATGAAATTCAGCCTTTAATTGTTTTTTTAAAAAGAGTAATATATATTAGAAACGAGAATTGTGGATAATGGAGGGGTAATTTTGAAAAAAGATAACCTAAAGATATTTTTAAAAGGAAAAAGAAAATTGCTAATTATAATTATTTCGACTGTTTTAATTTTAGCACTGGGAAGCACTGCCCTAGGATTATTTATCAATGTGGGAATAGACGTGGATATCTCTTCCATTGAGAAAGTTGGTACGGATATAGTGATTGTTCCCTCAGCAAACGGGGAACCTTTGTCTTTATATAAACCTGACGGAAATGATGGGATCTCTTCGGAGCCGTTTAAAATACTTTCTTTTACAGATACTCATTTCGATACCTATCGAAAGAAGGGAAAATATTCAATGGAATATATGGTTGCAAACATACAAAGAGAAAAGCCTGATCTGGTAGTTTTTGTAGGAGATATAATCACTTCTTCTTCGAACAAGAAGAGAGTATTGCAGTTTTGTGAGGTGATGGAGAAATTAGAGGTTTATTGGGTTACTGTCCTTGGCAATCATGAGGGTGATAACTTCAGAAGTATTTCTCGAGAAGAATTTATTGAAATTTATGCGTCGTATCCCCATTGTTTAATTGATGCCGAGAAGAAATATACCTCGAATAATGAAGAAGTTTGGGGCAATGGAAATACTCAAATCAATGTGCTGACTGAAGGTGGGGTTGTATCTCAGTCTTTGTTTTTTATAGATTCCGGTAATCGTGTCAGCAAAGAAGATGCGATAGCATTGAACATCGATAAAGAAAGTTATGATTTTGTGAAAGAGAGTCAAATTAGATGGTATGAAGAAAGAGTGGAGGCTTTACCTCTTGGAACAAAATCAATGATTTTTGTTCACATACCTTTGCCCGAATATCAAGAAGCAGTAGATGATGCGGTGAAAAACCCGGATGGGACTTTTGATTATGCAGCAATCTCAGCGGAAGGTACAAATGTTCTTTTTGGCAAGTCAAATGAAGGTGTTAGTTCTTCCGATCAT
Organism: Clostridia bacterium; assembly: GCA_028701415.1. Lineage (GTDB taxonomy): Bacteria > Bacillota > Clostridia > Christensenellales > DTU072 > MWEH01. The sequence goes on along the minus strand of JAQVQU010000022.1, from coordinate 17,508 downwards.
AATAGTGGCCTTTTTGATTCCATTGTCTCTAAAGGAAGCACTCAAGCAGTTATATGTGGCCATGATCATGTCAATAATTATCGAATTCTATACAAAAATGTTTTGCTTTGTTATAACAGGTCTTCGGGATATAGCAGTTACAACATTGTCACCAAAGGAATGAGCGATAAACTAGAACAAGGGGCTTCTATTTATAGCATTAATCAGGATGGAACCCTTTCTTTTGGAGATATTATTAACCGAGATTACTTTGATGATAGCGAAGTATTGAAGTTATATTAAAAATTTAGTGCAACACAATAAAATATGTATACTTTCTTTTTTTAAAGAAAATACGTTTTTGTCTATCAAGTGATTTAGAAATTTTTGTAGCCGCTATTCTTTACATGGGTGATGCAAGCAACCTTCTCTATAGTCAATTTTTCATTGGAAATAAAACGTGTTAGAATAAACATAGAAGGATAAAGAAAAATGAAAAAGTTTCTTTCATTATTAGTGGTTTGTGTAACAGCGACAATAATGCTGCTCGGAGTTTTCGGGCTGACTGCGTGTTCGGGAAGTCTTGACGACTACAAGGCAACCAAGAGTCAAGCATTACAAGATTTAGCAGACGCTAAAATTACAGAGGATAATTACTGTGAGAACGGCTTGGCAGCAATCGGTAATGCCGTTTCAGCGGGCAAGAAAGCGATTGAGGAGGCAAAGAATAAACAAGCAGTAGACATGGCTCTCACAATAGCTTCTGATGCAATATCTGAAATACCTCGGGAGGATAATATGGGAACATTTTACGGCTTACAAAAGGCTTATGACGATGGATTAATAACATTGGATGACTTGAGAAGCATTGCGTATTATCAAAGTGGTGGTAGCGATGAACCTGATATTTTACCCATACCCAAGAATCCTGAGAACTTGAATGAGGAAACAGAACAAGCCATTAAGGAAACCTATATGGTTGTTTTACGTTCTCGAACCTACCTTGATGGTACACCAATGGTCCCTTATGCAAAAACATCTGACGTTACAGTTCTAGGATATTACGGGACATATAACGGCGCTATTGCTATTAAGATAAGCGATAGTTATTCGGATTATCCTGCGGTTGTTAAAGAATTGGAGGTTGCAGGAGTAACATTAACTTATAGCGGTGCAGTTGTTACAATTTGGAAGGCGAACCAATAGAGTAAAACGCAGAAAATACCAAGGCAAAAGTATGAGCAAATCCAAAAGTAGGAAAAGCAAATTTGCTGTTTTCTCACCAGAATATCTAATCAATAGTGTGGTTATGTTAGTTTTAGAGGTGATATATGCCTAAATTGGATAAAAAAAAGGTTGAAATATGGTTGTGTCTTGTACCTCTATTTTTGCATATAATCTTATCGATTATCATAGCCATAGTTTCAAAAAACTTGCCTCCACTCCCACACTTATCAAGTGGTCCAGAGGAAATGAAGGTTAAAGCAATGTTTTATGTTATGTGCTACATATATTATGCCAGTATTATTTTTTTGTTTCCAGCCATCCTAATGGTAAGGTTTTATGTGATTTCTAATGATTTTGAGGGAATCAAAAAATACTTGCGAGGAATAAAAGCAAATATAGTCGCAAGCGAGGTAGGGAATATTTTTTACTTATCAATTGTTGTCGGGGGATTATTGTTTGGCTTTACATATATTAGTAAGATGCTACATTTCGTAGTGTTTTTCCCGAGTATAATAGTTGAAGTCATATATATGGGAATAACGATAAAGTTTAGATATGATATGCATAAGATTTCTGCTGGACTTAAATCAATTCCGGAGGATAGGAAGAGATGAAAGCCAAACTAGTAAGAATTATTCAGAAAGCGGGTGTTTTTTCTCTTATCTTTTTTCTATTGTTACTATCTGCAGGTTGTGACCCATACAGTGAAGATTTTAGAGAATATAAAGAAGGTAAAGAGGCAGAATTAAGGGCTTACGCAGTGTCTATGACGGAAGAATACAGTTACTCCGAAGAAGGATTACAAGCAATGTCTTTAGCCGTAGAAGAAGGTGTGAATGCGATTAATAATGCAGATTACTATGTAGAAGTAGATGAGTTAGCAACTGAAGCGAAAGATGGGATAGACCGAGTGGAGGTAAAATTAGACTATAATGCTGAGAAGTTGCTCTTCGCACTTAATAGGGCAACGGATGTGTCTGAGCTCAAAGAGAGTTTCCTAAACGAAAATAGAACTAGTGGCATGATAAATAATAGAATACCTGAATACAAAATTCATGTTGTCACAGAACAACAGCAACTGGAGAGTATCTTTGTTGAATCTCCCGAAGTTAATTTCGAAAGTGAGATGGTTCTGGTTGTGATGTATAAATCGTGGGTTAGCAGTAAATGGCATTTAATCAGGAAAATAGAATTAGAGGAAAACGTTCTGAGGGTATATACCAGAGACGATACAACCCCGTACATGCAAGGAACGATATCATATCAGGTAATATTTATATTCAAACTAGATAAGTTAGATGTGGCTGAAACAGAGCTGATTTTCCTAAAAGAAGAAAAAATTAGTTGAATCAAGAATGTTATATGGATGGACTTGTCGCATTTATAAAAAGCTATGAAGATCTCTTCATGGGAGAAGGGGACAATAATCCGGATTTTCAAGATGATCAAAATGCTCCTGGCAACCGTTATGGGGATAATAAGGGGAATAGGAACCACATTGGACATGCCATGGGATATGATATAGCGCTGAAAAAGACATATTATCAGTAAAATCCTGTAGAAAACAATAGTTTAGATTGAGTAGAGAGGATTCGATAGAAAAGTGATTTTGTCACAGTATTTATCGATTAAGTATAGAAAATGTAGTCTAATATTAAGGGAAAACGCAACACTCTCTAAATAGAATTACTTTTTTTTATTTTTTTCCAGTATTTTTTGCCGGTATTGACCCATATACACTCTTGTATATATAATTATAGTATCTATGTTCTCAGTATTGAGACTCGGGGGAAAGTATGAACGAAAAAAGTATGAACGTTATTAAAATCCAAAGAACTTCGGTTCAGGATGGAAGCGGACTAAGAACCACTGTCTTTTTCAGGGGATGTCCATTGAGATGCAAATGGTGCCAAAACCCTGAAATGCTTAGTAAAGACACACCTTTGTATGAAAAAAATACACTGGATGAAATTCTGGAAGAGATTTTAAGGGATAAGGAATATTATCTTGAATCGGGCGGAGGGGTTACGTTAAGTGGCGGGGAACCACTCATACAGGACCCGGAAAATCTGGTAGCTTTATTATCTGCCATAAAGAAAGAGGGCATAAATACGGCTGTCGAAACTACTTTGTGTGTTCCTTACTCAACGATAGAGATGGTTTTACCTTATGTTGATTTATTTCTGATAGATATAAAAGTTGCGGGCAACAGTGAAAAACATAAAGAATTAACCGGCATAGAAAACTCTCTGATCCAAGAGAATCTCAAAAAAATAGTAAAAACCAACGCTAAGATCAGATTTCGTATGGTCATGATTCCGGGATTGAATGATAAGGAAGAGTATATTAAGGATATGTCTGAACTTTTAAAATCATTAGGGTATGACACCATAGAGATTTTAAAATATCACAATATGTATGAGGATAAGGCGAAGAGACTTAATTTGGATATCCCGATGCTAAACATCACCCCCGAACAAAGCCTTATTTCTTTAAAGCAGGGTTTGGAGTTTTTTAAGAAGAATGGGATTAACGCATATAACGTTAAAGAAAACAGCATTAAAAGAACTGCTGAGTTCACTGATAGAGTTAATCAGATACAGCAAGATATTCGTAAAGCTGGGAGATCCCTTTGCATAGAAGTTGATAAATTAAAGACTCAGTTTTATAGAAAAAATGGATTTAAAGAGCCGGTTCACATACATAGGGCAAAAAGATTAAAATACGTTCTTGAGAATAAATCCATAACGGTTTATGACAAAGAGCTTCTTGTTGGTAACTTTACTGCAAAGAGATGCGGTGGGCAGGTCTGGGTTGAGCAATATGGAGTTCTGGATCTCACTTTTTTGTATAAGATTAATAAGCAAACTCCGGTATCTTTTAAAATATCCGCAAAAGACAGGTGGTATTTTTATACACGCATAGCACCCTTCTGGATTAAAAAAGGTGTTCTGGGTAAAGTAGCGAACACGCTCCCGAAGTTAATGGCAATGCTGGGGCGTAGCTCGGAAATGATTGCAGGGTTTAACAACAACATGGCTGCAATTGCTCATTTTATCCCCAATTATGACAGGATTTTGGAAAAGGGAACAACCGGTCTTATTGAAAGAGTAAAGGAAGAAGCAAAAGCCCATCCTGAAAATGATCAAAGTTTTTATGAAGGGGCGATAATCGCTCTAGAAGGTTTAGCGAATTGGGCTGATAGATATAGTGCTCATTTAACAGATATGGCCATAAATGAGAATAACCCTGAAAGGAAAAAGGAACTAGAAAAAATGGCTGCTATCTGCAAAAAGGTTCCGAGATATCCAGCCGAGACCTTCCATGAAGCGTTGCAAGCTATTCTTTTCATACAAATAGCCATTTGTAATGAGGCTTATGAAAATGCAGTGAGTTTTGGCCGATTCGACCAAATCCTATATCCTTACTACAAAGCGGATTTGGCTGCTGGAAGGATTACCTACGAGGAAGCAAAAGAACTTTTGGCACTATTCACTTTAAAGATTGATGAGGTAATCTTAGTTAATGACGGGGATAGCCTTTTGAATATTGCAAAGCTGTTTGAGACTTTGTCTGTCGATCAAGCTCTAACTTTTGGAGGCACAGATAAAGAAGGAAATGATGCAACAAACGATCTGACATATATGCTAATAGATGCTTGCGAATTGCAACCTCTTGCGATTAATATGTGCGCCCGAATAAATAAAAATAGCCCCAAAAAATATTTAGATAGATTGGCGGAAATATATATAAATGGCTGCCCGATGCCCGAGCTTTTTAGTGATGAAGAATATTTTGATGCTATAGTCAGAAAACATGGGACCTCTCTCGAAAATGCAAGAAATTACGCAATAGTAGGTTGTGTCGAGCCAATAGCAAGCGACGATCATTTTGGAAATACAGACAGTGCGAACGTTAATGTGACTCTTCCTTTGTTGCAAGCTATAAAAGGACATGAACACGACTTATGGAATTACAGCAACAAGGAACATCTTAAGCTGGTAATAGATAGGTTTTTTGATTATTTCTTTGGGAAATATAAGAAATGTCCTTATTGCAGTATGATGGTTAACTTAAGACACAAATCCATTGAAAAACGTAAAATAAAAAAAGGAATGTATGTTTACAATCCCCCCTCTTCAATGGAAGAGCTGTTGAGTAGATATAAGGAAAGATTGCAGGCAATTACAAATTCAGTATTAGCCGACCAACAACGGATTATTGAAATTTTAGGAAAGGACTTCACAACTCCGCTGGCATCATCTTTGTATGATGGTTGCTTAAGGAGGGGGAAATGTGCTTATCAAGGGGGTACAGACTTTATTAGTAGCGGAATCCAAGGTGTAGGTATAACAGATGCCGCAGACTCTCTCTATGCTATCGACAAACTGGTGTTTACTGAGAAAAAATACACTATGTTGGATATTATTAAGGCAGTTGATTCAAATTACGAGGGAGAAGAAAATCAAAAAATACTTGCTGACATCAATTCTATTCCTAAGTTTGGAGATGATTCTTCGAAAGTTCCCGCAAAATGGGTAGACCTAGTGCTAGGGATTTGGAATGATGCACTTGCGAATGTCCCGACTCCTGACAGAGGCGGAAAATATGTTGCTGGGTATTATGCTTTGAATGTCAATGATAGATATGGTCTTAAGACTCAGGCTTTACCGTCGGGTAGACTGAAGGGAGTTCCTCTTGCAAATAGCGTAACCCCTCACTATGGAATGGAAGAAAGTAATTTAATGTCTTCCCTAAATGCCGTATCGGCAATTAACTATAAGGATCTTGCCCCAAATGGCACAACAGTTACTTTCCACATAGATTCGGCTTTATTCCCTGGACAGGAGGGAATTGAAAATCTTGCAAGCATTTTCAAAGTATTTTTGACAAAAGGTGGAATGCAATTCCAACCCAATGTTATAAGCAGAGATATCCTGATAGATGCATATAATAACCCGGAAAAGTATAAGTATTTAATGGTAAGAGTGGCAGGGTATTGCTCATACTTCAATGAATTGTCTGATGATTTAAAGAAGATAATAATAAACCGCACCTGCTATGCATAACCGCATTTGCATTGAATAAAGAAATATTAGGTCTTAAGCAGGAATAGTTATTAAACGTACTTATAATTAGGTTTGAGTTAAGAAAGAGATGCATGCAAGAATATAATATATGGGATTTTTGTATATAATCCCATTTTTTATATATAATGGTAATTACAGCTATGTTAAAATCTAAAAGAAAAGGAAGGGGGAATTTTAATGGAATATTTACAAACAGTTAACGAATTGATTCAGAAAGGAAAATCAAAGGACATTCAGCTTGCCGTAAAAGAAGCACTTGATTCGGGTGTCTCAGCTGCGGATATTTTAAATAAGGCTATGATCCCAGCGATGGAGGTTATTGGATCAAAGTTTAAAAGTGGGGAGATTTTTGTCCCGGAAGTTTTAATATCAGCACGTGCCATGAATAAAGGTACAGAGATTTTGCGGCCGGCTCTTTTAAAAGAGGGCGTAAAGCCAATAGGCAAAGCCATAATTTGCACAGTAAAAGGTGATTTGCATGATGTCGGAAAGAATTTAGTCAAAATGATGTTAGAAGGGGTTGGAATTGAGTGTATAGACCTCGGGGTTGATGTCGATGGAAAGAAGGTTGTAGAAGCTGTAAAGAGCAGTGGAGCAGCCTTGGTTTGCTTATCCGCACTATTAACCACCACAATGGCAAATCAAAAGGAGATAATTGACTCATTGGTGGCTGCGGGAATCCGCAATAAGGTTAAAGTTATGGTTGGTGGGGCGCCATTAACAAGTGAATTTGCAGAAAAGATAGGAGCTGATGCATTTACGGCTGATGCGGCTAGCGCAGCAGAAGTAGCAAAAAAGTTTTGTTTAAACCAATAAAAAGAGACCGGTTGTCTATGCAATAACATTATAAATTGGTCCATAAAAAAGATTCTTTAAGTTAACTAAGAGAAAAAATGAGGCAAATAGTAATAAAAGTCAAAAACGATGGAAGAGAGATTTTAGCATCTGAGGGAGAAATACTTTCGAAGGTGCTTTTAAGAAATGGATATGATCTCCCTTTGACCTGTGGGGGAAAGGGAACATGCGGTAGGTGCCTAGTTGAAAAAAGTGGTATAGGTATTCTCTCTTGCTCTACATTTTTGACTGAGAATATGGAAATTTTTATCCCATATTTGGAAGAGAATATTTATGTCCAACAAGGTATAAAAGAGACTGGAAAGTTTCATGGAGATAAAGCATGTTTTGCTTTGGATATAGGGACTACGACGGTGACAATAGCTTTATTGGATGGTGAGGATGGAGTAACGGAAACCGTCACCTTCAAGAATCCTCAAAGCAGGTTTGGCTCCGATGTAATTTCCCGGATTAATGCGGTTAATATAGAAGGAACAGAAGCATTAAAAAGGCCTTTGATTGATTCTATTTCTAATGCCATTAATAACCTTGTTAAAAAGTATTTTTTAAAGGCTGTTAGAGAAATCTTCGTATGTGGGAATACTACAATGCTTCACATTTTTTGGGGAGAGGATTGTACCACGCTTGGGTATCACCCATATACTGCAAGGTTTTTAGAAAGAAAAGAAGGTAAGTCAAAGGAAATTGGATTTCCTTTTGAGTGTAAAGTTCTTTCTTTATCGGGAATATCTTCTTTTGTTGGAAGTGATGTAGCGGCAGGATTAGTTACAGCACAAATTCCTAGGGAAGGGAAAAAGAGTATCTGGATTGATTTTGGAACTAATGCCGAGGTAGCGGTTTTTAGCAGCAAGGAGTATATAACAACTTCTACCGCCGCAGGGCCTTGTTTCGAAGGAGCGAATATATCTTGTGGAATGCCAGCAACTGAAGGTGCAATTACCAGCTTCAGACTTGGGGAGAGTGGTATTCCAGAAATTAATTATATAGGTAAAAAACCAATAGGCCTATGCGGGACAGGTTTGATCGATGTAATAGCAGAACTTATTAAACATGGAATAATAGATAGTACAGGATACCTTACCCTAGAAAAAGGATTCCCTATTATCAATAATATTGTATTAACGCAAAAGGACATAAGGGAATTCCAGCTTGCTAAAGCAGCAATACGAAGCGGGATAGAAACTCTGCTGGATAACTCGGGGACTTCTTATGAAGAGATAGATAAAGTTTATCTGGCGGGTGGTTTTTCAAGCTACATTTCTGTTGAAAGTGCAGCAATTTGCGGGATAATACCAAGGGCTTTTACTGATCGTTGTGTATCTATTGCAAATGCTGCTTTGAAAGGGACAATATTATGCGCTCAGGGAAAAGCAGATGAAAGACTTGTAGTAAAACTTTCAAAACCTGTCGAACTTAACGAACAAGTAAAATTTAATGATACATTTATTGAGTACATAGGTTTCTAGGGAGAGAAAATGAAAAAGATAATAAAAGACATGATTTCTGAGAAAGATAAAACTATGCCCATATTGTCTTTCCCCTCTACGTCTTTGACTTTATCAAGTGTTTTGGAGCTGGTGACTAATAGTAAAAAACAGGTCGAAGGGATGAGTGCCATATTAAATCGTTGTAAGGTTTCAGCAGCGCTAAATATGATGGATTTATCTGTTGAGGCAGAAGCATTTGGAGCGGAAATAAAATATTCTGCTCAGGAAATACCTACCGTTACAAAAGGTATTATTTCGGATATAAGCGAAGTAAATGAAGTTTTGATACCCCCGGTTGGAAAGGGACGCACAGGAATATATATAGAAGGTGTTCGACTGGCTAAACAACAGATTTCAGAAGTCCCTGTATTTTGCGGGGTAATTGGACCTTATTCGCTGTCAGGTAGGTTGTATGATATGACCGAATTAATGATGGCCTGCTATGATGATGAAGAATCTGTACATAAGCTTTTGGAGAAATGCACCACATTCATAATCAACTACATTAATGCTTTTAAAAAAGTTGGTGCAGATGGGGTTATTATGGCCGAGCCTGCTGCTGGATTGTTGTCACCTACACTCTGCGAGGAGTTTTCAAACAGATATGTAAAACGCATTTTCGAAGAGGTAAACGATGAAGACTTTGTCTTGGTTTATCATAACTGCGGAAATACCATTCCTCTTATACCTTCGATAAAAGAACTGGGTGCAGATATATATCATTTTGGAAATGCGGTCGATATGGAAGAGGTACTAAAGAGGATGCCAAGTGACGTGATTGTTATGGGTAATATTAATCCTGTTGATTTTAGAAACTCGACAAAAGATAAGATATATTCAAGTAGTATTGATCTTTTGACACGCTGCTCGGTATATCCGAATTTCATAATCAGTTCGGGCTGTGACATTCCATTTGATTCCGATTGGGATAACATTGACGCTTATTTCGAGGCAGTTAAGGACTATTACTGTGAGAACATATCGTGAGAGGGAAAATGAGAGATTATAATTCAATTATAAACTATAAGTGGGGTAGTGAGCCTTTTACATGCAGAAAAGCCGGCTCATTAGCTGAAAGGTGGTTTTTTTATAAACCGAATATAGGTAACCTTGCCCCCTCTCCGCAACCGCCATTTTCCTCTTTTTGCTCAGTTCCTTATTCGGGAGGATACCCGACGGGATATGGGAAATATAACCGGTCTACTTCAGGTTCACCCTCGAGTTTTATCTCCAAAAATAGTATTAAAGGGATTACTCATTTTGCCCCGAGTGGGACAGGGGATATAAAGAATTTTTATAATTATTTTTTAATTAAACCCTCTCCCAAAATGGAACCACTTATCTATGAGAATTATGCATTAGATGGATATAAAATAAAAACCAGAGAGTATGAGATGGATGCAAAAATGGGAAGTCACTATGTTGCATACTCAATAACATCCAAACATCCAGTCAGAATTATCCCTGGTTATGCAGGTTTGTCAAATCACAATTATCGACCGAAAAGATATGCTAGTAATATCGTTCAGGATGGAGAATACTTACGAATTTATGTAGATTATGAATCTATAAAGATATTCTGGGTCATTAAGCTACGTAAAGGATCTATTGAGAAAATAGATGAGAATGAGATTTGCTTATCCGGAAATCAGGTTGATTTTCAATTGGCTTACTCATTTGATAGTTTTATTTCAGCAGAGCAAAGTTTTATAGAAGAAGAAAACTATGTTCAAACAAAATGGATGGATTTACTCAACAAAATAGACATAGAGGCGTCAAGTAGGGTAGAAAGATTATTCTATACTTCCTTATATCATTGTTTGAAACGCCCATTTATCTACAATAAAGAGGGTAGAGTATTTGATTTTTTGACACTGTGGGATATGTATAAAACCCAGATTCCGTTGATTTTTTTGCTCTATCCCGATTATGGTTCGGATATTGTCAAAGGACTAACAACTCTCTTTTCTGAAGAAGGGTTTTTCCATAATTCTAAGCATTTAAATGATAAATCTTATGGATTTAGTGAACAATCAGCTTGTATCGCAAACATTCTAATAAATACTGCTGAGATCTACGGCGTTGAGTATAAATATTCCGATATTCTTTTGCAAAGAAAAAAGGATATACTTTTTCATATACGAAAGGGGTTACCAATAAAACCAAATTATACTTTCAATTTAGACATAGCAGATGCTTTCTTCTCTATTAAGAACGCAAACCCAGACTTAGGGGAAGAAAAAATCGAAGAGCAGATAAAGGAGCTTTTAAAAGGGATATTCGATGAAAAGGGAGTGCTTCTTAAAACAGAAGGCGCAAGATATTATGAAGGGAGCAATGTCAATTATAGTTTTAGAGTAAGCGCAAGTACCGATCAAAGAATCACCTTTTCTGACAAAGAGGAGTTACTTAGAGCCTTGGATAGTTTCTTTGGATATAATGGAAAGAGATGTAAAAGGTTTGGAAGTTTTTCCCTTCCATGGGCAGCAAATAAATATGGGAATAAGGTAAGGAGATTTGAGGGCTTAAATAACGAACCAGATATGGAAACCCCGTATCTATATGGATTACTTGGCAGACATGATAGACAAAATGAAGTGTTGAATGAAATACTAACCAATCAATTCCAAATTGATGATGGGGGCTTGTGCGGAAATGATGATTCTGGTGGATTATCTTCTTGGTATGTTTGGAATGCACTTGGTTTGTTCCCAATTATTGGCACAAACAGAATATTAATAGGTTGCCCGCAAATTGAAAAAGCAGTAATTAATCAAGACAATCCCTTCTTTATTGAGGTAAAAAGAGAGAGAGAAAAGGCGTTCTACTTGTCATCAGTTACTTTGAATGGTAAGCCGCTAGAAAAGTATGAAATTACCCCTAAGGACATAATACAAGGTGGCAAACTAATAATTTGTTTGAAGTAGTATATAGACTGGGATTTTTTTAAAAATTGCATGAACACACTCCACTAATTTACCTGCCCAAAAATTTAGACTTATAAGAAAATACGTAGAAGAGAAAGTATATTGGAAATATGGTAGGACTAATTAAAAACTAGTTTGGAAATATGGTAGGACTAATAAAAAACTAGTATTGTTTTCTAAATTAATATATATGTAATTATCTGCATAAATACTATTAGTTATATAGAAAAGCAATAACTATTGTGATAACATACAAGAAATAAGAGGTTTTTTGGAGGAGCAATGAAGCAAGTAACCATAGCATATATTGGTGGTGGAAGCAAAAATTGGGCTCAGAAATATTTCTCCGATTTGTTGATTCAGGACAAACTTGAAGGAATCATTCGTCTTTATGATATAGATAATGATGCGGCTCTGCTTAACCAGAAGTGTTTTTCAAGAATGGTTTCCCAAAACAGAGATAAGGTTAAATCAAAATGGAGTTGTGAAGTAGAGCCAAATATTGAGAAAGCTCTCACTGGTGCAGATATAGTTTTGATATCTATCCTTCCGTATTCTCTTCATAATATGCATTGGGATGTGCATTATCCAGAGAGGTATGGTATCTATCAACCAGTTGGGGATACTGTTGGCCCTGGCGGGTATTCAAGAGCTTTGCGGACACTGGGTTATTTCTTCTTTTTTGGAGAAAAGATTAAGGAATGCTGTCCTTTAGCTTGGGTCATAAACTACACAAATCCTCTGGATATGTGTGTTAATGCTCTCTATACCAGCTTTCCAGAAATAAAAGCTTTTGGGTGTTGCCACGAAGTATACAGCAGCCAAAAATTGATTGCGGGGGTACTTGATTTGTTCAATTCACTTGATGAGGTAGGACAAAAATACTTCATGGAGAGTAACCTCAAAGAAGTAAAAAGAGCACTTCGCAGAGCAAATATTAAATTTACATCTTTCAAGCATCCTAATACGGACAGACATGAGATTCACCCCAATGTACAGGGAGTAAATCATTTTACGTTAATTAACGAAGCCAAATACAAGGATAAGGATATTATGCCTATATATAAGGCATTTGTTCCTATGTTTAAGGAATGGCGTTCTCCCTTTCTGAATAACATTGTAAAATTTGATATTTTTGAAAAATATGGAGTATTTGGTGCGGCAGGAGATAGACATCTTTCTGAGTTTGTTCCCGATAGTTATCTTCCTATTGGAAAGAAACATTATGGGAAGTCAGGATTTATTCTTACTACCGTTAGAAACAGACTCCTTAGAGACTTTTTGAAGCGTAACCAGCTTAAACTGCAAGCGTCAGGATTTTTGAAAACCAGAATTAAATCAAGCGGGGAAGAAGGTGTTCTTCAGCTTATAGCCTTAAGTGGTCTGGGGGATATTGTATCAAATGTAAACATCCCCAATCTTGGCCAAGCACCCGGGCTTCCATATGGAACTGCAGTTGAGACTAATGCAAGGTTTTCAGAAGGGAAAATTGAGCCCATTTGTGCGGGGGAGATTCAAAACGATTTTCTGCGAAACAGGGAAATTTTGCATGCAGAGAATCAAAGAGACTATGTAAAAGCTTTTTTTGAAAATGACAAAGAAGGTTTATTGAAGGTATTCATGAGAGACCCTTCCGTAGCACGTCTGACCCAAGATAAACAAAGAGCACTATTTCAAGAAATGATTGAATGTAATAAGGATGTTCTTGCTGATTGGCTGAAAAATTAATAACACTATATAATCAAAAAAAATGATCTTATCTTCAAACTGAAGAGAAAAAATATAATTCTGTTAAGAAAATATTAACTAGGTTTTTTATAAGGAAAAACATATCGTAGGACACCAGTCCTTTGGCCCAAATCATTTTAAAAGGCGGTTAAAATAATGTCAAATCCTAAAAATCCATTCATCAGGTTAAAAGAAAGTATTAAAAAAATGGCTACCAACCCATCATTTACTTTAAAAGAGCAATTTGGATTTTCCGCGGGTTGTTTTGGTAGTAATATGGGCCAAGACATGGTGGGAACTTTTATTGTTCTTTTTTTAACAAGATATGTCGGAATAGAAATGGCTGTAGTCACGGTTCTAATGCTGGTAGCACAGATTATTACTATAGTAATGGAACCTATATCAGGGACAATTCTTGACAGAGGTTTAGGGAAAAATTCCAGAAGTTTAACAAGGCCTTTCCTTCTGATTACCCCGTTCCCACTTGCTATAACATCAATACTGCTTTATGTTATCCCCGCTCAGAGTATGAACATTAGAATTTTGTGGGTTGTTTGTTTTTATATAACCTATGTCGTTTCGGGTTCGTTGTATGGACTCAGTCTTAATACTATGTCTGTCCGTATGTGTGGAAACCCTAAAGATAGAAAGAATTTTTATTCCTTAGCTGAACTGGCATCCTGTTTGGGCACTACTTTACCCGGAGGGGTTATACCCATATTCATCAGTATGTATAAAAACGATTTTTCTGCTCAACAAAATATTTATTTAATCGGAGCGTTGATTTTCGGGGTGTTAGGAATGGCGAGTATGATTATGCCGTATTTTACTCTTAAAGAGAGAAATCCTGCAATAAGCATTAAAAAACCCAAAGTATCGCTCAATGCTAAAGCTTTGATTCATAACAGACCTCTGCTAGTCGTAACTGCAAGCGAGATAGCTGATTCTATCAGAAAAATATGTTATGGTGCTCTGGCGTTTTTTTATCTTGAGACCCTAAATGCATTCTGGCTTTCAACAGTAGTAGGTGCAGTAAGTGTAGGCTTGACATATGTGGGAATATTATTGGTCCCTGTGATTGGGAATAAGATAACTTCCAGAAATATGGTCGTATTTAGCTACCTTTATTCAGGTTTGTGCTATGGAATATTGCTTTTAAGCGGATACAAATATATATGGCTTGTTGGTATACTGATAGCAATTTCGGGCTTTCCGAATGGGCTTATGCGATCCGCAAAAAGGATATTGCTCGCAGACAGTACTGAATATATGGAATGGAAAACTTGGAAGAAATATGGCACCCCTGTAAGAAGCGATGGTATGGTTTTTGCTCTGCATTCAATGGCACTGAGAATAAACAGTTTGTGGACCAGTGTTCTTCTCCCGGCGGGACTTGGCCTTATTGGATATGTAAGTGCATCTGTAGTTGATGGAGTAACGGTACAAGCGGTTCAGACACCGGAAACGCTCAAGGGTATATTCTATCTTGTAGCTGTCCCCGGGACACTTGGGAATATAATACCTGGGTTAATTATGCTTTTTGATAACTACACCGGAAAACGAAAAGAGGATATTCTAGAGGAACTTAAACAGCTCCGTGCGGAAAGAGACGTTAAATTAGCTTTTCCGGACCCGGTTGATGAGGAAGTATTGAAGACCGAAGAATAAAGTAATATATGTTTTTACTTTACTGAGGAAGTATTTAATAGCGAAGAATAAAGTAATATATGTTATTATTTTCCTGAGCAGGTATTTAGAATAATATGTTATATCCTAAGAATTCTGAAAAAATTTTGGATAAAGAACTCTTTAAAAATCCTTCTAACGAATATAGAGGGGCGCCTTTTTGGGCATGGAATTGTGAATTAGATAAAGAAGAGGTCATTTCACAGACCCATATTTTCCAGGAAATGGGATTTGGAGGTTACCATGCACATGTTCGTTCCGGACTAGATACCGAATACCTCGGAGAGGATTTTAACGGCTGTATTCGAGCATCGGCCGAAGAAGCAAAAAAAATGGGCATGCAGCTCTATTTATATGATGAGGACAGGTGGCCTTCAGGATATGCGGGAGGAATAGTAACAAAGAATCCGCGATACTCGGCACGATTTTTACGATTTACTACAAGGAAATCAAAAGATGAACCTATAACCGATCCGGATGGAAAACTTCTTAAAGGGAAGCTTCTTCTTGGAAGATATCATGTATGTACATGTGGAAATAAACTCATTAGCTATAAAAGGCTTTCAGATGAAGAAGGATCAGCGGGGATTCAATGGTATGCATATCTAGAGACAGAACCCCCAAGGAGCTTTTTGAATAATACTCCCTATGTGGATACTTTAAATAAAGAAGCAATAGACTATTTTGCTGAGATTACTTATCGAACCTATCAAGAGAACGTAGGAGAATTCTTTGGTCGTGAAATAAAATCAATCTTTACCGATGAGCCACAGTTTCATAGATTTAAGCATCATGAATTTCTTTTGCCTTTTCAAAGCGAATGCAGACCGTTGACAGATGATTTTGATAATACATTCGTAAGCACCTATGGTTATTCTTTATTAGATCGACTTCCTGAATTATTTTGGAATAAAAATACTTTTTCACAGGTACGTTATCATTATTTTGACCATTTAGCTGAAAGGTTTGCAAATGCTTTTTCCGACAATTTAGGGAAGCGTTGTGAAGAAATGGGCATTTCTCTTACCGGCCACCTTATGGAAGAGCCAAAGCTCAGCACCCAAACTCAATCAGTTGCTGATGCGATGAGACAATACAGAGGGTTTCAAATTCCCGGAATAGATATGCTGGGAGGAAGGTTTGAGTTCACAACCGCAAAACAAGCCCAATCAGCTCTTCGCCAATACGGAAGGGAGGGAATGTTAAGCGAATTGTACGGAGTGTCAAGATGGGACAGCGACTTTAGAAAATACAAAATAGGAGGGGATTGGCAAGCAGCGTTGGGGGTAACATTAAGGGTCCCGCATCTGAGTCTTATGTCTATGAAGGGTTTTTCCAAAAGAGACTATCCTGCCTCAATTTTTTATCAATCTCCCTGGTATAAAAAATTCAAGTATCTTGAGGACCATTTTGCTAGGGTTAATACTGCTCTGACAAGGGGCAGACCACTTACTGAAATTGCGGTAATTCATCCGATCGAAAGTTTCTGGTCGCTATATGGAAACTCCAATACGAAATCACGTTGCGACAGATATGACAGAAAGTTTACGAAAATTACAGATTTACTTTTAAGAGCGGGGTTGGACTTTGATTTTATCTCGGAATCGACTTTACCCGAGCTTAATACTGAAGGTAATTACCCTCTAAAAGTGGGCAATATGGAATATAAAACGGTCCTGGTCCCAAACTGCATTACACTAAGGACTTCTACTATAGACAGATTAAAGGATTTCCAAAGCAAGGGGGGAAAAGTTGTGTTTGTTGGGGATGTCCCGGAATTCGAAAATGGAATACCCTCAAATAGATCAAAGGAACTTGCAAAAAAATCTATCCAGATCAGATTTAAAGAGAAAGAAATACTTGAAGCACTTGAAAGTAACAGGCTTTATGGGATTTATGAAAAAGGAAAACACACCAACAATATAATATGCCAACTAAGAGAAGATAATGACGCAATGTGGTTATTTCTCTCAAGAGTGGAAAAGGAATTAGGCGAATCAAAAAAACAGAACCTAATGATAAAAGTCAAAGGGGAATGGAAAGGATCTATATGGGACACACTCAGTGGTGATATCATCCCAGTAGTGGCGATAGCTGAGAATGGATATACATTTATCAATACAGATATGAATAATCATGACAGCATTCTTCTGCGCCTAGATAAAGAGGAAAAGGACAATAAAGAAAATAAGCCTGTTTTCGCAAAAACTCTTCCATTGGATGAGCCTTTTGATTATTCTATTTCCGAACCCAATGTCCTACTTCTTGACAGGGCTTATTATGCTCTTGATAAGGGTGGTTTTTCCCGAAACAAATACGAGTTATTGCACCTGGATAATATTTGCAGAAAAAAATGTGGATATAAGAAAAGAAGTGGAAAATCGAGTCAACCTTGGATTTCAGAGAAAACTCCACCCGAACACAGTATAAAACTGAAGTTTATAATAAATAGTAAAATCGAGGTTAAGGATACCTATTTAGCTTTAGAGGATGCCGAAAAAGCAACAATTTTTCTTAACGGCTCTCAGG
>JAQVQU010000021.1:18391-20909 GCA_028701415.1 Clostridia bacterium | reverse complement strand
TAGTGTGGTGACCTCAAGGAGGTTCGAACTCCTGTTGCCGCCGTGAAAGGGCGGTGTCTTAACCGATTGGACGATGAGGCCCTAGTATTTACTTGGTAGCGGCGGTTGGAATCGAACCCACGACCTGCCGGGTATGAACCGGCTGCTCTAACCAGCTGAGCTACGCCGCCACAAAAAAAATGGTAGCGGGGGAGGGATTCGAACCACTCGACCTCCGGGTTATGAGCCCGGCAAGCTACCAACTGCTCCACCCCGCGACAATGCTTTTCTATATTAACAACATTAAAAAAGGATGTCAACTGTTTTGAATATTTGTGGTTTATATCTATTTTAAGCCTGTTGAATCCCAGATTATCTATAATCATAGAATCTTCTAAAAACTCAAAAAAGGAAAGCGTTCGGAAATTATATATGAAAAATTTTCTTGATTTCCCAGACTACTCTTGCTAGCCCAAAGATTAATACAGCGGCGACGGTTAAAGCCCCCATTGTTGCGGTAAGAGCGGATAAAACGTAGAAATTCGCACCGTACATAAAGCTAAGAAATAGGGGTACAATCGCAACTATTCCTAAAATCAACACTGCTACGATGTATTTTTTGGGGCTTCTGGTATTGATTAATACATATATGGCCATTCCTATATAAGCTAGAATAATAATTGAAGGAAACATATATTCATATATTATTCTTGGATCGTTTAAAAGGTAATGAGTAGACAGTGCAATAACACATAGTCCAACCATATGGGTGAGTATTTGAGTGGAAAAGTATTTATGAATATAATGGCGAATCCTGAGCCAATAAAAAATATCTAAGAAAACAGCCATAGGTATCCAGGCAATTTTAATATTCCAGTTAGTTGAAAATCCTTCCCAAAGAATAAAAATCAAATCAAGTATAAATGCAATAGGCAGGAAGTATTTATCCAGCCTATACATGTAAGTAGCCCGCACAAAACCCCTATCAGGGAAGCACTTGTTTCTCCCATCTTCATTTTCCGGAATATCCAAAGGGGCGTGACAAAGTGGGCAGGTTTTCCCGGGTGAGAGAATTTCTACATTGCATATATTACATTTAATCATTGTCTTCTTCTTTCTTTATTGGATTCATAGTAGAGTCCATTTGTTTGCAGAAAGTGGAGATATTAACCAAGTCCAAACATTTCTAAATTTTCGTAATAGTATATCCTTCTTTAGTATCAGCAATGGAATAGCCTAGAATATTAATCTTTCCTCTAAGTTCGTCAGCAAGGGCAAAATTTCTTTGTTTTTTTGCCTCTAAGCGGGACTCTGCAAGATCTTTTATCTCTACAGGAATAAGTTCTTCTTCTTTCTTTTCTTCTTTTAACTTGTCAAGGGAAAGCCCTAGAAATGAATCAAATTCCAAGGATAATTTATATATATCAATTGATTTTTCTTCTTTAATTAAGTCGAATAATATCCCAAGTGCTTTGGGAGCATTGATATCATCCTCGAGCGCGTGTTTGAATTTTTTGCGATAGATATCGAGAGTATCCTTGTTTGTGGATGTGGAGCTAAGTTTATGTTGAAGAAGAGATTGATTTAGACGTTGCCTAGCTGTTTTCGCGGCATCCATCCCCTCAAAAGTAAAGTTTAATTTCTTCCTGTAATGAGCTCCGAGACAGAAGAAACGAAAATCAAGTGCTTCATATGCTCTTTTTTCTAAATCAGAAACAGTGTAAATATTTCCTAGTGATTTACTCATTTTTCCACCGTCTACTTGCATAAATTCACCATGCATCCAAAATCTAACTGATTGCTTTCCGGTTATTGCTTCATTTTGAGCTATCTCATTTTCGTGATGAATTGGGATGTGGTCTACTCCTCCACTGTGGATGTCGAAATAATCCCCTAAATATTTTCTACTCATAGCCGAGCATTCTATATGCCAACCAGGGTATCCCATTCCCCAGGGACTCTCCCACTGCATAATATGAGAGGGGTCTGCTTTTTTCCAGACTGCAAAATCATCCGGATTATGCTTTTCGGTATTTACTTCAACTCTTGCTCCCGCTACTTGTTCCTCTCTGTTTTTTCCACTGAGACAACCATATCTTGGGAATTTAGAAATATCAAAGTATATGCCATCAGAGGTTTCATAAGCTATTCCCGCATCTTGAAGATCTTTAACCAGGGAGATCATTTCTCCAATATGGTCTGTTGCTTTTGCTATTATCTCGGGTTTACTAATATTGAGTTTTTCAATATCCTCGAAGAAAATTTTTGAATAATATTCTGCAATTTCTAAGGGGGTCTTTTTTTGTTCTCTGCTTGCTTTTACCATTTTATCTTCGCCATCATCGCTGTCTGCTAGCAGGTGTCCTACGTCTGTAATATTCATTACTCCGATAAGCCTGTATCCTTCAAACTTAAGGGCACGGCGGATTAAATCCATAAAAATATATGTGCGGAGATTTCCTATATGAGCATAGTTATATACTGTTGGTCCACAAGAATACATCCTAACAGTATTCCCATCCAGCGGGGAAAACTCTTC
>JAQVQU010000021.1:14427-18291 GCA_028701415.1 Clostridia bacterium | reverse complement strand
TAAGGGCACGGCGGATTAAATCCATAAAAATATATGTGCGGAGATTTCCTATATGAGCATAGTTATATACTGTTGGTCCACAAGAATACATCCTAACAGTATTCCCATCCAGCGGGGAAAACTCTTCCTTTTTTCTGGTTAAAGTGTTATAAAATTTTAGCATTATGCCTCCTTAAACGGAAGTTTGGGTGGATATTAAATAGAAATGTAATTTAGCCGGACTATTTTGGCTCTTCACACTTTTGGCTGAGCAGGAGTAATTTTTGAAGCATTTTCTGTAGAGTAATTAGGTTGATTAGTTATTTTGGCTCTTCACACTTTTGGCTGAGCAGGAGTAATTAGGTTGATTAGTTATTTTGGATCCTCACACTTTGGCTGAGCAGTAGTAATTTTCGAATCATTATCTGTAGAGTAATTAGGTTGATTAGCTATTTCTGAACTAATTGAATACTTGCAGGCAGAGATTCCAACATTCTTTTCGATTTCCGAAAGCCTTTTATTTATTCTGGCAAATTCTTCAAGTACTGGGTCAGGGACAAATTGATCCATATCAGTAAATTTTTCCCCTCTCATTCTTACAACTCTTCCGGGGACTCCGACAACAGTGCAGTGTGGGGGGACATCTTTTAAAACAACCGAACCTGCTCCGACTTTACTGCCTTCGCCGATCGTAACTGGGCCCAGTATTTTTGCTCCAGCTGATATCATAACGTTGTCCATAATAGTAGGATGACGTTTTCCAGTTCCCTTACCCGTTCCTCCAAGGGTTACTCCTTGGTATAGCGTGACATTATTTCCGATTTCAGCTGTTTCACCAATTACTATTCCATGTCCGTGATCGATAAACAGACCTTCTCCAATTTTTGCTGCTGGGTGAATCTCTATTCCTGTTCTTCTTGCAGCACTTTGACTAACTATTCGAGCGCAAAGAAACATCTTTTTCTTGTATAGCCAATGAGCGAGTCTATATGATCTTAATGCTTTTACTCCCGCATAGGTCAACCAAACTTCAAATCTGGACCTGGCTGCAGGGTCTCTTTGCATCGCTGAATCTATATCTTTTTTTAGAGAGTTAAACATGATTATTCCCTTTATTTTAGTATATTCTTGTCTAAACATTATATGTTTAAAGGAGTAAAATGACAAGCATTTGATAATAACGGGGGATTAGAGGAGATTATACGTAATATTGTAATCGAACTTTTCAATTCTATTTCGGCAAATTAAAATTTTGATAATAACGGAGGGTTGAATAAGATTGTGTGGGAATATTGATAATAATCGGGGAAACTCTATAACAAGAAAACTAACTAGATATTAAGCAGTTTAAATTAAAGTATTTTCTTCGAGATAAGAGTAGAGTCGTAAAAAAAAGAGAGCATTTCGGCTCTCCGTATTGTGATTAGTTATCGACCGGGGTATCTTGGCGAATATCCTGGTTTAGATCCAGCAACAGCGATTGGGCCACGCTGAGGTACTCTTTTTGCCCCCGGCTGCCCTGGTCTAGTTGGAGCAGAGTTTCCGGCATATGTATGAGCCTTGTTTCCTTTTGGTACAAACGCAACTGTCTTTGCCGGCCTGTTCTTGAAGAACAGAGGCATAAAGGACATTACCATTGGGATTGCTAGCAGTATTGCAAAGAACATATTGAAAGTAATCATTGATGCACCGTTTACAAAGTCTGCCCAAAATACCGTGAAGTAGTTTGTGAAAGCGGTTGTTAAGGCCTCTCCCGTTAATGCTTCTATCTCAAGGAAAGCAGGGAAGATCAGGGTGGCAATCCCACAGATTACAATTAGAATCGGGAAGAAATGAACTCTTCTGGAAGTATAACTAAAGAGACGACCAATATTGATGAAAAGCTCTATAGCACAGGCTAGAATCATAAGGACTAAGCTGTAAATGGTTCCAAAAGTTGCGATTCTCTTTACTATTGCAACCATGTTATATTTACCATCTTCGCCTTTGACTATTTCAATGTCTTCGGCTCTGTCTCTTATGTAACGCATATAGTACCAACTATACCCTTGCATTGCATCCAGATTCTCTATAACATCTACCCGATTTTGGCTGAAAAGTTGAGTTCTAAATAACGCTTTTATTACATCCACAACGGTTATATCTATAGCATTCATTCCCAGATCGTCGTGTAGAAGAACCTTATTTGGTTGGAAAGAATCCTGGTCTTTATATACTTCGCCATACTCAAGAGCTTGCTCAGGGTAAGTGAAGGATCCTTTAGGCCATTTGCCATCGTTAGGAACGTTAAAATCATTTGGCCCCGATTCAAGTTTAAAATATCCAATTGAGGTTAGGGTTACTCTGCTATCTAAAGATAACTGATACTCGACTGTCTCAAGCTGAGCAGAGGTTAAATATACGGAGGACAAAATAACAGCTACGAATAAAAGCAATAGGACTATCATTATAATCGGTAATCCAGCTCCAAAATACCTTGCTTTTGAAAAGTATGTTCCGAAATCGAAGTCTACATCAGCATATGCGTCAGCATATTTGCCAAGCTTTTTGTTTCTTTTTTCATCTATTTGTTTATTGTAGTCGTGATGGGTTTTAAGCTCTGCAGCCAAAATATCTGGGTCATAATCCCCACGTTCAATTTTATCAAGGAGTTTTCTATATTCTTCTCTAGTATGCCTTAATTTGTTTCGAGCATAGGGCGATTCTGCTTTTTTTATCTCGAAGCGCATTTCCTTAATTTTTCGGTTTAAAAGCTCAACTAAAATGGCCTCGTCCCTTTCGGTCCAAGAGGCAGTAAACATCTTTGCTGTTGTGAGGGGTTGCTGATTATATGCCAGGTTTCTCGCCATCTCCACTCCAATGCGACCGCATAAGTCGCGCATACATATATGTATTATATATTAGGAGATACTAAATTTCAAGCAAAAAAGAATAATGGGGAAAATGGGGGGATTAAGTTATTTTTAGTAAATTCCCAAAGTAAGTTCCACAGTGATACCCGCAGTGGAAGTTAGTATGAGAAAGATGGAAGTTAGTATGAGAAGGGTGGAAGTTAGTATGAGAAAGGTGGAAGTTAGTATGGGAAAGGTGGAAGTTAGTATGGGAAAGGTGGAAGTTAGTCTCGGAAGGAATCTGCAGGAGAATTTAGTCTGGGAAAGTGAAATACATATTTTTGTAAAAAATAGAGTTTTTGTTATAGCAGAAATTAACTATTATTGCATTTTAGGGGGTATCTCAAAATTTAGAAAGTGATATTTTTAGGTTAAACATTAAACCTAAACAAGATCACATCTCCTTCCTGTACTACGTAATCCTTACCTTCTGATCTGACCTTCCCTTTTTCCTTTGCTGCGTTAAACGAACCACAATCAAGTAGGGTTTGATAGTCGACAATCTCAGCGCGGATAAAACCTTTTTCAAAATCTGAGTGGATTTTGCCTGCTGCTTGAGGGGCTTTTGTACCAATCGGAATTGTCCAAGCTCTTGTTTCTTTCTCTCCAGCAGTTAAAAAGCTCATGAGACCTAGGAGCTTGTAAGAACTCTTAATTAGCTTGTCAAGACCTGTGCTTCCTATACCAAGTTCTTTTACAAATTCCTCTCTTTCCTCGGGGGGTAGTGCGGCTAGTTCTGCTTCAAGTTGAGCCCTCAAAACAATTACCTCACTGCCTTCTTTATTTGCATATTCCTTAACGGTTTTAACATAATCATTGTCCTCTTCAGAGTCTTCAGATATGTTAGCGCAATATATAACTTTTTTAGTTGTCAAAAGGAAGAGCGAATCTACAAAAGGCAATTCCTCTTTAGTGAATTCAGCTGACCTTGCGCTCCTTCCAGAAGACAGCATGTCATAGATTTTTTGCTCAGTTTCTAGCTCGTCTTTATACT